>PMQB01000436.1 GCA_003169195.1 Bryobacterales bacterium
TCCACTCCACCAGATGACGGTCGGGGTCGAAGAAATAGACTTGAGGATAACCAGTGGGTGGGTGTGCTTTGATCACCATCTTCAGAGGATGATCATCGGGCAGATCTTCGTGAAAGCCAGCAGCGTGCAGTTTGTCGAGCGCCGCGCGAAAACTGGGGACGCGGAGAGCGATGTGGGTTTCGAAGATCTCCATGGCGGCGGGCGGACGCCACAGCGGTTCGGGTACGCGAACAATATGCAGTTCCTGACCGTGCGCGAGTTGGAACCACGCGCCCGGGAATGGGAACTCCGGCCGCGTCATTTCGGGGAGACCAAGGAAGCCACCGTAGAAGGCGCGCGATTTCTCAATATCGCTCACCGTGACTTGCATGTGGTGGAACGCGGTTTCAGACATGGGCGTTAAGCGGAGAAGCCTTTCGCTATCCATTTGGACCAATAGAAAGTCATGGGGACTTTGCCGGTGTTGATGATGCCGTGCAAGGTGTTGCCCGCGCAGTACATCATGGCGCCGGGTCCAACTTTGGTGACCTTGCCATCGCATTCAATTTCACCGGTACCTTCGCCGATGATGAGAAACTCCTCCTCGGGATGGCGATGAGGCGGGTGTGGACTCGCACCGGGATCGAGGATGCAGGCGCCTGCGGAGATGCCGCTGAGTTGATCGGTGGGCCCGTTGTAATAGACGAAGACCTTTTGACCTTCGAGCACGGTGGGTGCGGTGGTGGTCATATCTAAAACACCTTCGGGAAGTTTTTGAGCGGAGAATTCGGTGGAGACTGCGCCGTCTGTTTGAGCCATAGATTCAATATATAGCGGCGGAGAACTCAAGGCGGTCCGAAAAGAACCCGGCAGAAGGTTCTGGTGTTTCAGAACCGCCTGCCGGGCTTAGACAGCCTTTCGGGGTTATTACCACTTGCCTCCGAACGGCGCAAGACCACCGGGCGGGCACACATTGGCGGCCTGAAAACCGTGTTGCCCCATTGTGTACGTCCCATCCTTGTAGATGTAGTAACTCGCGCCTACCGAAGGGTCGGTTGGACTATTGAAGAAAAAGCTAAAGTAGGCCAACTCCTGCAAGTGATAGGGATACTTAAGAGGATCTGTGGGCACAATATAGGTCGTTGGCATCAGATAGCCTGTCATCGGATCGCCTGATTCCCAAAGGTTGGAGCAACTCGTTGGGAATTCACCCAGGTAACCCCAGGCAGGAGCTAAATTCGTCCCCAGCGGATCGTCCATCCACTCGGCGATCTCATGGCTCGCCACTGTGGCGTCGGGAGCGCCAATCAAGGATGTCGTGTCCCAGTCCACAACCGCATAGGTCTGGACCGGTTTGCCGACGGCACCGTGATAGCCGGCTGTAACTAGCGTCAGCGGCAAAGTAGGCGGCGCCTGTACCACGTTGTGGAACAGGAAAATGACGAACTCTTTAGGACCGATTACTCCCTCACTCTGAAGGGACGGTATGACGGCGCTCTCCAGGAACGCTTGCAGTTGACCGGGAGGAAGAGTGCCCAAATCTCTGTACAGAGTCGTCCCTGGGATTGGCAAATGGAAGACAGTAAGTGGGGCTCCTGTTATAGTCAACTTCGGCGCATACGTGAAATTGATCGGGTTCTGGTAGGCTGAACTTTGGCCTATCGTGTTCCAGAACTCAGCTCTCCGGAAAGCGTTGATGAACTGAGTGTTCCCCATAGGTTGGTTAAATACAGTCTGGTTCATATTGTTAGTAATCGGGGAGTTCTGAAACCTGGTCAACGCAGAAACGTTGCTATCGTTTGGATCGCCGACAGTCGGATCAAAGGTGAAGGCCCCGGTCGTGAAGACAACCGGCACTACGACGGCGTTGATCGGCGGACTGCTGCTCCAGCTACCCGAACTTAGCGGATTCAGGCCGCTAGGATCAAACGGATTCGTTCCGACGATCGTGCTCGTGTATGTTTTGCCGTCCTTCGTAGCCACGTGGCTGAAGGTTGACGTGGGAATCGTGACCGACAGGGCCTGAGGATCTTTAACACTGCCCCCGGCCGAGCCCACCACAGCCCGGTGTTCCTGCAACGGCGGCGTGGTCCACTCCATCTGTTGTGCGACAGCCATGGGTGACATGGCTAACAGGCATGTCACGACGAGAGCCAGCGGAGACGCCTTTAGCGCAGCGCCGACGAGTTTTTGAGAGAGAGTCATAAGTTTCATTTGAGAGTTTTCCTTTTCTGTTTTTCAGAGTCCGACAAGCTTTCCGCATGGCGGCTTCACCCTCGAATGCGGAACTGTCGAAAAAACGGGATCAAGAAAATTCACACCACGCTGCAATTCCCAATCGCCTAAGGTTTGCAGCCAGGTCTGGCAGAAGTAACCCACTGCACCCCGAGCGCCTCGGTAACAAGGCAGTTATCCAATCAGTTCACCTGCATTTGTTCCGATAAGATAATCCCCGAGCTAATACTCCGTCAAAACCAGGAAAAATCAGCCTCCGCTCGTTTGGCCAAACTCGTGCTCCTAGTTGACCCGTAGCTTCATCTCAAAAACCGACGAAAAGTGAGAAAAAACACGTCGACCAACCCTCTGCCACCACCTTCTTCCGATGCTGCTGGCTCACCCGCCGATCGAAATGTCGGTGGCTCTAGTAATTGCTATGCGGATAGCGCGAGTATGTACAACGCACTGGGCTGGGAGACGGTCGCCACTAAGCTGGAGCAAACCCGGCAAGGTCCGGGAGAAGTAACCCGACTGCTCAGGAAACTGCCTGAGCGGAAGAGCGACGATTCCGCGCGCCTGATCGAACTCATCTATCAGGAACTGCGCGCTATGGCGGGCCGCTGCATGCGACGCGAACGGCCAAACCACACTTTGCAAGCCACCGTGTTGGTTCACGAAGCGTATCTGCGGTTGGCTGGCGAAGACATCGTCTGGCAGGGGCGCGCTCACTTTTTCGGCACCGCGGCGCGCGTGATGCGCCGCATCCTCCTCGATTACGCTCGCGAGCACAACTCTTTGAAACGCGGCAGCGGCGCCTTCCCGGTGACTCTGGAAGACAAACTGCTGTTGACCGAAGACAACCTCGATACAGTGTTGATCCTGGATGAAAGTCTGCACAGGCTAGCGGCCGTCGACGCCGAACAATGCCGCCTGGTGGAGTTACGTTTCTTCGCCGGTCTGAATGTGGAAGAAACTTCGGAACTCATGGGTATTTCCACGGCCACCGTGAAGCGCGAGTGGAGCCACGCCAAGGCTTGGCTGGCCAGAGACATGAGATCGCAGGGGACCACCCATGCAACCGGGCATTAGCCAAGAACGCTCGGCCAGGGACGAGGCGAAACGAATCTTCGCGCTGGTTCTCGAACGCGAGCCGCCCCATCGCGAGCAGTACTTGCGCGAGCTCTGCGGCACTCGGCTCTCCGTGTATGAAGAAGTCAGTTCTCTGCTGGCCAGCACGGGCCTCGACAGCTTCCTCGAGCACCCGCCCGCCGGAGCCATCACAGTCGGTATGACTGGTCCAGCCGATCCCCTGATCGGCCGCCGCATAGGATCGTACAAAGTCCTGCGTCGGATTGGCTCTGGGGGAATGGGCGCGGTCTATCTGGCGCAGCGAGACGACGACCAGTTTCGCAAGCGTGTTGCACTTAAAGCCATACGAGCGGGGCTGATCGAAGAGCACGTATTGCGTCGATTTCAAAACGAGCGGCAGTTGCTGGCAGTGCTCAATCACCCGAACATCGTCAATCTGCTCGACGGCGGGAACACGGAAGATGGCGTTCCCTGGCTGGCGATGGAGTATATCGAGGGTCAGCCGATCGACAAGTTTTGCGCCGCCCGCAAAATGCAGTTGCGGGAAAAGCTAGAGCTATTGAGAACAGTCCTCGGAGCGGTGCATTACGCACACCAGAACCTGATCGTGCATCGGGATTTGAAGCCCGGCAATATTCTGGTCACCGCAGAGGGGATTCCAAAACTCTTGGATTTTGGCATCGCCAAACTGTTGCGACCGGAGTTCTTGGCGAATTCGATCGGGCTGACGCGCACGGAAATGCAGCCCATGACCCCCGAATACGCGAGCCCCGAGCAGGTGCGCGGCCAGCCAGTCACGACCGCCAGCGACATCTACTCCTTGGGCGTGATTCTTTACCGGCTGCTGACAGGGTGCCACCCTTACGAATCAAAAACAAACAACGCTTTTGAGTTGGAGCAGGCCATTTGTGAAAGCGAGCCCGAACGGCCAAGCCAGTGCGCGGTTCATGCGCACGCGCTGCCGCCCGCGGAAGCGCGCCTGCTGCGTGGCGATGTCGACACCATCGCTTTGAAAGCGATGAGCAAGGACCCTAGGCGGCGCTATGCTTCCGCCGAACACTTTGCCGAGGACATTCGGCGATTTTTGGAAGGCCGGCCCATTCTGGCCCGCAAGGCTAGCGTCAGGTACCGGGCTTCAAAGTTTGTCGAACGGCACAGAGCCAGTACCGCTGCAGGCGTCCTGTTGCTGGCACTGCTAGTCTTTCTTAGCTGGACTTCCATTCAGGAAAAGCGGGCAGCCGAGCGCAGGTTCGACGATCTGCGGACATTCGCAAACTGGACTCTAACGGAACTCGACAACAAGCTGCGTGACGGCCCAACACCGGCGCGCATGGAACTCACTCGACAGGGCCTTCAATATCTGGACAGCTTGGAGCGCGAGAAAAGTGATCCAGCGCTGCGCCGCGAGTTGTTCAACGGCTATATGAAGACGGGTGAGGTGCAAGGGAGTCTTTACCGCGCCAGCTTGGGCGAAACGGGCCAGGCCGAAGTGAGTTATGGCAAAGCGCTGGCGATCGCCGAGGATCTGCTGCGCGGCGCTCCGCACGATATTGAAAACCAGCGGGGTGTGGTGCAAGCTAACGTCGCACTGGGCCAGGTGCTAGCCGCCACCGGAAATAAGTTGGAAGCGATGAAGCACCTGGACGAAGCGTTCCGCGTAAACATCGCCGTCCAGGCGGTTCAACCCTACGATCAGAAAACGCTGCTGGATACGAGAAGGGTCTGGCTGAGCATTGGAAACACTCGCGCGCTATCGTCCGACCCGGAGGGTGCGCTGGAGAGTTATCGCGAGGCTCTTGCCACTGTAGAAAGGCTGCCCGCTTCCTACCAGAAAAAGAATTACCAGATCGCCTTCGCGAGCGAACTGGTGGCTGAGTTTAGCGCATTGTGCGGTGATCCCGCGGACTCGGAACAAACGATCCGCAAGTCGATTGCCACTTACCAGGAGTTCTTCAACGCTCATCCTACTGCCGACGTGCAGCGCAATTTGGCGAAGGCCTGGAAGAGCCTGGCGGAAGTGCAAAGCGCTTCAGGGAAAACAGCCGAAGCGCTGAGGTCTGTGCAGCAAAGCCAGCAAATCACCGAGGACATGATCAAGGTAGATCCGCAGAACCAAGCGCTTCAGATCGACCGTGAGCAATCGCTATTTCGCGAGATCCGCCTTTTGGAGGTCAGCGGCAACATTACCAAGCAACGGATTGAGACCCGGCGCGCACTGGCGATGATGAAACAGCAAGCGGACCGCAAAGATGCGACCTATCAGCCCGCTAGCGACTACGCCGAACTACTAGCCACCACTCCATTCCCGGAGTTGCGCGACAATCCCGGTGCTTTGCAATATGCTCACCAAGCCGCAAGCATGACTCACCAAACGGATCCCAACGTCCTACATGTGCTGGCCATCGCCTATGAGAAGAACGGTGATCTCGCGAGAGCGCTCGACACGGAGCGTAAAGCCTTGGCTCAATTGCCTCCTGCGAAGGCGGGACGCCCGTCTTATGGACTCCGCAAGACCTTGGAAGACGAGTTAGCCAACCTTTCGGTTCCGCGAAATCCGTAGGCCGTAAAGCAGGATCGCCGCCAGTCCACATAGAACGAGCCGTGCATCGGCGGGCTCTAGGGTCTCGCTGAGCGTCACCACATCGTTCTCGATGCCAAAATTGGTGGTATCGAAGGCTGCGTTCAGAATAATGTTGTTTTGTATGCCCCATGTTGTGGAAGACACCGAGCCAAAAAGATTGGAAATGGGCGCGCCTTCAGATACGCTCTCGCTCGTCGCCCCGGTAGAACAGGCGCCGTTGACGAACGCCGACCCCACGCAGAGACCGGTAGTGATGTTAACCGGCCCGGGATCGAGTATGTCGCGCAGATCACCGCTAGGGTCGTCGAAGGTAAATCCAATCTGATAATCCACGAGGCCGACTCCACTGGCAGCTTGATTGTTGAACACGAACTCAACGCCATCCGTAACTCCTATTCCATTGCCCGCCGATAGACCTTCAGGCAATGTGCCCCCAGACGTCAGGTTTGGGAAGAGCAGCACGCTGATATTCGCCGCGCGAATCGGCACGGTCGTGCCATCGGGCGCTATAACACTGAACGAAAAATCCGAGAGCATAACGCCCGCCAGATCCGTGCAGGTGCCAGCATTGATATAGTCCTGCAACGTGGTCCCGGAACTTCCGCATGGGCTTGCGAGAGCGCAGCAACTACAAGTCAGGAAAAGAAATGCTATCCCGAATGAGCGTTTCATTGCTAGAAATGGAACATCTTGAGCAGGTAACACTAGCCCCTTGAATACTCTAAACCGCATAGGCTCCTCCGTTCGATATAACTATATATCCAAATTGCCACCTCATGTTGCCGCCGAGCGGGCCAAAGTAGAATAAGCTTTGTAGAAAAAACAATTACCTTATGCCGCCCCGCCATTTCTACTTTGCCGCCCTCCTCCTATCTCTCTCCGCCTTTGACCTATCGGCCGAAATCACGTACTCTCGCGACATCGCTCCTATCCTCTATCAACACTGCACTGCCTGCCACCATCCCAACGACATTGCTCCTATGTCCTTGATGGATTACAAATCCGCCCGCCCCTGGGCCCAAGCAATTCGCCAAGCCATACTTCTCAAGAAAATGCCGCCCTGGTTTGCAGACCGCTCCATCGGCCACTTCGCCAACGACCCTACGCTCAGTGAGGCCGAACGCCAATCCATCGTCGCTTGGGTCGAACAAGGAGCCAAAGAAGGCGAGCCGAAAGACTTACCGCCCGCACCTGCTTATACAGAGGGCTGGCGCATCGGCAAACCTGACGCCATCTTCGATATCGGCGAAGACCACTTAGTCAAAGAAACGGCCGTCGACGAGTACGTCTATTTCACCGTGCCCACTCATTTCACGGAAGGTCACTGGGTCCAAGCGGTCGAACTTCGCCCGGGTAATCGCGAAGTAGTTCATCACGCACACGTCAGCGTGGTGGAACCAAGCGCTCCCAAAGCTGCTATCCACACAACCACAGCGAATAAAAGCTTCGCCGACTACCTGCTACGCACCAGCGACGGTTTGCGCCACATGCGCCCCGAGTCGCCGGTGGTGAATGACGCCTGCGGTTACACGGGCCCCGATATCGACAGGCTGCGCATCGCCGGCGAAGGGGCGCTCGGTTCTTACCTGCCTGGCATGCCGCCCGACACGTACCGCAGCGACACCGCTAAGTGGATTCCGGCCGGCGCTCAATTGCGTTTCCAGATCCACTATCACCGCGAAGCATCGAACGCCAAGGAATTCGTCACCGACCGAACCCGTGTCGGACTGATCTTTGCAGCCGCCCCGCCGCGCTATCCGCTACGCCGCATGGATGTGGATAACGATTTCTTCTCCATCCCTGCCGGTGTGGCTGAGCAAGCGGTCACTCAATGCGCTACCTTCAACGCGGATTCGCTGCTGCTGTCCATCACGCCGCACATGCATTTTCGCGGCAAAGATGCGCGCTTCGAAATCCAGCGTCCAGGACAAACCACCACCGAAACGCTCTTGCTTGTACCCCAGTACGATTTCAACTGGCAGCTCAAATATCTGCTGCAATCGCCCGTCTTCATCCCAAAAGGCACACGCCTGATCATGACCTTTCATTACGACAACAGCGCCAACAACAAGTTCAATCCAGACCCCGCGCGCACCATCCGCTGGGGCGAGCCAAGCGAAGAAGAAATGATGAGCGGCTGGATCGATTACATCGAAGCACCCGCGTGCGGCTTCACCTGCGGCGCATCCAACTGATTTCCGTCTATAGGCATTCGTCAGCGAATTCTTTGCGTAACACCAAACCCGCCGCTAGTAACGCGCCAACTGGGTGAGTTGAATGAGGTTGCCGCAGGTGTCGTTTAACTTCGCAATGGTGGCGAACTTCACGTCGGTAGGCGGCATGGCGAACTCAGTGCCGTGAGCCTTGATCCGCTCGTAGTCGGCCTTCACGTCGTCGGTGAAGAAGTTGGCTGCGGGTTGGCCCTGCTGAAAAATCGCTTGCTGATACGCTTTGGCCGCCGGGTTGTCGTTCAGCACCAGTTGCAGTTCAGTGCCGTCTAGATCCTCGGGCGACGCCACAGTCAGCCAGCGAAATGGACCCTGACTGAAATCGGCCTTCTTGGCAAAGCCGAGCACCTCAGTATAGAAGCGCAGGGCCTTGTCCTGGTCATCCACATATACGCTCGTCAGTTTGATTTGCATTTCGTTCTCCTTTGTCAAATTTGCGCTGTGCGCCACGGCGTTGTCTGCCTCTGGTTGATTCTACGAAACCGAAACCCGGGACAGGTCACATCAGGTCTGCTGGTTTTCTTGCCAACGAAACCCGCAAACACCCGGGCTACCCCCGCCGCTTTTATTCACTACGGTTGAATCTAAAGAACTTAGCCACTAGCAATAATCATCCTCGCCAAACGCGCCTTCAGCCCCACGAAAACTTCCCCTCACCCTCCCTGTTTTCAATCATTTACCCGCAAAATCCTTTGAACTTCCGGCCCCCCGCTTGCGTTTAACCAAATGACGTTTTGAATATGGCGACCGCAGCGACGTTTCCAATTTCGGTAGACTCGAAGATTCTGGCAGGAGCGAAAGCCTTGGCCCCCTGGAGCTGGGCCAACGCCTCCGCTGCCGGGGTGAGGGTAAGACGGCCGTTGGACGCTGAAACCAGTCTGATCGAGCGCTGCTTGAGTGGGGAGCAGGGCGCTTGGGACGAACTCGTCAAAACGTACACCAAACGTGTCTACGGCATTTGCTACCGCTTTACCGGCCGCGACAACGAAGCGCAAGACCTGACGCAGGATGTTTTCCTGCGTGTCTTCAAAACCCTGGGCAGCTTCCGCGCCGGCGAAGGCTCGTTCGTGGTCTGGCTCACCCGCCTCACCCGTAACCTTTTGGTCGATCATTATCGTCGCACCAAGCATGATCGCGTCACCGACGCGCTTGAGGACAAACTCGCCACGCTGGAAGAACGCACCGCCCAATCGTCGCGGACCGATGGCATGCTGGCCGGCCGCGAAGCCGGCGAACTTCTGCAAGCCGCCTTGCAAAAGCTGTCGCCCGAGTTGCGCGAAGCCGTCATCTTGCGAGATCTGCAGGAGATGGAATATCGCGAAATCGCCAAAGTTTTAGATGTACCCGAAGGAACCGTAAAATCGCGGCTGAACCGTGGCCGCGCCGAATTAGGAAAAGTTTTGAAGCGCAACAAGGTAACCGTTTAAAGAGCCCTTATGAAGTGCCCGGAGTTTGAAAGCATCCTCGCCGACTACTTAGACGGCACGCTCAGCAACACTGAGCGCGCGGCCGTCGAGTTGCATGCGGCGGAGTGTGCGCCTTGCGGGTTACTCCTGGCCGAAGTCACCAACGGTGTCGCTCTCCTCCAAACCTTAGACCCGATTGAGCCACCGCCCGAGTTGATTACTCGGATCGCCTTTCAAGCTCCGCTGGGCCGCGTGCGCCATGCTTACGAACGGCAAACACTCTGGGGCCGATTCGTGATGAAGTGGCTGCAGCCGGTGCTGCAACCGCGGCTCGTGATGGGTGCCGCCATGGCAGTGCTCTCGTTTACTATGCTGGAACGCTGCACGGGCACCCGCGTAGAGCGTGTGCAGGCGGCCGATTTGAACCCAGTCCGCGTGTTAGGCGGCGTAGAAATGAAAACCGTGCGGTTTAAAGATCGCATGCTCAAGTACTACGAAAACCTGCGCGTTGTCTATGAGGTGGAAGCGCGCGTGCACGAATTGCAGCGGCAGCAGGACGAAAGCGATAAAGCCGCACGCACGCCAGCCGCCAAGAAAAACGAGGCGCCCAAGGACAAACCCAAGGACAAACAATGACCTGTTACCTGCACCCCGAAACACCCGCCACCGCGTTCTGTCGAGATTGTGGGCGCGCCCTTTGCGCCGCCTGCCAGCATCCGTCAAACGGCACAATTTTTTGTCAGGAGCACGCCCCTATTATGAGCACCGCCTATACCGCACCCGTCAATCCATCCGCCACCCCTTCCAATCCTTATCAGCAAGCCGTCACGCCTGTGCACACTTCCCCTGCACTCGCATTCGTGCTCGGTCTCATTCCCGGTGTTGGCGCCATTTATAACGGCCAATACGTAAAGGGTTTGGTGCATGCGGTCGTCGCCGGTCTGCTGCTCAGTTTGGCGAACGCTACCGAAGAAAGTGCGGGCGAGCCCTTCATCATCATGGTGCTTGTCAGTTTTTGGGGCTATATGGCATTCGAAGCCTTCCACACCGCCAAGAAACGCCAAGCTGGTCTACCCGTCGACGAATGGTCGAGCCTCGTCACTCCCAATCGCTATATGTCGCGCGCTCCCATCGGACCCGTATTACTCATCTTGCTTGGCGTTTTATTCTTGCTCGATACGCTGCATCTTATCGCCTTCCGCGAACTCGCGCGTTTCTGGCCCGTCCTGTTAATCGTTGCCGGCAGCATCATGCTCTACTACCGCATTGCCGGCGCCCGCAACGCCCCACACGTTCTTGATCAGCCGCTAAATCCAACGCGCATGGAGTCAACCCATGAATAGTAGAGCGGCCCTGTTTGCGCAAGCCATTCGCGGACCCATCCTGCTCATCACTGTGGGCGTGCTGTTCGCCATGCACCAAGCGGGTGTTCTGGCGTTCTACCGCTCCTGGCCGTTGATCCTTATCGTCGTCGGTGTGATGAAACTCGTTGAACGCATGTACGTGCCGCAGGTTCCTCCACCACCGCCACCCTTCGGAGAACGACCGCAATGAGACCTCGCAGCGGATCTATCACGGGCCCTCTCGTCCTCATTCTTATCGGCGTTGTCTTTCTTATACGCTCCATCTCGCCGGAATTCCGCATTGCCGATCTTGTGGCCCGCTACTGGCCCTATGGCTTGATTCTGTGGGGCACCGTTGCACTCATCGAAGTCTTCATTCGCTTTCGCAGCAACGGTCCCATTCCCCGTAACGGCATCTCCGGCGGCGGCTGGGCGATCGTCATCTTCGTGGCTCTCTTCGGCTCCTCCGTCTTCCAGTTCGAACGGCCCGATAATTGGTTTCGCCAAGTCGGCTTTCAAAGCGGAATCGAAGCCTTTGGCGAAGAACATCAATATCCCGTCAACACCATCACCCGCAGCGTCGGCCTGGCCCCACGCATTATCATCGAAGACTTTCGCGGCGATGCCAAAATCAGCGGCACTAACGCGAACACGATTTCCGTCACCGGTCAAAAAAACATTGGCGCGTTTGATATCCACGACGCCGACAAGGCCAATTCGCAATCGCCCGTCGAAGTTCTCACCGATGGCAATACCATCACCATTCGCTGCCATCAGGATCGCCTCGATACCCGCACCTCCGTCAGCACCAACCTCGATGTGAGCGTTCCCAAAGGAGCCAGCATCGAAGCCAGCGCCGCCCGCGGCAGTATTGATGTCTCTTCTCTCACTGGCGATATCCAACTCAACGGCGGCAACATTGAGGACGTTCGCCTAGACGATATCGGCGGCAATGTCAAAGTGGATGCGCGCGGCACCCGCTCCATTCATTGCAGCAACGTCCAGGGCACCATCGAATTGCACGGCCGTGGCGCCGACGTTGATTTAGAAACGGTGGCAGGCCAAGTCACCGTCGCCGGCGATTACACCGGCACCATTTCCTTGCGCGCTCTCGCCAAACCCGTTCGTCTGGAAAGCATGCACACCCAATTAGACGCCCGCCAAGTCACCGGCTACATTCGTCTCGATCGCGGTAGCTTAGACGCCAAAGATTTAGTCGGCCCCGTCAAACTTTCAACCAAAGCCACCGACGTGACTTTAGCCGGCTTCACCGAAGGCCTGGATCTCGACGTGGATCGTGGCGATATCGAACTCCGCCCCGAACATTCCGCCATGGGCCGCATTGTCGTCCACGCCCGCTCCGGCAATATTGAACTGGCCGTCCCCGCCGCCGCGCACTTCGCGCTCAACGCCAACACCGAAAACGGCGATATCGATAATCAGTTCGGCGACGCCTTAAAGGAAACTGCCGATGGCCGTGGCGCCAAGCTCGAAGGCTCCATCGGCAATGGTCCCGACGTCAATTTGGTCACCCAGCACGGCAGCATTACCGTCCGCAAAGCTACCGCCGAAGACGCCGCCGAGACCAAAGCCGCCGCACTGAACTTAGATCGCTAACGCTTTTGCGCCCTAAATGGGCTATAGTTAAGTCAGATGAAAAAGAAGCCCATCAACGAGCCCATCATCTCTCCGCAGATTCTCGCTATGGCGAAGAAGTCGTTGGAAGCAGAACGCCCCGCGCCTCCCGCCAAGCCGTGTGCGGTGTGTGGCGCCTCCTGCACTCCGTTGACTGGCCCTAGCACCGCAGCTGCCAGTGGCGAAGAAGAAAATCTCTGTTGGGTCTGCCGCCGTTTGAAGATCAGCGCCTGGCGCGATTCCGATCATCAAATGTCCGCCCAAGAATAATCACGTCCGCCGCTCCCACTGCCATCCGTAAAACACCACCGAGGCACCCCACGCTACTAAGCAAAGGCTAGCCAACGGTAGCCCTTCCGTTCGCACCACACTCCCCACCGCAAACAAAGCTATGGTCTGCAGTACTCCCTGAAAAAACAACGCCCCCGACGTAAAGCGCCAGCGCACCTGCGGCATCGGCTTGAAGGTTGAATTATGATGCCCCACCGTGAGCGCCGCCACTCCTGCAAACAACCCGCTCACAAAATCCAACGGCCACACTAATAACCCAACCAAACACAGAAACGCCAAATCTTTCGCCAACAAAATCTGCCATCCGCGAATCGGCATCAACTTGTAGCGCTCCGCTCCTTTGCCATCAATCCCAAACAGCACCTGCGCCTCCGTACTCAGCGCCAACACCACCAGCAGAGACATAATCCGCACCGCTGCCGGATCAAGCGGCTGGCCCGAGATTCTGTAAATCGCCGTCACGGCCATCAACACGAACGCCAGGTAAGGATCAAGGGTCCGCAACATCTCGCGCCACTGCAGCCGCATGATCGCGCCCATCGTACCGGGAGGAGCAGGGATTTCGTATGACCACGTTTCGCCCCAACGCTCTCCACCCCACTGCACCAACGCCTTTAATAGATAGAACACAACGCCCGTGCCAAACACCAGCACGGCCAGGCGCCAGCCCGCTCTAAGCAACACCACAATGGCCAACCACGAGATCGGGCTCAATAACACCGAACCCACTCGAACCACGCCCCATTCTTTGTTCCCAATCGGCCAAGTCCCGCGCCGCTCCATAGGAATCTTCTCCATCGGATCGCTCGCCAGCGGAAACAATAAAACGATCGCCAGCAGAAACACAAAGAACTCCGCGCTCTGCGGCTGCAGTGCCACGAACCAGATGAACAAGAGAAAGTTCTGCCCGGCAATCGAACCCACCGATCGCACGTCGCGCCACGAAAGCAGCGCCAGCACTCGCAGAAGACTAACTACGCGGGCCAGCCCAACCACCCCAAATCTTCCGCCGGCGCGCGCTCAATCAAATCGAAATAGAGATTCTCCAGAGTATTCGGCAACTCCGAGGTCTTCTTATCTAGAACTACCTGCCCGTGATTCATCATCACCACTTTGTCGGCCACCCGATCCACCAGCGACAAAATGTGCGACGTCAGCAAAACCGTAATCCCGCGTTCGGCACTCGCGCGCAGGATCAAGCGAATCGTCTCCGCCGTCACTGGGTCCACTCCTTCAAACGGCTCATCCAAAAACAGCGCTCGCGGATTCGGCAACAGCGCCATCGCCAGAGCCGTCTTCTTTTTCATGCCGTAGGAGCATTCATGAATCAGCGTCTTGCGCCCATGCTCCAAATGCAACACACGCAGTAACTGATCCGCGCGCCGGTACACTTCGTCCCTCGGTAAGCCGTAAACCGCACCGGTTAGTTCCAAATGTTCGCCAACGGTTAACTCATTGAACAACGCCAAGCTCTCCGGCAGTATGCCGACAATGCGCTTGAGCCCCACGTCCGAGATCGCCAATCCACAAACGTTCCCGAACCCTTTCGAAGGCGCAAGCAGCCCAGTCAGAATCTTCACCAAAGTCGACTTGCCTGCCCCGTTTGGCCCCAGAATCGCGCAGACCGT
This sequence comes from Bryobacterales bacterium, assembly GCA_003169195.1. Taxonomy (GTDB): domain Bacteria; phylum Acidobacteriota; class Terriglobia; order Bryobacterales; family Bryobacteraceae; genus Bog-105. The sequence goes on from PMQB01000436.1 coordinate 14,398, forward strand.
CCCGGTGGCCACCTCCAAGGTGACCTCCGAAACCGCGGCCAGTCTTCCGTAGCTCTTACTAACCCCATCACACCGAATCATTCTTTTCCCTACCCCTCAGCCTCCCCCGGTCACAAAACTTCCGTCAGCCTGATCTGGCACCTCTTTCGGCTATTTATCCGTATTCCTCAAAATCATCCAGGGGTAGCCTTCTTGGCAACTCGCGGTGGACGCCCTTGATGCCAATTTCTGCCAAACTGCATCTCCATTTTCTGCACAAACAAGCTGTCCCCAAACGGCCTACCAGCATGAGTGCATCTGCGCAATTCACGATATTCTTCTAAGTGCGCGCCACTCTCCTGGAGCTCCACCTTCCACGAGTCCCCCAATCCAAGCGCCCGCCATCCGTCCATATCCAACAGTCCCGCATCATCCGCACCGCGAACATGCGCCTCCGCGCTCGACCATCGATATCCCTCCGCACTCCCCAGCAAATTCGCCCGAACCGGATTCAGATCCACATACCGCAGCGCGCACACCAGATGCCCCGGCCCAAGGATGCAAGCAAAATACCGACTCTGCCAGAGATGCCCCATCCGTCCTGCCACCGCATTGTAATACTGCGCGTACCGCCCATGCAGCCGTCGAAACAAAACCGCCAGCGAATCTTCCTGATTCGGAACGGCAATCAGATGCACGTGGTTAGGCATCAAACACCAGCCCAACAGCCGCACTCCCGCTTCCGGTAAAAGATAGAAAAGCAGCTTCAAGTAAGTAGTCCGATCAACATCGCTCGAAAACGTCTCCCGCCGGTCGACACCCCGCTGCGTGATGTGATAAGGCAGACCCGGTGCAATACAACGCAAGTTTCTGGGCATACCTTCTGTATGTCGCTCCTCCTCGCCGCTTCGCTCTCCCCAATTTACGCTCTCTCACCCCCAGAACGCCCCGAGGATAAAACTTGCGTCAGCCTGATCTGCCTCCTCTTACCAGTACTTCTCTGATGCCCACCATTTCCTACAGCCTAAGCCACTCGCTGATATACTAACTGACACGGCAATCTCCTGCCTTCCGACTGAGGCGTTTTGTGCTTCGCACTCGCAATTCATCTCGCCACCTCCTGCCAACGCCCCTAGCGCGCCTCGCCCTCGTCCACAAGTTCGCTTGCTGTGCCGATTCGTAAAATCTCAAATCACGATTCCTGCGGGCGAAACAGTAGAGGACTACAGCCTGAACATAGATGCGACAAAGGCTTCGCCTTCTGGCGACGCGCCCACAATCGCCAGCTTGGTCGAGCGTTGGCGCTAACTAGCGCTTGTGAAGTTTCTGCTCGACTCGCAATTTCGCTTTCTCCCGGCCCACTGAGTTGACCCTAATGACCGGACTCAACAACGCGTTGCGTCCACAACGTAGATGGAACCAGCAAGCTTGTGATTCAGCCTTAATGCTCGATTGTCATTCGCCGTTCTGACCAGGAGTGCCGCCCCTCGATTACCTGCTTCCACCACAAGTTCAATCCCGGGCCGCAGACCGAGACGTTCCATCTCTCTGAGTGCCGATGGGTCACGATCAGACACGCTGCTGATCACCGCCTGCACTCCGCAGCCCCAGGACGGAAGCGGCACTTCGGGGCGCGTTCGGATGGTCCCATTGCGCTCCGGGATCGAATGACCATGGGGGTCGGTTTGAGGATCTCCCAACTTGGCTGCGATTCTGTCTTCCAGTCTTTCGGAGATAAAGTGCTCCAGTTTTTCAGCCTCTTCGTGCACTTCATCCCATGGGAAGTCGAGCACGTCATGAAGAAAGCGTTCCAGCAGCCTGTGGTGCCGCAAGACTTCCAATGCGCGATGTTTTCCCGCCTCTGTCAACACCGCGCCATGATGCTTTTCATAGCGGACAAGAGCCGGCTTCAGCGCCGCTAGCCGTTGCAGCATTCCCGTGACAGACGCGGCTCTCACCGCGAGCCGTCCCGCCAAAGCATTGCTCGAAACCCGTTGTTGCTCAGGGCCGCTGAGCTCCAAAATTGCTTTGAGGTAATCGTCGACTGACTCAGTGTTTACCAATGTTTAGGACCCGCTAAAAGATATGATCCCACGCTCTGGTTCGCATTCCAAGCACTTTTACGATTGACTTGGCTCCCTTGACCGAGGTATTTTTAGGTTTGCCTAAATTTCTAGACCCGTTGATTCTGATAGCGATTCTGCTCGCGGCAGGGTTGCTAGCCCGCGCCCAGGGAGAAACGACAAGTGCCATCGTGGGTACGGTTGTTGATCCTACAGGTGCGGCCCTGGTGGGCGCAACGGTGACGGTGACCAGCGCCGACAATGGCGTGATGCGATCGGCAACCACCGATAGCGCCGGGCGGTTCAGCTTCCCTCAGCTCAAGCCAGGTCCCTACATTGTGAAAGCCTCCGCTGAACGTTTCGAGCCGCAAGAGAACAAGTCTGTTGCTGCGGGCCTTGGCAAAAAGCAAACGGTCGATTTCGTGCTTGCCATCGCAAAGGCGAATGAGAGCGTAACCGTGACGGAGCAGACGCCGATGATCAATCCGGAGAATCCGAACACCTCGACGACGCTGACCGCCCGGGCTTTGGAGGACTTGCCTAATCCAGGCGGCGACATGACTTACCCCCTACAATTTTCGGCCGGTGCACTCATTAATACGGCCGGCAGTGGAAACGATTTTGTGGGCGGCAGCAATGGTTACGGCAATGTTCAGTTCAACGGATTGCCGGCGCTTTCCAACGGCTTCATCGTGGACGGCCTGGAGACGAACGACCCGTTGACCAACCTGAATAGCGGGCTTTCCACGAATCTGGTCTTGGGCCTGAATTCGATTTCGGAAGTGACAGTCAATACCCTTTCGTACGCCGTCGACGAAGGACGCTATGGCGCTTCGCAGGTTAACTACGTGACTAAATCCGGAACAAATCGCTTTCACGGGAATCTGTACGAGCTTTGGAATGGATCAAGATTCAATGCGGCCGACTTCTTTACGAACTCCACGGCAGGCAGCCATAAGCCGAGGTCGACGGTGAATCATTTTGGCGGTAGCCTCGGCGGCCCCCTCTTGAAAGACAAGCTGTTTTTCTTTGTAGACAGTGAATGGGTGAAGATTGCGTTGCCCATTGTGTCTGCAACCACGGTGCCGACTACGGCGTTCGAGAATTATGTCCTGGCGCAACTGCCAAAAGGGGGAACAGATACCGTTACCGGGTCCGTGTATCAGCCGCAGCCGCAACTGATCCCTTTTTATAAAAAGCTATTTTCACTTTATTCCGACACTCAGGGGACGCCGCTGGCCGTTCTCGGTTGTCCGCTCAATGCCGGTGTTCGCGCTGCGGTGGGGAACCCGCCAAACGGGAACGGTTGTGCAAACCGGCAGTCTGTCTCTCACTCCAGCGACGATCATGAGCAAGTACAGACCGCGCGCATCGATTACAACATCAACCAGCAGAACATCACATGGTTCCGCTTTCAGGCAGACACGGGGCTGCAGGCGGCTTTCACAGATCCCATTAATCCAATCTTCGATGCTTATTCACCGCAGCCCCTCTATTCGTTCGCTTCCGGCTATACGCATGTCTTTTCCCAGAACCTGGTGAACTATTTCAATCCCGCATTTTCGTGGTATCAAAGTCTGTTTGGAACCGAGAACTTGCAGGCAACTCTCAATGCGTTTCCCATTGTTCTCCAAGGCAGCGGCGCCAACGCACCTTTCACCACGTTGGGTGGTCTCGACAATACTTGGGTGCAAGGCAGACGCGCCTCGCGCTTCTTCATCAATGACAATCTGGCATGGAGTTTGGGACCACATGAGTGGCGGTTCGGAACAAACACGCGCATCTTCCGGCTGAACGACTACGACTTCGGTGAAGGAACAGTTCCCCTCGTCACTTACACCAACTTGGATCAATTTATTTATGGCGTGGCTTCGACCTCTTCCGAGACGTTTCCGCTGGCGAATTCGCAGCCGTTCAATTTCCTCAACGTGGATTTGTATGCGCAGGACACCTGGAAAATCACGAAAGCACTGACCTGGACGTTCGGCGTTCGCGCGACGCATAACTCGAATCCGAGTAATCCGCACAATGCGCTCGCGCGGCTGGATGGATCGTTTGGAGCAATCAACCATGATCTGAACCAACCGCTGGATAACGTGATTCAGACAAACATTAGCACCGTTTTCGCTGGCTCGGCCCTGGCTTTCTTGCAGCCAAGAACAGCGATCGCCTGGAAACTCAGTCCGACAACCGTGCTGCGAACCGGATTTGGCCTGTTCAGTGACATCCTCCCAGGCAGCGTGGCGGATTTGGTGGGCACCAATCCGCCATATTCAAAAACCTTTCAAGGTGGTTTGTTGGGCACGGTGGGTGGGGCGGCGATTGCGCCAGGAGTTCCCAATAGTGCCATTGATACCGCCGTTAACGCGAACCAGGCATTCAATATTGGATTCGCGAAAGGTGAGTTGTCGTGTGCATCTCCGTTAGCGAATCCATCCAGTTGTTTGCAGCCTATCTCCATCACCGCCGTGCCCGACGGAAAGCTGCGGGCGCCTTACTTCATGCAATGGAGCTTTGCGCTCGAACAGGAACTAGGGAAGGACATCAATCTGCGCGCGCAATACGTTGGAACCAGAGCGGTAAATCAACCTTATTTGACACAAGCGAATGGCTATCAAACTGTGTGCCAGGGATGCTTCGCGCCCTTTCCCTATGGGCAACCTGCCGACGCCAGGTTCGGAGCGGTCACGCAACTCAACACAGGCGCCAACAGCCACTACAACGGCCTGCAACTCACGGCGGAGAAGCGGCTCTCCCATGGCTTACAGGTGCAAGCAAACTATACGTGGAGCCGCTGCATGGATACGGTCTCCAACGGAGGGTTTCTCTCGTTTTCTTCGGCAGGAATTCTATCGCCGCTGCCCGGTGATCTCGGACGCAATTATGGACCGTGCGACTACGATGTACGGCAGAACTTTAACGCTCAATACGTTTATCAATTGCCGGTGAAGGTTCATGGGCGCTTGCTAGGAGCAGGGTTCAACGGCTGGCAAGTTTCCGGTACAGCGTTCTTCCACACGGGGCTGCCGTTCTCCGTTCTTAGCGCGCCTTTCACAGCGAACGGAAACGGCATCATTCAGGGCAGCGGACCTCAATATGCGAGTCTCGTTCCCGGCGTTCCTGCATACGAGCACAACCCCATTCCAGGAGTTACTCAGCCCGGCACAATTCAATGGCTGAACCCTGATGCGTTTATTTCAAGTGTCGATCCCAGCACGGGGGTCTGTGTCGCTGGTGATTCAGTGAAGAATTGCCAGTTTGGAAATCTGGGCCGCAACTCTTTAAGAGGGCCAGACTTCCTATGGAGCGACTTCTATCTGACTAAGTGGTTCCAACTCAGCGAGCACCTGAAGCTTCGGATGGAGGTACAGGCATTCAACGTCTTCAATCATGCAAATTTTGCGCTGCCCTCGATTGTATATGCCGGCATTCCAGGTGACAGGGCTACTCAAACTGGTTTTGGAGCACTGACATCAACCACCGCTCCGCCCACTGGATTATTGGGCGTGGGCTTAGGCGGAGATAGCTCGCCTCGAATGCTAGCTTTCGAGGCGCGGCTACAGTTTTGAATCCCAAGCTACCCCGCTGATATACTAGCCTTCACATGAATCTCCTGCGTTCCGACAAGGGCGTTTTGTGCCTCGCACTCGCATTTCTTCTGACCACCTCTTGTCAGAGCCTTCACCGCGCCTCCGCTTTAGATCATCTCCAGCCCTGCAAATCCACCGACGGCCCCTCCGACGCCTACTGCGGCAAACTCGACGTCTTCGAAAATCGCGACACCAACACCGGTCGCAAGATCTCTCTCAACATCGTCCTGCTGCCCGCGCTTAAACAAGACTACGCCCCCGACCCCATTTTCTTCTTCGCCGGCGGTCCCGGCCAAGGCGCTGCCTCACTCGCCGAATATCTCCACGACACCTTTCGCACTCTCCAATCCAGCCGCGACATCGTCCTCGTCGATCAACGCGGCACCGGCAAATCCAATCCTTTGGAGTGCAAGCCTGAAAAAGAAGAAGACGATCAGAATCTCACCAAGCAGCAGGAGTTAGCCGAAGCCGCTCGCCAAGAACACAACTGCCTCGATTCCTACAAAAACAAAGCCGACGTCCGTCTCTACACCACCAACATCGGCATGGATGACATAGATGACGTCCGCCAGTTCCTCGGCTATTCCAAAATCAACGTCTACGGCGTCTCCTACGGTACCCGCGCCGCCATGGTCTATGCCCGCCGCCACACCGCCAACACTCGCACCGTCATCCTCGATAGCGTCGCTCCTCCCGACATGCGCCTCCCTCTCTACACCGCGCGCGATGGCCAACGGGCAATCGACTTGCTCTTCAAAGACTGCGAGAAAGACGCCGGCTGCGCGCAGCGTTTCCCTCATCTCCGCGACACATTCAACGAACTCATCGGCCGCCTTACCACGCATCCCGAACACATTCACTACATCCAACCCCGCACTGGCCAAGCTAAGGAATTGGATGCTAAGCGCGTGATCATAACCGGCACGGTGTTTCGAATTCTCTACGACCCGATAGCCTCTTCCCTGCTTCCCTTGCTCATCGAACAGGCCAGCAAAGGCAACTACAGCGGCTTCCTGGCCGTGGGCGGCGATTACGATCCCAAAGAGGAAAGCGCGCTCGCGCGCGGCATGCAGATCTCTGTCGTTTGCAGCGAAGACTTCACCCGCATCCACCCGGGCGAGGTTGCCAAAGAAGCCGCCGGCACATTTCTAAGCACCGACTTTGCCGACGTATTTCTAGAACCCTGCAACTTCTGGCCGCGCGGCACTGTTGAACCCGCCTACTTCGACAACACACCCTCCGACCTCCCAGCCCTCATCCTCTCCGGCGAGCTAGACCCCATCACGCCTCCCGTGTGGGGTCAGAGTGTCGCCGCCCAATGGAAAAACTCCAAAGCAGTCACTGTCCCCGGCAGCGGCCACGGCACTTACAGTCACGGCTGTGTCATCAAACTCATGGATCAATTCCTTACTGACGGCAGTTCCGCCAAACTGGATACCAGTTGCGTCAACCACGTGGAACGCCCACCCTTCTTCCTAGGTCCCGCCGGACCCAACCCGCTCGGAGGTGCCTCCAAATGATCCGCGTAACCAACCTCCGAAAAGTATTCGGGCCAGTTACTGCAGTAGAGGACGTTTCCTTCTCCGCCGCCGACGGCACCGTCACTGGCCTCCTCGGCCCCAACGGCGCGGGGAAAACCACCTCGCTGCGCATGATCTACGGCCTCGTCAAACCCGACAGCGGCACCATCAACATCGACGGTCACGACGTAGTCACAGATAAACTCGCCGCCCAAGCCTGTCTCGGCGTCCTCCCTGACCAATCCGGCCTCTACCCGCGACTCACCCCGCGCGAACACATTCGCTACTTCGGCGAACTCCAGGGCGTTCCTCGCCATGACTTAGAAAGCCGCATGGAGAACTGGCTCGCACAACTCGATCTCAAAGCTGTAGCCGACCGCCGCGTCGGAGGTTTCTCCCACGGCGAACGCTCGAAGGTCGCCATGGCCCGCGCTCTCGTTCACAATCCACAAAACGTCCTTCTCGATGAACCCACCAACGGCCTCGATGTCAGCAGCACGCGCGCCGTCCGCGAAGCCATCCGTCGTTTGAAATCGGAGAACCGCTGCGTCATCTTTTCGAGTCACGTCATGCAGGAAGTATCCGCCCTGTGTGACCGCATCGTCGTCATCGCCCGCGGCCGCGTCGTGGCCGAAGGAACTGCCGACGAACTCTTAGCACTCACCGGCAACACTAACTTGGAAGACGCCTTAGTGAAATTAGCCGGACCCCACGGAGAAGCAGCATGAATCTGCAGCGAGTCATCGTAGTCGCCCGCAAAGAACTCACCGATAACTTGCGCGACAAGCGCGCCCTCTATGGCATCGTTCTTGCCTCTCTCTTCGGCCCGCTCTTCATTGGCTTCATGCTCACCCAGCAAGCCAAGCAGGAACGCGCCGCCCAGGAAATCAAGATCCCCATCGTGGGGCAGGAAAACAGTCCCATGTTGGTCCACTGGCTCCAGCAGCAAGCGGGCGTCGAAGTCATCAAAGGACCGGCCGACCCCGAGCAGGCTGTGCGCGACACCACCGAAGATCTCGTTCTCGTCATCAAAAAAGACTTCGCCGAAAAGTTCAACGCCGTCAGGCCCGCACCCGTTCAATTGGTGTCCGATTCAAATCGCATGTCCGCCTTCGCCAAAGTGAAACGTGTGCGGACTCTGCTGCTTCGTTTCGGCTCTGAGATCGGCAGCTTGCGCCTTGTCGCTCGCGGCGTCTCTCCGTCCATCGCCTCCGCACTTAAAGTCGACGAAGTGGAAATCTCCAGCGCCAAACAACGCATCGCGAAACTCTTCAACTTCATCCCGCTCTTCGTCATCATGGCAGCCTTCGCAGCCGGCATGCAAATTGCCACAGACTCCACTGCCGGCGAGCGCGAACGTCTCTCACTCGAACCGCTGCTTATCAATCCGCTGCCACGCTGGCAAATCGTCGGCGGTAAGTGGCTCGCCTCCGCCATCGCCGCTCTCGTGGGCATGGCCGCCACTCTCGCCATCACGGCCTACATCATGTCGCGCTTGTCATTGGAGGACTTGGGCGTGCGCTTCCAACTCGGCTGGCCCGAATGCCTGCTCGTCTTCGCCGCCGTCGCACCTATGGGCTTACTCGCGCCGGCAATGCAGGTCTATCTCGCTTGCTTCGCCAAAACATTCAAAGAAGCACAGACCTACATGTCTTTCTTGATCATCGCGGCCATCATACCCAGCATGCTGTCTCTCTTCTACCCCATCGCTGACAAGCCTTGGATGAAACCCATTCCGTTCCTGGGTCAGTCTCTTCTGGCAAACGACATTCTGGGAGGAGTTATCCCACCCGTCTGGATGTTCGTTGCCGCCGCCGCTGCAGTCTTAGTTGTAACCGCGGTGTTCCTCTGGCTCGCCACGCGCCTCTTCGACTCCGAAAACATCATCGTCGGCCGGTGACAGCTTCACCCAATCAACAGCGCCTTACCGGCCAAGGCGGCCGCCCCGTCGGTGCTCTCGATAAATCTCCGTCCTAACTCCGATTCAACCTCCAACGCCGCCAGCACCTCCGCATGCACCCAGGCCGACTCCCGCGCCGCCTCCACACTCCAAGAGGCAACCACTTGCTCCACCGTATCCACCGCCGCCAACGAATCGCCTGGCAAACTCACCATCAGCTCGGTCTTCGCCTGCTCCACCAACGAATCCAGCGTCGTATTCACTTCCGTATACGCCGTGTATTCAACCGTCCCATGCCGCGGCTGCGATCAAGTATTCACCACCGCCACCGCCAAGTCTCGATTGATATGCGCATTCACCCCCGCCAACGCAAACTGAATCCGCGCCAGCGCAGCATTTCCCCGCTGCTCAAGCAGCACGCGCCAACTCTCCGGCAATGCGCCACCACCCAACCAACCTCGCAACGCCGCAAAATACAAATTGGCGAAAGCAAAGTCAAGGGTCGCGATGTACGCCGACCCCGCTGCCCCACTGCTAAAATCATTCCGCGCCACCCGGTCTTTCACTGCCAACGTAACTTCCAGATAGAGTGTGTTAAACCACTTCAGCCCGTCGCGCGTCCCATCCAACAGCGCATCAACCCCCCGTAGCTTCGCCACTACGTCATCAATCGACGCCGCATCCTTCGCCACCAGCGCCGCTACTTGATCGTCATAAGCAAACTTCATTCGTTCCCCACGCCATCGACTATATAATGCCTCTTCGACATGAGCGTCGATCGATTCATACTTACCGGACCGCCCGGCGGAGGCAAAACTACCCTTCTTCGTGATCTCGCGGGCGCAGCCTTTCGTACCGTAGACGAAGCGGCAACCGATGTAATCACCGATTGGCAGCAAAGAGGAATCGAAACCCCTTGGACTGACCCGTCTTTCATCGACGCAGTGGTCACGACACAGAGAGACCGGCAAATACACCTTGGGTCGACCACGGCCACGCAGTTCTACGACCGCTCGCCCCTATGCACGCTCGCCCTCGCGCAATGGCTCGGCTACCCGATCTCGGAGGTCTTGCAGTGTGAGATTGACCGCATTCTCCGCGACAGCATTTACCGGCGCGAGGTCTTTTTTCTCCGCAGCCTGGGATTCGTCACTCCGACCGAGGTCCGGCGAATCAGCCTCGCCGACTCAATCCACTTCGGTAACTTGCACGAAAAAATATATCGCTCTCACGGATTCGAGCTGACCTACGTCGAGCCGGGACCCATCCAACAGAGAGTCAACTTCATTCAACAGTGCATCGGCCGCGCTCGTGAAACTTCCATAATTAAAAAGTGAAATGACTTGAAACGCTTTGCCGCTGGAACGCACATAAAAGAGCGCCTCAAATGCGTAGTTCGCAGCGCGTCGTCCCGCGACCGAACACAACAAAATCAATTGCAAAGGAATAAGGAGAACACACCTATATGCCCAACGTAACGCCGCCATCCAGTGGCCTCGGAAGCAATTCCAATTACTTCCTAAACAACAGCTGCAACAACCTCAAAGGGGTTTCAACCACTATCGCTGTTTCAACCGACATCGTGGCAAACGCCGGTTTTGGATTTCAGTTGAACGCCTATTCGCCGAAGAACGAGACCTGCGCCATTCAGCAATACGTCATCTCTGTCGACACCAGCGGCCAAATGACGTGCATCGTCAACAACTGGCAGAACGCGTCCAAGGCGCTCATCAACAATTGGGTATCGCTCTACAAGCTCCCAAGCGCTACCCTGCCGGCAGGCTACCAATGCCGCATCAATTTGCAGAACGATAATTCCGGCAACATCACCGCCGCCAATTTCTCCGTCGTCTCGTTCGGGGTCGCGCCCGCACAAGGCAGTGCTCTCGACGCCTATTGGGGATCCGATAGCAGCCAACATGTGAACTTCATCGGTACCGATGGACACATTCACGAACTCTACATTCACCCTGGCGCCGGCTGGGTTGACAACAATCTAACGAACTTCGCCCGGGCAGTTCCGCCCGCGGCCGGCACCGCGCTACACGCCTATTGGGGTTCCGATAGCAGTCAACACGTCAACTACGTGGGCACAGACGGCCACATACACGAGATATACATTCACCCCGGCGCCAGCTGGGTCGACAACGATTTGACAAAATTAACAAATGGTGTCCAGCCCGACGGAGGCACCGCCCTCACTGGCTACTGGGGTTCCGATAACAGTCAACACATCAATTACATTGGCACCGACGGCCACGTCCACGAACTCTACATTCACCCCGGCGCCAACTGGGTCGACAATAATCTCACTAACTTTGCACGAGCCGTGCTGCCCGTGGCGGGCACCGCAATCGATGGCTATTGGGGAAGCGACAGCAGCCAGCACGTCAACTACATCGGGACCGATGGCCACGTACACGAACTCTACATCCATCCAGGCGCAAACTGGGTCGATAACAACTTAACCAACATGGCCCGCGCCGTCTCACCCGCCGCTGGCTCCCACCTCGATGCCTATTGGGGCACAGATAGCAGCCAGCATATCAACTACCTCGGCACCGATGGCGAAGTTCACGAACTATACATTCACCCCGGCGCGAATTGGGTCGACAACAATCTCTCCAACTTTGCTCCAGGCGTCCGCCCGGCACCCGGCACCAAACTCGATGGTTACTGGGGCAGCGATAGCAGCCAACACGTCAACTTCATAGGAACGGATGGCCATATCCACGAACTGTACATTCATCCCGGCGCCAGTTGGATCAATAACGATCTAACAGAGCTTGTCCTCGCAAACGTCACACAAACCCTCACGTCCATCTCTGGCGTTTCCACGTCTGACCTCGCCCCCATCGTCGCTTTCGAACTCGACTTCGTCGGCTACGATAACGGGCAAAGCACCACGCTGTCCTCCGGAGCAGGCACCATCACCTATGTGGCCTCCGCCCCGATGACTGTCGTGAACGCCGAGCCATCCTGTTGCGAGTTCGACGGCGGCACTCTCGAAACGGCCAACACTTCCTATGGCCAGCTACCTACCGGCTCCAGCACAAGCTTCGTCCAGACATTCTCCAAAGCCGCCACGATCATCAAAGCACCGAAACGAAATGGCTTGCGAAAAGCGCGCGCCTTAGCCGCCGTGCGCTAACTCGTTTTGGCATCGTGCCTCCGCGAAGGGCGGACGTAAGTGCGCGCGGGTCTTCACGAGCTTTCGCGCCCACCAGCCGCCCTTCAAGTCGACCGTGCTGTATTCTCGTGAAGAGAAACCGCCGTGACTCAGCATGACTATTCCTAACCGCGCTCGGAGGCTCCGCATGAGACCAAGACTCATCGCAATCGCCGCACTCCTCCTCCCATTCCTCGCAACCGCAGCCGACGCGCGTCTCGTCAAGTTCCACATCGAACGTCGTGAAAACATTCTCAACGGCAAATCGTTCGGCCTCGCCGGCGTCTACGAAAAGTTAATCGGCAAAGCCGAGTTCGCCCTCGATCCTTCCCTACCCATCAACAAAAACATCGTCGATCTCAACCTCGCGCCGCGCAACGCACAAGGCGAAGTCGAATTCACTGCCGATTTTTACATGCTCAAACCGCTAGACTCCACGCGTGGCAATGGCCGCCTCTTCTATGAAGTGGGCAATCGCGGCGGCAAGAGCATGCTGCGCACTTTTCAGAAAGCCAAGAACAGCGCCGACCCAGAAGCCGAAGCCGATTTTGGCGACGGCGCGCTGATGAACCAAGGCTACACACTGCTATGGATGGGCTGGCAGTGGGACGTGCCCGACGGTCAGATGCGCATGGACATGCCTATCGTCTCCAATCACGGCAAACCAATCACCGGCCTGGTGCGCGGAAATTTCATTCCGAACAACAACGCCCCCACGCAGCCGCTGGCCGATCGCAATCACCGCGCCTACCCGATTGATGATCCCGCCAGTGCCGAGAACGTCATGACCGTCCGCAACCGTCCCACCGACACACCGCAAATCATTCCGCATTCCAAGTGGCACTTCGTCGGCGATGCCAGCGTCGCGGTAGACGGCGGCTTCGAACTCGGCCGCATCTACGATGTCGTCTATCGTGCCCGCGATCCACGCGTCGTCGGCACCGGCTTGGCAGGAACCCGCGACCTCATCAGCTTTCTCAAGTACGATCAGTCCGACGCCAATCCCACACGCGGCCTTCGCATCGCCTACGGCTGGGGCGTCTCGCAAAGCGGCCGTCTGCTCCGCCACTTCCTCTACGAAGGTTTCAACGAAGATGAGCACGGCCGCAAGGTCTTTGATGGCGTCATCGACGAAGTGGGGGGCGCCGGCCGCGGTTCGTTCAACCACCGCTTCGCCCAGGCTTCTCGCGATGCCGAACAATTCTTCAACGTCTTCTACCCCGCCGACATGTTTCCCTTCACCGACGGACCCGAGACCGATCCCGAAACCGGCCAAACCGATTCACTGCTCGCGCAGGCCCAAGCGCGCCACGTTGCGCCCAAGGTCATTCATATCTTCAGCAATTCCGAATATTTCAATCGCGCCGGCTCGTTGATCCATACTGATCCCACCGGCACGCGCGACATCGAACCACCCGCCGATTCCCGCATTTATTTCGTCTCATCCGGACCGCATGGAGCCGGCCCGTTTCCGCCCGTACAACCCGTCGGCGCAGCTGCATTGAACAATCCAATTGATCGCCGACCCATTGTGAGAGCGCTGCTGAAAGATCTCGATGCGTGGGTGGTGGATGGAACCCCGGCACCGCCCAGCCGCATTCCCCACATCGCCGATGGGACACTCATGCCCACCGAAAAAGCCGGTTGGCCGGTCATCCCTGGAGTGCACTTCCCAGTGCCTTATCTGAAAACTTATCGCCTCGATTTCGGCCCGCAGTGGAACAAAGGGATCGGCAGCAACGAGCCTCCGAAGATTGGGAAACCCTTCGTGGGCCTCGTGCCCGCAGTCGATGAAAATGGGAACAGCCGCACCGGAATCCGCATGCCCGCCATCGAGCTGCCCGTCGGCACTTACGGCGGCTGGAACTTTCGCAGTCCTTCCATCGGTTCCGCCGATCAGCTTTTTGGCGAGATCGGCTCCTTTCACCCCTTTGCCCGAACGAAGAGCGAGCGCATCGCAACGGGCGACTCGCGCCTTTCGATCAGTGAACGCTACGCCGGCCGCGAAGAGTATTTATCAAAGGTGGCGGTGGTGGCGAAACGGATGATCGAGGATAGGTTCCTGCTTCCTGAAGACTTGTCGGATGTCGTCGATCAGGCAGCGGCACTGTACGACTGGGCTAGCCAACTGAATCGCAAGTGACAGAACAGCGGAACAACGGATTCCCGAACTTCTCGTTAAGAATCTCGGCTTTCTCTAGCAATAGAAAGCGCGTGTTATGATTCGCCCATGCGTTCCGGAGGCCCCTCGTTCGTTCTTCCTATTCTCTGCGTGTTCTTTGCCATCACCCTCGTCGGCTGCGGCGGCGGATCAGCGCAATCATCAGCCAATCCCATCCCACAAACCGGTGATTTCTCGCTTTCCGTCACGCCGAACAGCGTCACCGTTTTTCCAGCCGCGCCGGTTACACTCACTATCTCAGTCACGGCTACCGGCTCATTTAATTCCACTGTCACCGTCAGCATTTCCGCTCTGCCATCCGCCATTACCGCGGCGCCCGTATCCATCTCTGTCACACCAGGAACTCCGCAAAGCATCACCCTCACAGCCGCGTCAAGTGCCACCGCCACAACTGCCACGGTAAATTTCAACGCAACCTCTGGGTCGCTCAGTCACTCCGCATCTGTAGCTCTAAGCCTACAAATTCCCCCGCAAACACTCACAACTCGCATCCGCTATTTCAATACAGGAACCGGGATTTCGAACACGGAATACATAGCGCCCGTCGCGCTCTACAACGGTCCGTCCGGGCATTTCTTCTTCGTCGACGGATCACAAAATCAGGTATTCGCGTTTGACGGCAAGACCGAAAAACAACTCAGCTCCGTTTATATTCCGAACGCTTTGTCCTTAGATCAGGCACCCGATGGCAGCGCTGTCTACGTCGCCACCAGCGTGGGTGACATCTACACTTTCGATCCCGCCACTCTGGCCATTACCGAGTTGATCAAGTCTTCGCAAATTGGCCCATCTGGCTATCCAACGTTCGCAATATTCCCTCTAGCCAGCGGCAACTTTGTGTTGATGGGCGATCCGTCTTCTCTAGGCGCCACTCAAACCTATAACTCCATTGCTGTTTGGAACAAAACTAGCAATACCTTAACGAAATATATTACTGCCGGCGGCGCGCAAACGTCCCTGACTGGCCAAAGCTTCTGCGGATCGCTAGTAGGCGTTGGAAACATAGCAGTCAACACTACACGAACCAAAGTTTTCCTTGGCGGTTATTTCTCCGACCCTACCATTTGTCAATTCGATCCCGCGACTGGCCAGTCCGCAACCGCCAATGCGCCAAACCTTCCTTACAATGGCGGAGGAACTCAAGCGCTGCCCACACCCGACGGGAACTTCCTCACTTTTGGCGATGGCAACCTCTACATCTGGAACGGTGCCGGTATGACCATTTCCAAGCAGTTCACTTTTCCGGCCTATCTATCCGCAGGATCGGGCGTCCTAAGTCCCGACGGCAACACACTTTATTACTCTCCTTACAGTGCTGGATTGGTCCTGGCTTACGACTGGCGTACCTTCACACAGAAAGGCTGGGCTAGCGAGCCGATAGCAAATCTCAACGGTGGGTTGGTGCCGCTGGTCATCGATAACACCGGCCTCATCGGAGGTACCGTCGGCAGCATTATTAACGGCGGCTTTGGGTTCGCCGACGTCGCTAATCTTCAAACAAGCGGCTCCGTCTACGGCACTTGGATGGAGGGCCCATACGACGCCGATGTGAATGTAGGCCCTACCAGCGGCGGAACGCCAGTGCGATTCGCTTACGTGCCGAACAGTCAAAGTGCTACCGCTTTCTATTTCGATGATCAGGCCGTCGCTAATTTCACTGTTGCCAGTGACACCTCAACCACCGCCGTTTCTCCCCCTCACGCTACGGGCACTGTCGATTTAGCCCTTACCACATCTGGGGGTGCCGTCCTCGTGGGCTTTAACGCCTTTAGCTACGGGCCGTCCGTGACTCAAGTAATCGGCTTCCTGTCCATCGCCGAAGGCGGAGGCACCGCGACCGTTCTTGGCTATGGCTTCTCACTGCAAACTGTGAGCGACGCGCCGCAAGTGCAGGTTGGAACCCAAACTGTGCCGATCACTTCTTACTCCGCCAACGTGAACGGTGAGAATAGCATCCCCTATCAAACTTTTCAGTTCACGATCCCGCCTGGCCAACCGGGAACAACCCTGCCCATCACCATTTCCAACCAGTACGGTTCCACCAAAGCGCCCACGTCAATCAAATATCTTCCGGCCATTCAAACTTTCCCCTTGCCCGGATCGAATCTTGCCCAAGGCGTTTATGACGCCAAGCGCCAGCTCTACTACTTCACCGACCTAACCAAAATACAGGTTTTCTCACGGAACAGCATGAGCTGGCAGTCGCCCATCTCCTTACCAAATCCAACTAAAGGCACGCAAGACTTGGTTGGCATCACGCTCTCTCCGGACGGTACTAAAATGGCGATTTCAGACGACGGCACTGCGTCAATATACGTCCTAGATACGGCCACTCTGTCAGTCCTCAATACGTTCTCCGTCGCTTCCGGCGACTCCTATCCTTGCGGAATTGCAATCTCCGACTCCGGCATCGTTTACTTCGCCTCTTACGAGACAACAACCGGCGGTGCGTCCACGTTTCACCGATTGGACACCACCACCGGAATCGTTACCTCCTATGCGGCCGAGCCAGCCTTCAACCAGACTGACCAGTTCGACTCGCACGTTCTGATCACTCACGATAACGCCAGCGTCTTCTTCATCGCCGGGGACACCAACTTCCTCTACAAGGTAGACACCGCAACCAACGACGGCGGCTATGTTCCGGATCTTGCCGTCGGTTTAAATAACCTAGTGGGGCCTACCAGCTTGGCCCTTTCTCCAGACGGCACAACCTTACAGGCGGCCGGCGCGCTTACTGACAGCAGTGGCAATCCACTCGCCTCCATCGGTCAAACGTATTCCTTTAGCTTGGCGCGCAGACCTCCAGCCGAGGGAATCAGGTTTAGCGCAGACGGGAAACTCTTGTTCCAGGCTGACGAGCAAGCTATTACCGTTATTGATACGGCCACCGCCTTGCCGATTCAATTAATAGGCCTGCCCACAACCCCAGCGAATTCTTTTGATCCGCTTGTCTCCGACAACACCGATAACACCCTAGTGGCAATTCTATTGCCTGGCAGTGGCATTGCCCTTATTGACCTATCGCAGGTGCCCGAGCCCGCTGATCGCTCCGGCCGACCCATCGGTCTCCGCACATCCACTATCGCAATCAGGCCGCCGACACTGCTCGCAACACTGCAGGCAGTAAACATGCCCAAATCTAGGCCCCTCCGCCGATCCTCGCTCGCGAGCCGCCGCGGCGGATTTGACCTCTCGCAGCAAAACAAAACTATCTTGCAGAACCCAGAAACGAGGCGAACAAACGCCGAATTCGGGGACGTGCTACCCGTTACACCGAATGCAAAAATCGCCCCCCGAAAATCTCAGTCACAGCACTAGCAAAATATTTTCAACTTTTTTATCTCCCACCCTGTCAATCACTTACCGCCCAAAAATCATCGCGTATCTATTTACGATGGTTCGTTTTAGGGGGGGGCCCGTGCTACTTTTTACCCAGAACAAAGCTCGTCCGAGAGTCCTCCTCTCGCGGCGGGCTTTTTCATTTTCAAAGGAGTTTTCAACACTATGTCCAACCGTGCCCAACGCCGCGCCGCCGAGCGCGCTTCCCGTCCTCAATCTTCCCCAGCCGCCGCCGCGCCGAACACATCTAACATCTCTGAAGCTCAGCTCAACGCCAACCGTGCCAACGCCCAAATGAGCTCGGGGCCCACTACCCCCGCTGGCAAAGCCATCTCCCGTTTCAACGCCGTCAAAACCGGACTCACGGGCCGCACCATTCTCCTCACCGCGGAAGATGCCCCCCTCTATGAACAACACCGCGACCGCCTCTTCGACCAATACGCCCCCGCCACCAATCAAGAAAAACAACTCGTCCAATCCATTCTCGATGCCGAATGGCGTATCCTTCGCATCGCCCCACTCGAAGCCGCCATCTACATACTCGGGCAAAGCGAACTCGTCGGCCTCTATCCCAACGAACGCAATCCCGAAACGCGCAACGCACTCATCCAACTCGAGATCTTCCGCACCTATCGCAAAGAACTCAATAACCTCGCCCTTCAGGAACGCCGCCTCCGCAACATGCGTACAGCCGACATGGCCGAACTCCAAGCCCTCCAACAAACCCGCTTTGAAAAGGAAGCGAAGGAACAGGAAAAAGAAGCCGCCAAGAAAAAAGCCACCGCCGCTGCCGCCACCCCCGAAACCCCTTCCCCCGAAAATGGGTTCGTTTTTTCAGCTGACATTTCCTCCGACCCCGAACCCGAAATCGCAGCTGCCACCATCGCCTAAACCTCGAATCCAAGTGCTAATCTCTCCTCGCCGCAAGGTGTTCGAAGCGTTGGCCCCCAGTTATTTGACAACCTAAAATCGCAGGCCGCTTGTCAAGCCGGAGGTGTCTCCCGAGTCACCCGCTCGACTCAACGCCTATCCCCCGGTGCGGCACCTCCTGTCTCCCGTTCGTTCCTATATAATCCCCAAGTGGTCTTTTCATCCCAAGTCAGGAGAGTCTCTATGCACTATCTGCCAATAGCAAGGCGCACACTTTTACTTGTTTTCTTAGTAAGTGCCCTTCTCCAGTTCCGCACTGCCCATGCCCAGGTTCTCTACGGCTCCTTAACCGGTTCCGTCACCGACCCCGCCGGTGCCCTCGTAGCTGGTGCCAAAGTTGAAGCTCTCAACGTCGACACCGGCATCGCCAAAGATGCAACCACCGACGAACACGGCGGCTATCTCTTTACCGATCTACAACCTGGGACTTACAAAGTCACCATCAAGGCCGCATCGTTCGGGGCTTTTGTCCAGCAAGGCCTCCGCATCGAAGCGAACAGCGAAAAGCGTGCCGACGCCCAACTCCAACTCGCCGGAGTCACCCAAAGCGTCACCGTAGACGCATCCGTCGTCGGCCTCCAAACCGATCGCGCCGACGTCAACGTGCAAATCCAAACCTCCCAAATCACTGAACTCCCCGAACCCGCCACCCGCAACTTCCAAAGCATCTTCATCATCGTTCCCGGTTTCAGTCCACCCGCCTCTTCGCACTCCGAAGCCGGCAACCCCCAAGGCGCGCTGGCTACCGATGTCAACGGCGCCTCCTATAACAACAACGCCACCCGCATTGATGGCTCACTCGATCTTTACCCATGGCTCCCTGAAATCGTCGCGTATGTACCCTCTACCGAAGCCATTCAGACCGTCAGCGTCGTCACCGCCAGCTTTGATGCCGAACAAGGAATGGCCGGCGGTTCCGCTGTCAATATCAGCGTCAAGTCCGGCACCAACGCCTTCCATGGTGCAGCTTGGGAGTTCAATCAGATCAGCGCTCTCAAAGCACGCAACTACTTTTATTACGGCGCTAACAATCCCAAGAACATCGTCAATCAGTTCGGCGGAAATCTAGGTGGTCCCATCATCAAGAACAAGCTCTTCTTCTTTGGCAATTGGGAAGTCACTGACAAACGCGCCAACGTATCCGCCCTTGAGACTGTTGCTACCGATCCGTTACGCCAAGGCCTCTTCGCCGGAACCGGTACCAACATCTATGACCCAAACACCGGATTGGCCAACGGCAAAGGCCGCACCGTTTTCGCCGGCGATCAAATTCCCACCACCCGCTTCGCCTCCGCCTCCGTCAAGATGATTCAATTGATGCCTGAACCCAACCAAGCCTCCGCCTCCGCTACCCCCACCAATGACTACTTCGGCAGCGCCGATTACTCCTCCACACACCACAACATCGATACCAAGGTCAACTACAACCCCAACGACAAAAGCGCCATCTTTGGCCGCTACAGTATCTCGCCTAGTCACATCTTTGATCCTCCAGGTTTAGGCGCGGCCGAAGGCAACACCCTTGATGGCGGCCAACCCGGTACCGCCACTGGCCGCGTGCAGAGCGTCGGCCTCGGCGGCAACTATTCGCTCTCCCCGACACTTCTTCTCGATGGCAACCTCGGTTACACACGCATCCGCCTCCAAGCCGAAAACGTCGACATCGGCAAGAACTATGGGACCGACGTTTTGAATATTCCCGGCACCAACGGCTCCTATGCACTCGATGGCGGCTATCCGAACTTCGGTGTCACTGGTTTCTCGTCCTTTGGCAACTCGAATGTCTCCAACCCATTTCTGTTCCGTGATAACGAATACGTCGGCGCAGTCAATCTCAGTTGGACCAAAGGCTCTCACTCGTTCCGCTTCGGTGGCGAGTATCAACACTTCGCCATCAACCACTTCCAACCCCAAACATCATTCGGCCCGCGTGGCGGATTCACTTTCTCGGGCGGCATCACGTCTTTGAGCGGCGGAACCGCTACCAATCTTTATAACGCGTGGGGAGATTTCCTCCTCGGGGCGCCGCAGTCCATGGGTATCTCCACTGAATACATCAACCCCGCCACTGTCCGCGAAGCCAATTATGGCTTCTATGCTCGAGATCAATGGCAGGTCAACCGCAAGTTAACGTTCAACTACGGCATCCGCTACGAAGCCTATCCGCTAGCCACTCGCGACCACTACGGCGCAGATATCTATAACCCGCAAACCGGTTTGGTTTGTTTGGGTGGCGTCGCCGGTCAACCCCACAACTGCGGAGTCAGTGTCGGCAACGGCGAGTTCGTCCCCCGCCTGGGCATCGCTTATCGCCTCACAGAGAAAACGGTGTTTCGTCTTGGCTACGGCCTTAGCGCCGATCCTAACAGTTACCGTGCCATGCGCGATGCCTATCCGGCCACTATCGCTCTCGCACTCAGCGGTACAAACTCTTATCAGGCCGCAGGCTCACTCGCAACCGGACTTCCTCCCATCGTCGGTCCAGCTCTCGGTCTCGGTCCCATTCAACTGCCCACTACCATCACCACCACTACCTATCCGCTCAACTACCATCGCGGCTACATCCAATCTCTCAACGTCACCCTGCAACACGAAATCGCTAAAGACTTCAACGTTCAGGCCGCCTTCGTACAAACGCATGCTATTCGTCATACCGATGACATCAACATCAACGCCGCCGGTCCCGGTGGTGGCAACACCGGTCGCGCCTATTACGCCATCACCGGGCAAACCACCGACATCACCGAAAGCACACCTTTCAATACCTCTAACTACAACGCTCTGCAAACTCAGCTGACTAAACGTGTGGGTGCCGGCCTGGTGGGCGCTACCTATACTTATTCCAAAGCCTTCGATTACGGCGACAATGATGATTCCGGCCTCACCTGGGCATGGATTCCCATGTGGGCCCGCAACTACGCGCTGGCAGGTTTTGATCGCACTCACAATTTCCAAGCCTATGGTAACTATGAATTGCCTGTCGGTCGCGGCAAACGCTGGCTTTCGCAAGGTCTGACAGCCAAGATTGTCGGAGGCTGGCAGTTGAACGGTATTCTCAGCCGTGAAAGCGGAACACCCTTCACCGTCGCTTCATCCGGCAGTTCAGTAAATGCTCCCGGCAATACGCAAACCGCCAATCAAATCCTTCCCACGGTATCTATCATCGGTGGACATGGCATCGGCGCAAACGGCGGATCATATTTCAATCCCCTCGCCTTTGCTCCGGTTACTACCGTAAGCTTCGGCAACAGCGGACGCGATATTCTCCGCGGACCCGGCGTCTTCAACGTTAACGCCAGCATCTTCCGCAACTTCCTGGTCACTGAACGCTTCAAACTGCAATTCCGCATGGAAACTTTCAATCTCACCAACACCGCTCAATTCGGTAATCCCGGAGCCACCGTTTCCTCCGCCACTTTCAATGCCGATGGCAGCGTCAAGTCGCTCAATGGCTATACTCAAATAACATCGGCCAGCAACGAAAGGCAGTTGCGTTTTGCATTGAAGCTTTCGTTCTAGCCATCACTCTTATATGCAACCCTTTTACCTCTCCGGCATTATCTTCTTTGCGCTTTTTAGCATCTCGGGCTTCTCTCAGCAGACGCCCAGCGATGGTCCCTATCACGTTTTGAAAACAGCCAAGGTTGGCGGTGAAGGCGGTTTCGATTACGTCTATGCCGATTCCGTAGGGCGGCGCTTATACGTCGCCCGCACCGGCCCTACTAAACGCATCTCCGTCTTCGATCTCGACTCGTTGCAATCAGTCGGCGAGATGCCCGATATCAGCGCACACGGCGCTGCTGTCGATGCTAAGTCTCATCATGGCTTCGCCACCAGCAAGCCCGTCACCATGTTCGATAGCAAGACTCTCAAGATCATCAAGCCGATTGAAGTCCAAGGCAATCCCGATGGCATGCTCTATGATCCCTTCAATCGCCGCATCTACATCTTGAGCCACGCCGCTCCCAACGCCACCGTCATCGATGCCAAAACCGGTTCGGTTCTCGGCACCATCGATTTAGGCGGTGCTCCCGAACAAGCTGCTACCGATGGCAAGGGCCACATCTACGTCGATATCGAAGACAAAGACAATATCGCCGTAGTCGACGCCAAAGAGATGAAAGTTACCGCACACTATGATCTGGGCGGCAGCAAGACTCCTGCCGGCTTAGCCTTCGACGCGAAGAGCCATGTTCTCTTTATCGAGTGCCGGAACCCGGCCGTCAGCGTCGTCATGAACGCCACCGACGGCAAAATCATCACCACTCTCCCCATCGGCACCGGCGTCGATGGTGCCGGCTTCATGCCCTCCACCAAAGAAGCCTTCAGCTCGCAAGGTGACGGCACCCTCACTGTCATCAAAGAAAGCAGCCCGACTGAATTCGCTGTTGAACAAACCGTCAAGACAATGGTTTCGGCTAAGACCATGACCATCGACAGCAAAACTGGTCATATTCTCTTAATTGCCGCTGAGTTTGGACCCACCCCCGAAGCCCTGCCCGGTCAACAACGTCCGCGTCGCGGCCCACTCGTCCCCGGTTCCTTCACCATCCTGGAAGTTGGAAAGTAGTAATTTCCCCCTTATTTGGTACTTTTTCGTACCTACTGATACACTTGGCGTGGCTCCTCCACCTATATACAAATAATGAATGTTCATCTTGTCAATCCAATTGATACCGCTTTTGGGACTGCGGTTATCACTCCACGCTGGCTTTTTGTCCTGGCGGCCGCCACAGGTGATGCATTTGGCGATCCGGAAATATGCGATGAAACGCTAGAGCATTTGAATCTGGATCGTATCCAAAAAGGCGACGTGGTGGGAATAGGCATTCACACTGGCAATGCTTTAAGAGGTTATGAGATCGGCCGCGCTTGCCGCGAACGTGGCGCTTGGGTTGTATTTGGAGGAATCCACCCCACGCTCTACGAAGAAGAACCCTTCGAACGGGGTGGAGCGCACGTTGTCGTTAAAGGCGATGGCGATGTTATCTGGAGCCAAGTGCTTCGCGATTGTGTGAGCGGTTCCCCCGAACGCATTTATAACGGCGGCAAAGTTGAGCCACAGGATTTCAAGCAAGCGCGCTGGGATTTGTTGCCCGCCAATAGTTATATGTGGGCTTCGGTACAAACCGTTCGTGGCTGTGCCAAGCATTGCTCTTTCTGCTCGGTTTGGCGTACCGATGGACAACGTCCCCGGCAACGTGGCACCGATAGCGTCATTGAAGAGATCGTGGAATTACGCCGCCGCGGCTTCCGCTTCATCGCCCTGGCCGACGATAACTTCTACCCGGTCACCTTCACCGATATTGAACTCGCCAAGAAGCAGAAGAACCAGGCACGTGTCGATACCTTGCAAGCCATGCGAGCGGAACGTTTCGAACTTATGGATCGCCTCTCTGAACTGCCAAAGGACATGACGTTCTTCACGCAGATCACCATGGAAGCCGCCGAAGACACCGAATTCCTCGATGCCATGAAGAAGGCTCATATCCGTGGTGCTTTGGTTGGCGTAGAAGCCGTCACTCCTGAAGGCCTCAAAGCCGTCTTCAAAGACTTCAACCTCTCGGGCGACAACCTCGTGAATCGTCTGAAAACTTTTTCCGAACACGGCGTTCATATTCTGGGCTCCTTCATCTTCGGTCTGCCCAGCGACCGTGCCGATACTTTCGATGCCACCCGTGAGCTGGCCCAGAAGGCCGGCGTCACTTTCGCGCAGTTCGTCATGCTCACGCCGTTCCCCGGCACTGTCGATTTTGAAAAGTGGGAAAAAGCCCAAGACGTCACTGTCGGCGCAGTCGATGGCGTTCCCCTCACCCGGTACTGGCTCATTCCTGCTCATAAGCGGCCCAAGATGTTCATGCCACATCCCACCATGGGATCGGCGGAAATGCGCGAACGAACGCAAGGCGTTTGGGATAGCTTCTATAGCTTCTCGCAAGTTTGGAAGCGCTCGCGTTGCACACCGAACCTGCGCGCCCGCTTGGCCTTCGTCTTCGTTTCAAAGCTCTATCGCCAGATGTATGCCAGCACCGGCATCTCCACCGATAGCGCCCGTGTCACCCGCGCTAGCAATTGGGCGCGTTGGCTCGCCGTCCCGTGTCGCAAGTTGTTCCAAGCAGCACCCATGCCGGAACTCGAAATGCCGCGCGCCAAACTCGCCACGCAAAATCCGTTTCGCGTCGTGAGCTAACCCTCGCCGCCAGTCAGTCGGGATTCGCTCAGGTCGAGTTCGCGCTCGATCCGCCGCAGCACGTTATCGCTGATTGTCCCTTCGTTGCGCAGGCGGATGGCTGTTTCGCGCTCAATTCCCAGCGCTTGCAGCTTCAATTCGATATGCCGGTCATGCGCTTCGGCATCTGGCTGAGTACCGGCCAGGCGCTCGTTATAGTGCTTGACCAGATCGTCGTAAAGCTCAAAGGTATCTTCACTGTCCTTTGCCTTGGCCTCGCCTAGATACGTCAGCGCAGCTTGCAGCACCACGCGCCGCGCTTTCAGTTCTTCTTCATCCGGTTCCCCTGTTGCGGCCAGACCAAGCCAACGAATCAGCGGCGGAAGCGTCAGGCCTTGCAGTACGAGTGTCACCACAATGACGCAAAAGGTTAGAAAGACAATGATGTTTCGCTGTGGAAACGCCGTCCCATCCGCCAGCGTCGCCGGTAGAGAAATGGCCGCTGCCAGCGAAACCACGCCCCGCATGCCAGTCCAGCCCACCACGAAGATCTGCCGCACCGGTGGTCTCTTTTCTTTTTGATGCGCAACCCGTTTCCTTAGAAAGTAAGAGAACCACGCTCCCGGAAAAACCCAAATCAACCGCAGCAAGATCAGCAGCACGCTAAAGATGACTCCGTCCAAGATCAACTCGCGGAGACTGTAACCACGAATCGAAGCGCGAATACCAGGCAACTGCAAGCCGATCAATACAAACACCAGTCCATTCAGGACGAACGTCAACGACTTCCAAACAGACGATGTTTGAAGACGCACCGTGGGCGAAAAAAACGTCGCGCTTCTCCGGCTCAAATACAATCCGCAAACTACCACCGCCAGCACACCAGATGCCTTGACAGCGTCGGCGGCAAGATAAACCGCATAGGGCACCAGAATGCTCAACGTGATCTCAATATCGCCATCGTCTAAACGCTTCTCGATTTGATCGGTAATCCAACCAACCAGTAAGCCCAGCCCAATGCCGCCGACAATCAGCCAAACAAAAGTGAGCGACGCTTCAGCGAAAGTAGGCACCCGCCTTTGCACTACGATGGCAATGGCAAACTGCAACGCGAGCAGTCCACTCGCGTCGTTGATCATGCTTTCGCCTTCTAACGTATCCACAATGCGCCCGGGCAATCCCACACGCCGCGCAATCGAAGTGGCCGCAATCGCATCGGTAGGCGCTACCACTGCTCCCAGCGCGAGACCCAGACGCCAATCAAATCCCTCAAAAACTTTCGGCGCAATAACGGCCACCCCGAACACGGTGAAGATCACCAATCCAAAAGCCAACGATAGGATGCTGATCAAGTTGTAACGGAACTCGCGCCAGGATGTGGTCCACGCTGAAGAGTAAAGCAGCGGCGGCAGAACGATCAAAAAGATAAGTTCAGGATCAAGCGAAATCGTTGGGATGCCCGGCACGAATCCCAGCACCAACCCGCCGATCACCATCACAATCGGGTACGGCGTTTTTAGCTTTCCGGCAAGTATCCCGAAAGCAATAACAAACAACAACAGCAGTAGGAAAACGAATTCAATCGTCCCTATCTCACTCACGTACTACGCTCCAAATAAATAGGGCCAGCGTGCTTCCACGCTGGCCCATTTCAACGTCGAACTTAAAACTCTACCATTTAAATTTCAAGGCGAGCTGTGTGTTACGCGGCTCGCCATTACCAATACCGGGCGAATTGTAAGCCTGCACCGTTCCGCTAATTTGGCCGAAGGTGCTGCCTGTATCGTCGATGCTGGTGTCCGGACCGCTCAGGTTTAAGCGGTTGAACAGATTGAAGATCTCAACGCGGAATTCGGCTGAAACTTTCTCAGTGATGTGGGTCGACTTAATGATCGAGAAATCCAAAGCATTGAATCCGGGCCCGTAAAACTGATTGCGTGCCGTTGTGCCATAGGTGCCGGCCGGTTGCAGCGTGAAAGCCGCCGGATTGAAATACTGATAGCCGTTCGCATAGTTGCCCGGCGCGTTGGTAACCGTCGGAATGTTGTTGAACGGAGTACCTCCGGGAACCAGATCCACGCGGTCGCCGCCGCCAAAACTGTTGCTCACATTTGTCCCGGTCGTGACGCTGAACGGCGTACCCGTGTGCACAACGAAGATGGCGTTTAACTGCCAGCCGCCGCCAATGCGTGGTTTCGATTTCAAGAAGTTCGGCACATCATAAATCGCGTAGGCGCTGGTATTGCTGCGCATGTCGAAATCCGAATTACCGTAGTCACACTTCAAGCAATAGCTGTTTTCGGGTTCGGCATAACGCGCATAAGACATGTCATCGCGGGCATGCGCCAGCGTTGTCGAAATTTGTCCCTGCAGACCATGGAATCCGGTAGAGCGAAGCGACGTCTGAAACGAATTGTACTGAGAGTTCGCCGCTGTTTCCAACCATGTAATGCTGCCAAGGTTCGGAAAGCGCGTATTATAAGGACGCCGCTGCTGTTCCGATAACAGACCTGTCGGGTCGGGCAACGGTTGATTGATGTCCCGTTTGTCGGCCAGCTTACGAGACTGGCTGCCGACGTAACCCACTTGCAGCAGCATGTTGTGCGAAAGCTGACGCTGCACGTTGACATTGAAATTCTCGGTGTACGGAGAACTCAAACTCGGGCTGATGCCGAAGGCGCCGAACGGAGGAGTCGGAGTCGAGCCAAAGATGTAAACACCGTTTTGCACAACCGTAGCCGGACTTGTTCCTGCTGTGACGCCATAAACAGGGGTGCCTCCTACCGGATTGCGCGACACACCAGCAGCGCCGCTGCCCGCCGCGCCGTCGATGAAGAAGTTACCGTTAATCACGTCGTAAAAGAAGCCGTATCCTGCACGAATGACGGTCTTTCCACCGCGCACGGGCGTATAGGCAAAACCCAGACGCGGAGCAAAATTAGTCTTCTGCGCTTGATAAAGCTGCTTGACGTTTACACCTTCAATCGCAAAGCCCGAAGCGAAAGCCGGGTCAAAAGATGAAATTCCACGGTCGGACTCTTCGTGCAACGGTTGATTATATTCGTAGCGAACACCGTAATCGAAGGTGAGTTTATCGGTGACCTTCCAGGCATCGCTCGCCCACCAGGAAATCGAATTCTCTTGGTAGACACGCTGCGGCTGTCCAGTTGAGATCGAAGCTTGGCTCGCTTGCGGTCCAAGGTAACCGGCTAAGAAGTCGGCCAACGCATCCACGGGCGCGCCATTGTTCCAAGGTCCGGCGGTACCGTTGAATGTAAAGCTGCCGCGAACGTTGCGTTGATAGTAAACATCAAGCCGTGACACACGGAACTCACCGCCGAGTTTAATTTGGTGGGTGCCATGGGTGTAGGAAAGATTGTCTGTCAAGTGCCCGGTCGTATCTGTTCTTCCCAGATCAGGTGTTTCACCCACACCACCGTTGGTAAAGCCGGCAATGTTAATGTTGGGCGCTCCAAAGTCACCCGGGTTTGTAACGCCGGTGTTGAAGCCGACGGCGGGAAGATTTTGACCGTGATTGGCGTCGTCAAACGTTTGTTGAAAGAAGTTGACGCCGGCCAGCAACTGGTTCACCAGCCGGGCATTAATGATGGAATCCAATTGCGCCGCATAGTTCGGTTGGCGGCTCGGTACGCTCTGGAAATATTCGCCGTAAACCGATCCAGCAAATGCCGTGGCTTCACCCGTACCTAAGAACGCACGCGCCGAGATCTTCTCATTGTCGGTGAAGGAATGGTCCAAGCGGATAACGCCGTT
Source organism: Bryobacterales bacterium (assembly GCA_003169195.1). Taxonomy (GTDB): domain Bacteria; phylum Acidobacteriota; class Terriglobia; order Bryobacterales; family Bryobacteraceae; genus Bog-105. Next base: position 43,016 of record PMQB01000436.1, read on the forward strand.
ATCGCTCTTATACCTTGATGGATCGTTGCTGAAGTAGTTGTCAGCAGTTCCGGCTGCACTGGCAATGCTGGACGGCCAAAGCAAGTTGTACACACGCAGCATGACCGGATTTACCGCGACGCCATATTTCGCCATCAGTGTTTCCGCCTGCGATACCCAAGCTAGCGACGGTACCGTGGCTTCAGCTGTATTGCCTGCTGTAAACTTTTGTTTTTCGTAGGTCAAGAAGAAGAATGTTTTGTTCTTCCAAATCGGGCCGCCCAAAGAGAAGCCGTAGTTTTCATTGCGCAGCAATGGATTCTTGGAGCCTTGAGGTGCAAAGGGATTGTGGGCTGCCAGCGCTTCGTTGCGGTTGAAATAGTAGGCAGTGCCATGGATCTGGTTGGTGCCGGATTTGATGACCACGTTTACGCTCGAACCGGGATTGCGTCCTGAATCCGCGCCGCCCGAAGCCTGTTGATTAAATTGATCGATTGCATCAATCGGCAGCAAAACGCCGGCTACGCCGGAAATACTTCCCTGATTGATGGCGTTCGAGTTATGCCAGAAATCGTTATTGTCGGCGCCATCAATCTGCCAGTTGTTTTGATTGACACGAGCGCCGTTGGTAGAGCCCGTATCGTTATAGCCGGGGGTGAGACGGAGCAACTGAGTGAAGTCGCGTCCATTGAGTGGAATGTCATTCACCGCGCGCGTATCAACAACAGCGTTCAATACCGCATCGTTTGTTTCCAATGTTGCCGCGGCGGCTTGCACTTCCACGGTTTGCGTTTGCGAGTTAATGCCAAGTGTGATGGGCAAGCTGGCTACTTTACCGGCCGCCACTTCGAGGTCTTGCGTAAAGGCCTGAAAGCCAGTTTTGCTGGTGGAGACTGTATACACACCAGGATCTAAATCGGGGAACGTAAATTCACCGGCGTTTGAAGTCTGAACGCTACGGGTCAGGCCCGTTCCTTTGTTGACGATTTTTACTTCGGTGCCGGGAACGGCGCCGCCGGTTGCGTCAGCAACACTTCCCGAAATCGATCCGCGAAATGCCTGGCCGAAGCTCAACGCCTGTAAAGCGAAGAATAAAAGAACAACGAAAACGACGTTGCGTCGCATCTGTACTACCCTCCCTGAAGTGATTTTTTTGACTCTTGCCGGCAACTTGGCGGGACTAAACCATAACGGTAGTGTATTACACCTTACGCTTTAGTGCGCAACCGGCACGTAGGCAAAGTCCCAAACCAGCAGATCGATTTCGGAAGGGTCATCGCCGTTGCCAAATTGGACGATTGCATATTCACCGGCATCGAGCGGTTTTTCAGGCCAAACTTTGAACAATCCGCCACCCATGTCCTGTTGAAACACTGGAATCTCTTTGCGTGTTTCCGAGGCTTGATTTACGATCGGCGCGATGGAGAGGCTTTCGACAATGCGCGTTTCTTTCTTTGTCGGCGTGACCTTGACAATTGTGAAGCGTTCCTCTTTGTCGCGGCGGAAATAGAATTCCGGACGTTCGTCTCCCACGGTAAACTTTGAGCGATCGCCTTTGATGATCACAACAGCTTTGCCGGGAACGAGCGGAACCGGTGACAGAAGTTTGAGCGCCTGCCGCTTCTTGTTGGTGATGACCTGGTAATCGGCGAGCAACAATTTGTCGACTGTCTTGCCGCGCATGAAATACGCGCCGGGGTCCATGGGAATAGACGCCAGCTCTTTTTTCAACTCGCGTTCAGCCTTTTCTTCTTCATCTTCGGCGCGCGCTACCTGGGCTTCGGCGGCGGTTTTGGCTTTCCGTTCGGCTTCCGTTTTTTCGAGATCAACAAGTTCCACGGGAATTTCTTCCCACTCACCGCGCTCGGTACTGAAGTACGAGATGCGGTCGCCGTCGCGTTTGTATTCGCGCGTCATGTGGAAGCCGCCGTCTTTTAAATAGAGCTTGAACGTCTCACCAAAAAGCAAGAAGGCGGACAGGAGGAGTAGCGTTAGAACTCTCACTGTCCGCCATTTTAGCGGTTTACAAGCGAGATGGTTTACTGGATCACCAAGGTCAGCGGAGTGGTGCCGACCGTGCCGCCTGCCGATGTTCGAAGGTTAATCGTGAAGCTCCCGGTGGTGGAGCCCGCCGTTACAGCTAGCGTTAGCTTCGTAAAGCCTGAACCGGTAACGGCGTTGGGCGCAAACGTAGTGCTCACTCCGTTTGGCAGGGTTCCCGGAGTAAAGATTACCGAACCAGCGAAGTTGGTGGCGGTATCGGTAACGGTGATGGTTGCCGACGCGCCGCGCTTGATGGTGATGGTGGAAACGCTCAAGGCAGTTTGCACTGAACCAACGCTGATCTGAATGGTGGCGGTTTGACTGGGAAGCGCAGTAGTGATGAGCGGTGAAGTTCCCTTGAGTGTGACGGTGTATGTGCCGGGCGCCACGGCCGCGGTCGTCATGATGTTCATCGTCGCGGTGCCAGTGACGCCGCTAATTGTGTTCGATGAAAAAGAGACGGTAAAGCCGGCGGGCAATGTTCCCGGTGCCAGCGTTACCGGTGAATTAAAGCTATTTTGTCCCACTATGCTGGCGGTTGTACTGAACATCGCACCCGCGGTGATGGCGAGCGAAGTTACGTCCGTTTTGAGAGTGAAACCGGGTACGCCTAAGACGGTAAGCAAGATGTTTACCGTTTGGGTAATGGTGCCGCCCGTAGCGGTGACACTGATCAGGTGCTGGCCGGGTGTGACTGTGCTGGGAGCGGTGATGCTGAGTGTACTGGTTCCTGATCCGGGTGCTGCAAGAGAAGGAGCACTGAAGGCGGAAGTGACGCCCGTGGGCAATCCGCTGACCGAGAACGATACCGGTGCACTAAAGTTGCCCGTTAAGTTACCTATCGTGAGCAAGACGGTACCAGCGGATTGAGAGGCCTGCGCGGTTAACGCATTCGCGCTGGCCGTCATCGTAAAGGCCGGCGCGGCTGTTACGGTCACCACGAGAGCAACACTCTTGACCAGACCGCCGCCAGATCCAATAACGTTTACCGTGTACTTGCCAGGCGGAGTGCTGAGTGCCGGCGTTAGGGTGAGCGTGCTGGTGCCCGCACCGGGCGCTGCGAAAGACGAAGTCGTAAAGGAGCCGGTCATACCGGTGGGAAGACCGCTCAAAGAAAGCGAAGTGGGGTAGCTAAAAGTGCCGACGTCAGTCACGGTCGTGACCAGGGTTGCGTTAGACGCCTGAACGGCTGATAAAGAAGAGCCAGCCAACGTAACGGCAAAGCTTGGTGGAACGGCCAGTATGAGCGGAACATCGATAGTTTGGCTGAACGTCCCTCCGCTGGCGGTGACCGCTAACGAGTAGCTGCCCGCAGTGGCAGTGGCCGCGGTTGTGACCGTCAACGTGGCGGTGGCAGTTCCGGGCACGAGAGTGGCTGGCGAAAAGGCGGTGGTGACGCCGGCGGGTTGACCGCTGACCGAAAGGGCGACTGTCTTGGCAAGGTTGCCTTGCGGTGCGGTACAAGAGAGCCGAAGGTTAGTGGCTTGCCCCAAGGTGAGCGAAAGTGTGGCTGGAGTTGCTGTTAACGTGCATTTTGGAACGATGGCGGTGACAGTCAAGGGAACGGTTGCCGTTTGCGTGATCCCTCCGCCGCTGGCAGTGACAATCACGGCATAGCTGCCGGCGACTGCCACATTCGACGCCGCCAACTGCAGGGAACTGGTGCCCGATCCCGGGGAACTGAAAGTAGCTTGGCTGAATGTCGCGGCGATGCCAGCCGGCACGCCGCTTACGCTCAACGACACCGGCCAATTGAAACCATTGCTGAGGGCGACTACGTTGCTGATGGTTACATTCTGGCCGGCTTGGACGCTGACAGATGTTGGTGCGGCAGTGAGCGTAAAGGTTCCGTTCACCGACACGTCGCCCCAGTGATTCACCAGTTGCAAGCCATCAATCGAACCGAGTCCCGACGCCAAGTCATATCCGACGCCCGCCGCATAACCTGAAACTCCAGGAACAGTATTGTTGCCGGAAGTGATATCGTGAAACACCACTGCCCCGCCCTGTGACTGCTTGATCGCCAAGCCGTAAAAAACGGGGTTGAGGTTGCCGTGGCTGCTGTTGTATTTCTGATTAATGATGCTGAAGAAACTGGCCAACGATGGGGAGGAGGCAGAGGTGCCACCCACCACATTTAGAGCGCCGTTGTAGAAGATCAGATAACCGTCGTGTCCAGCGGCCGATGCGGAAATGTCAGGCACGTCACGGTGACCGTCTGCCGGTACACCGTTACCGCTTTGCCAAATCGGTTTGGTCCATTGAATACTGGCGCCGCCCCCTCCGGCAGCCAAGCCAGAACCACCGTTGGTGCCACTCTCATTCCAGATCGTTTCGGGAATATAGCTTTGCGCTGTGCCAAGAACGGAGTTGTTGCCGCCTAACCAGTACAAACCGGCGTTGCTGCCCTCTTTAAATTCGGTGCCACCCACACAAGTGGCGTATGGCGAACTGCACATGCCGTTGATGGCGCGCTGCGAACCTGTGCTGGCGCCGGAACTGTCGCAACCGGCCGCGCCGCTATCGCCAGCGGAAACAAAAACGGACATACCCTGGGCCACAGCTTGTTGCCATAGTGTGTTGTAAAACGCTAGTTCTGTACCACCGCTGGGGCTGCCAGAAGCGCCCATGTCGACTTCGCACGAACCAAAGCTGACACTGAGAATAGGCGCGACATTGTGATTGACCGCATACATAGCCGCCAAGTCGACACCGTCTGCGGTGGCGGTGCTTTCAGAAATAACAAATTTCACTTGCGCCCCCGGGGCAATCGCACCGGCCCATTCCACATCCAAGGTTGCCTCTGTGGCGTCGCCATTGTTGGTGAAGCCGGGATCAGCACCCTGCGCCACGATGATGGTGGGATTGTTGACGGGCAAACCGAATTGCGAACGGAAGGATTGGATGTCGCTCATCTTTACGTTCGATCGACCGACGACCGCGATGCTTTGGCCAGTACCCGTAAGGTTAGACGCATAAAGCGGGCGAACGTCGTAGATCATAGCCCAGTCGGCGGGGGCTAGATAATGCGTGGTAGGGCTTGCGGTGTAAAGCGGCTTCGATAAATCGCCGACAGGCCGCAAGCCCTGGGAAAAGGAACGAGTATGAAAATCGTGGAGTTTGACCACGCCTTTCACAACGTCCGCGAGCGCCGCCGGTATTTGCGGGTCGCTCGAATTGGCGTGATGCATTTGACCATTTACGCTATATTGTTTGACCTCCGTTTTGAACGCGTCCTGCACAGCATAAGCGTCACCGCTAAAAACGATGGATAGATGATTAGCTGTTACCTCCTCCACCTGGAAGCCATGTTGGCGAAGCCACCCGGTGATCCTGTCGATGTCATTCTGCGAAACGCCGAAGCGCGCCGCATACTGCTCCGGAGTCAGGAACTTGTGGAATTGAGAAGACTGCGGATCATGCTGCTGCGCTACCAGTTGATCAAGCGCCGCTTGCTGCGCCGGTTCCGGCTGCAGCAGAAGGATCATATGCTCCATCGGGAAGCTCCCATCCACCGCGGCTTCACTCACGGCGCGAGCCAGTGCAGGGTGCACATTGCCTGGCAAACGAACCATGTCGCTCTCGGTGATATCTCCCCGTAATCGATCGCGCGGTTGGATTGTGCTTTGAGACCAGCCTAAAACCCCGGCCATTAGCACCGCAATCGCTACACTCCGCGAAATCATCCGCACGTTGTCTTGCCTCTTCCTTCCCAATGAACCGTTTCCTGTTCTGGTTATGCTCATCGGCGAGAGGCGCACGAGTTAGAGAAAACACGCCCGTATTCCATACGGGGTGGTTCGTACCAAGGGCGAGAAAAGTGTGGGAGGCGTGATGCGCTATTACATGCTGCTGATGCGTATATATCGCTTAATATCGGGGAGAGCAGAAACAACAGCGGCGATCGCCAGCACGAGGGCGATACCGCCGATTACATTTTTCATTTTCATACGGGTACCTGTACCTTTAATCCTTCCTTTGCAATCAGTGTTTGGACAATGTCTGCGGCTCGTTCAACGGCCGCGGCGACGGCGGGACTCAATCCCATCAGGCCTTGATCTCCCCCTAGTTCCGCTGGTTCACAAGCAACTAAGAGGATGCGGCCCAGTTTTCCACCGAGGGATTTCACGGCGCGCAAAACTTGCACGGGGTCCATGGCGTGTGCTTCCAATGGATAGGCGCTCAGATCTTCCAGATCCGGTTCGATGGTATAGAGCGTGCCGGGCGTCGCACCGCGCATGGCAGTGTCGACAAGAATGGTCAGTTCGGGTGCATCGAGCAAAGCGAAAGTGAGATCGAGACCGCGGATTCCGAAATCGACGAGGCGGATATCGTCGGACGGGGGTAGGCGCTTAGTAAGAGATCTGGCGACTTCGCAACCAAATGCATCGTCTCCTTGGAATATATTGCCAATGCAGGCGACGAGAATTTTCATAGCAGTTCCACTTCGTCGGGGCCGAAAAAGAAGCGGTGGCCAATCTGACGGGCTTGGCCGAAGTCGCGGCCGGGGTCATCTTCCACAGTGACGGCAAGATGTACGTTGTTTTCGAAATCGCTTTCGACTGATTCAACGATGGCGATTTTTCCGTCGAGAGCGATATCGAATATATCGGCTTTCTTGCGAGGATGTAAGCGCACCCTATCCCCCTCGCGAAAGTTTAGTTTGGAGGCGCTGCGCAGTCCCCGGATTGCACCGTGCAGTTTGGCGAGTGCTTGAGGTGGAAGAGACTCGGTGCGCTCCAGGATACGGCGGACGCGGTCATCGCCGGAAGATAATTCCTTCTTTTCATCGTCGCTGAGTGTCAATACCCTGAGTGTCAGAATCTCGTCGATTTCGGTGCTGTCAAACAAATCGCCAGCGCTTTCAGGGGCGATTTGAGGATAGTCGTAGAGAATGATGGGCGATGACAACATGAGATGGCGGTCGCCTTCCCTGCCCGCCAGGACCGGCCAAGTGCCGATGTTGCGGCAAGCGGCGGTGGCAATTTTATATTCTTCAGGCGGATCCAGCAGTGAAAGAAATTGTCCTCGCTCAATGCCTAAGAGTGTGTGCACTGATAACATCGAGCGGTCTTCGAGGTCCTCGCTGAGATTTCCGATGCGTATGGTGAGACGAAAAACGGAATCACTCACGGCGACGGATGAAACCGATAATTCTCCTTTGATTGGAGGAAATGCAAAGAGGCGGCTTTCCATCAGGGAGCCGGGGCGGAAACCGGAAACCTTTACTTCGCGTTCGATTTCCTGTTGCAGAAAACGAATTCTCACTTCGATGCTGGTCTGATTATCTCCTTCTAAGAGACATTCGGTCTGCATTGAACCCGCCGGCGCAATCGTTCCGAAGTGCCAGCGTTTCTGATTTTTCACCGACGATTTACGATACGGATATAAAAAGAAGCCTTCGTAGAGAACGGCGTTGGCGATTTTTTCGAGCGGTTCAAAATTCAGCACGGCGCCTCCACTTGTGTTTGCAAGAGAAGTTCGAGGGCTTCTTCCCAAGTTGCCAAGCCCTGCGTCCGCTTGTACTCATAGAGACGTTCGAAAGTGTCACGACGTAACCGCAGCCAAGCGCTATTTGGATAATAATGATCCATCATTTCGCGCCAGACTCTGGCAGGGAGTGGGAAACGCGCCTCTTTGTCCCAACCGATCTGTTCGATTTGCAGTGCACCTTCCGGCGAGCGGTAAAAAATGGTTCCGCTGAATTGAAAGCAAAGGGGGATGTCGCCGTTCTGAATAGCGTAGAAATATTTGGCGGCGCCGACGTTGAAATCGAAGGTGCAAGGCACGGGCAAATCAACGGTTGTGGACTCGGTAAACGATTGAACATTGACGGAGGCGTGCGTCCAAAGCAGGGATTGCAGGGTTTTGCTCCAACGATCGGGTTCGCCAAACAAATCACGCAAACTTTCTTGCTCTTCGGAGGCGTAACGGCGGCGAGACGCTTCGAGCATGATTTGAGCGCGGAGAGTGATGCTCTGAATGTTTTTTGATGGATCGGAGTTTACGATTTGCAGGCTGAAGGCGATGGTGGGAACGGCCGCAAAAGGAACTGCTTGCGCGCTTTCGATGGTGAATGTCAGGCCATGGCGCTTTAAATCAGGCATGGATTGCCTTTCCGCCTCAGTTCGTCAAAGAAGCGTGCGATTTCACCCCAGACGAGTGCGCCACCGGATAAACCGCGCCAATAGACGCGGATCAAGCCTACGAGTTTGTAACATTCGTCGATCGGGGTGATGAAGTACTCGCGCGAGGCACCTACCCTATTCACCAGCAGAGCCTCTACATCGGGTTTAAGAAAACGGAGTTCCGGGTTGTTGGCCACTAGATTTGGCCATGAGTCGAGTGGTAACAAAGATTCGGCAGCACCGGCTGCCCCTGGATAGAGAGCGACCATCTTTTGCAGCGGAGTGCTGAAGGTGAAGAAGGCGAGGGAAATGGGAATCATGAGGTCGTCCCATTGCGAGTCAGTGATTGTGAAGTTGGGGAGGGGCTGAACAATGGTGGGAATGGGAAGGTACCGAGTGGCACAGGAAACGCAAGCGCAGCGGATGCGGCGAGAGGAAGGCTCGTAGGTGTGAGCGTGGTCGCGGCCAAGGCCAGCACCGCAGGTATCGCAACGCTCTTCCGGTTCGCGCGGGCGAACGAAGCTGCGCAGCGAAGCTATGGCCGCTTCAGGCATGTTCCTCCGCTGGCGCAACAATGCAGCCGAGCGCGGCGAGGGGAACGAAATTATTGGGGACAGCGACGGCGTCGTCTTCGATGATGATTTCAACGGCGTCTGGCGCTTCCTCGCGGAGGGCGGCTTCGACGGATTCACGCACCCCGCGGGAGGTGGTGTTCAGACGGAGGTGAACGCTGCCGTCGAAAACGCTGACAATGTCGGCAGCACCATGGACTTTACCCAAGGCTCGGCGTACGCGGGTCTCCAAATCGTCTGGATGCAGATCATGCAGGATGAGAAGGCTGGAGATCAAAGGGTCGGCGGCGAACTGGCGAATGGAAGCTTTGCCGGGATCGCCGGAATCGAACAAAGTCTCGAGCATTCGGTGGATGCCGGCGCCGTGAAGCGCCAGGACAGCTTCGATCAAAGAGCGCGCGGTGTTGCGGCTCTCCGGGTCTGGGAGATCGTTCAGACGCGCTACCAAGTCGGAGATTTGGGCAACACTCGGTTCATTTGCTGTCGGCATGTCCCCCCACTCCGAACATGGGAGAGTGATGCACTTCTAACGTTTTGCCGTTGCCGACGTACATGTGGACGCCGCAAGGCAGACAGGGATCGAAGCTGCGAACGGCGCGCATAATGTCGATGCCCTTGAAGTTCTCCGGGCCGTTCTCTTCGAAGATGGGTGTATTCTGCACGGCGTCTTCATAGGGACCGGGCGTGCCGTAGATGTCACGCGGATTGGCGTTCCACGGAGTGGGCGGATAGGGGTGATAGTTGGCGATCTTGCCATCGCGGATGACGACGTGGTGAGAGAGCACGCCGCGGACTGCCTCGTGGAACCCGCAACCGATGGCTTGGTCAGGCACTTTGAATTCGCGGAATGTTTGGGTGTTGCCTTTGTGGAGTTCGCGCATGGCTTGCTCGGCAAAGTAGAGAGCGGCGGCAGCGGAGTAGGCCTGAAAGTAAGTGCGGGCGCGATCACGCTCGATGGCGTTACTCCATTTCGGAATCTTCCATTCGAATTCTACTTCAGGTTTACCGGCGGTCTTTGGCAAATAAATCTTGACACTGTGGCCGGTGGCTTTGATATAGCCGATGTCTACCAAGCCGGCGAGCGCAGTTGCCCAAAAGCGAGCGATGGGTCCACCGCCGGTGTCGAGTGCCAGATAGTCGCCGGTGCGTTTGTCGAACCAGCGTGGCGACATGACCCAGGAATAGTTGCCTTTGAAATCGCGCTTCTGTGGACGTGGAGTGGTGGTTTGGTTCCAGGGATGGTAACGATCGACAGGGTTGCCGAGGGGATCGTTCTTGACGAACATTTCGCCGCGCTCCCAACCTTCGTAATAGGAGCTACCGAGAAGGATGCGAATGCCGAGGTTGATGTCGACCAGGTTATTTGTGACGAGCTCGCCATCTACTACGACGCCCGGCGTTACGTACATGGCTTTGCCCCATTTGTCCATGTTCTTGTATTGGTAGTCGCAGACATCAGGATCCTGGAACGATCCCCAACAGCCGAGGAGAATGCGGCGTTGGCCAACCTTTTCGTAACCGGGAAGCGCTTCGTAGAAGAAATCGAACAGGTCGTCATGTAAGGGAACGACCTTCTTCATGAATTCGACGTACTTCATGAGGCGAACGAGGTAGTCGGTGAAGAGCTGAACGGAGGGAACAGTGCCGACGCCGCCTGGATAGAGAGTAGAAGGGTGAACGTGGCGGCCTTCCATGAGGCAGAACATCTCGCGCGTCATGCGGCTCATCTGGAGGGTTTCCAGATAGAAGCCGCCGGTGAAGGGATTCAGGGCGCGCATGATGTCGGCAATGGTTCGGTAACCATGCTGTTCGGCGTGAGGCGCGGAGGTCTGTTCGGCTTTGGCTAAGACGCCGGGATTGGTTTCGCGCACCATCTGTTCGCAGAAGTCGACGCCGACCAAGTTGTCCTGGTAGAGGTTGTGGTCGAACATGTATTCGGCGGCTTCACCGAGGTTGGTGATCCATTCGGCCATGTTGGGAGGCCGCACGCCGAACGCCATATTTTGGGCATAGCAGGCGCAGGTGGCGTGATTATCGCCACAAATGCCGCAGATGCGACTGGTGATGAAGTGCGCGTCGCGCGGATCTTTGCCTTTCATGAAGATGCTGTAGCCGCGGAAGATGGAGGAGGTGCTGTGACATTCGGCGACCTGGCGATTGGCGAAATCGATCTTGGTGTAGATGCCTAGGCTGCCGACGATCCTGGTGATGGGATCCCAGTTCATTTCGACGAGGCGGCGCTGGGAGACGTCTTGCGAGACTGCAGGGTCTGTAACTGTGGCCATGGTTGACTCCTAGGAAGCGTGGGGGCGATAGCCGGTGGTGAGGTAGCGACCGGGATGACGCCACCTGGGTTCTTTGTTGACGGTGGCATGAGTGATGCTGCGGAGCGACCGGACAGCCGCACCGTAAACGCCAATCACGGAGGCGGAGAGTCTGGCCCCGGGAGGCTCATCCATGAAGGGCATAAACTTGTCGGGGAAGCCCGGCATGGTACAGCCGATGCAAATACCGCCGACGTTGGGGCAGCCGCCGATGCCGTTCATCCAGCCGCGCTTGGGTACATTGCAATCGACGACGGGACCCCAGCAGCCCACTTTCACGAGGCACTTGGGCGAGTTGTAGTCTTGGGCGAAGTCGCCTTGTTCGTAGTAGGCGGCGCGGTCGCAGCCTTCATGAACAGTTGCGCCGAAGAGCCATTTGGGACGGAGTTGGGCGTCGAGCGGAATCATCGGGGCGAGGCCAGCGAGTTGATAGAGGAGATAGAGCAGAGTCTCCATGAAGTTGTCGGGCTGGACGGGACAGCCGGGCACGTTGACGATGGGCAGACCTGCTTTGGACTTCCAATTCCAACCGAGGTAATCGGCGAGACCCATGCAACCGGTGGGGTTGCCTTGCATGGCATGGATGCCGCCATAGGTGGCGCAGGTGCCACAACCGATGATGCCGGTGGCTTTGGGGGCGAGCCGGTCAATCCACTCGCAGGTGGTAATGGGTTGGCCGGTGTCGGGATCGTTACCGAGTGCAGCCCAATAGCCTTCCTTCTTTATCTTCTCGTTTGGGATGGAGCCTTCGACGACTAGTACGAAGGGATCGAGTTTTCCTTCCCAGGCCTGGTACCAGTATTTGAGGAAGTCATCCCCCACTTCGTAGGCGAGAACAGGATTGTGGAGGTGGACTTTAGGGAGGCCGGGAATGGCTCCCAGGAGAACATCTTCCACGCTGGGTTGGGTGGCGGCGGTGATGGAGATAGTGTCGCCATCGCAGCCTAATCCGGCGGTTATCCAGAGGACGTGAATTTCAGGGACGTCGGGAGGCCGCTGGGTGGATCGGCCGTAAGGTTCGAGATCTGCCGGCATGGGAGATACCTCGATTTCGAATGTAGGTCTTTCGGAGAGGCGAGTAAACGAGAAAAGATACAGACGCGGAAATCATTGGCAAGAAGTTGCTATAAGCACGTAGTCAGGAGCCAGCCCCACCTTAGGAGGGGCTGCAAGAAGT
>PMQB01000552.1 GCA_003169195.1 Bryobacterales bacterium
TGTTGGAAAAAGGGATAGCGCAAGATCCGGAGTATGCGATGTTTTATTACAACCTGGCGTGCGCGGATGCGGAAGAGAAGAAGCTGAATGAGGCGCAGGTTCATCTGAAGGCCGCTTTTGCGCGCAAGGCGAATGTGATTCAGGGAGAAGTGCTGCCTGATCCGACGCAAGACGATTCGTTTACGCCTTACAAAGAGAATCAGCAGTTCTGGAGTTTCGTGAAGGGATTGCAGGCGACCCGCTAAGCGGACGGAGCCTACTACCTACGAGGATATGCGACGCTAAATCGAGATGGCAGAGCCTCGGTTTCGTGTTCTTTACAGTGATATTGGCGGGGTGCTGGGCACCAATGGGTGGGATACCAATACCCGGCATGATGTGTGCGTGAAGTTTGGCGTTTCACCGGATGAGATTGACAAGCGGCACGCGCTGATGTTCGACAGCTACGAACGGGGCTTTATGAAATTTGAAGAATACCTGCAATGGGTGTTCTTTGGTTCGCCGCGAACGTTCAGCTTGGAACAGGTGCGCGATTATGCGTTCACCGCAAGTGTGCCTTGGCCGCAAAATATTGCGCACTTCCACCAAGTGAAACAGGCTAACGGGTTGAAGTTCGGATTGATCAGCAACGAGGGGCAGGGGATTACGGAATACCGGATGAATGCGTTCGGTTTGCGTGAGGTGGCGGATTTTATTGTGATTTCGCATTGCGTGCACATGCGCAAACCGGATAAACAGATTTGGCAACTGGCGCTGGATTTGGCGCAGGTGACGCCGGAGCAATGCATCTATGTGGACGACCGGGAAATGTTTGTGAATGTGGCAGCCAAGATGGGGTTCACGGCGTTTCAGCATGTTGATCTGGATTCGACGCGCGAGAAGTTTGCACGGCTCGGCTTGGTAGTGTAGTGAGTTCTATGAATCGGGAACAGATGGTGAGCGCGGCGCGGTGGCTGGCGCTGGCTTCGTCCGCAGTGATTGTGGTGGGAATTGCGCCGTCGCAAATTTTGCTGGGGTTGGCTTTGTTACTGCTTTTTGTTTCCCGAGAGAAACTGCAGTTGCCGCCGATTAAATGGCTGCTGGCGTTGTTTTTGTTTGGGACGTTGTTGGCGGTGGTGTTGTCGGGCGATGCGCGGGCGGGTTGGCCGCAGGTGAAGAAAATCTACGTTTTCTCGCAGTTGTTGGTGGTGTATTCGTTGTTGCGCACGACTGAGTTGGCGCGGTGGTTAGTGATAGGTTGGGCGGCGCTGGGGAGTATTAGTGCGTTCCGCGGGTTTGTGCAATTTGTGCATAAGTTTTATCAGGCGGTGGCGGCGCATCGGGATTTTTATGCGGCTTATATGGGCGAGCGCATTACGGGCTTCATGAGCCACTGGTACACGTTCAGCGATGTGGAGATGTTGTCGCTGATCATGCTGGGCGCGTTCATTTTCTTTTCGCCGGCGGCGCGGCGGTTTATTTGGGTGTGGCTGATACTCGCGTTCTTTATGGCGTTCGGCGTGTTGCTGGCGGAGACTCGGGCGGTTTGGATTGGCACCGTGGTGGGAGTGTTGTATCTGACTTGGTTTTGGAAGAAGTGGGTGACGGCGTTGGTGCCGGTGGTGTTGGGCGCGCTGCTGTTGTTTGGGCCGCACACGTTTCGAGAGCGGGCGGAGTCTTTGGTGCATCCGGGGAAAGATGACTCGAATCAGTTCCGAGTGATTTTAGATAGAACGGGGATGCGGATGATTGAGGCGCATCCGTGGTTCGGACTTGGGCCGGAGATGCCGCGCAAAGATTTCTTCCAATATCTGCCGGCGGATGTGCCGCGGCCGCTGCCATCGGGTTCTTACATGCACTTGCACAATCTTTATTTGGAATATGCGGCGGAGCGCGGCATTCCGGTGTTGTTAGTGATGCTGGTGATGTTGGGGAAGATTGTTTGGGATTACGGCAAGACGTTGCGCGCGTTGCCGTCGGGACGTGGTGACCCAAGGTTTCTACTGCACGGCGGGATTGCGGTGGTGATTGCGATTCTGATTGAAGGTGTGGCGGATGTAAACCTGGGCGACAGCGAAGTGCTGACGATGTTCCTGGTGGTGGTGGGGTTGGGTTATGTGGCGGTGGATGTGAGCAGGGCGGAGAACTCAGCGGGCGTTAGTACGGCGTGAGGGATGCGGGCGCATTGTAATTTGAAGCGCATGCGGGTGAGGCCTTCGACTTTGCGGCCGTTGGCGACGAGTGGGATGAGCCGAGCGGCTTTGCGGGCGAGTTGCTGACGCTGCTTGCTGAAATGGGCACCGTCGCGCGGACGGTATTGCGCCCAGCCGATGGTGTGCAATAAACTGGCGGGGCCGAATTCGTCAGAGCGGAGCATGTCTTCGACGAAAACGCGAATCGGGCCTTCGAATTCGTGGAGAGTGTCATGGATGGCGACGATGGCGCCGTCAATTAAAAAAGGTTTGAAGAGATCGAAGTCCAATTTGGCGCCTTGGTAGGTGTGATCGCCATCGATCCAGAGGAGACGGATGGGGCGATTCCAGCCAATGGCGACCTCGCGCGAAGGGGCGCGGTGTGCTTCGACTTTATCGCGCAGGCCGGCTTGCGTGAGGGCGCGTTCGAAATCGTCGAAGGAGGTGCCGGAGGCGTCGAGGTCGGGATCGGTTTCGCAGGGGGCGTTGTGGGGGTCGATGCTGACGACTTGGCCGAGGTTGAAGGCGGAGGCGATGGAGGCGACGCCGATGGTGGATTTACCTTTGAAGCTGCCGATTTCGACGTTGACGCCACCGGTGGGGGCGGCAGCGGCGAGCATGCAGAGGGCGCGGAATTCACGGTCGCCGATGTAGCCTTCGACGTTTTGTGCTTTGCTCCAGGCGGTGTCGATGATGGAGTCGAGATTGGATGGGAGGGGCAAACACCCTATTGTATTCTGCGATGCTAACCTGAAGAAGCATTCCATGTCTCTGGCTGCTACTTCACTACCCCCTGCACTTCGTGAGGGTGACCGCCTGACGGCAAAAGAATTCTTGCGCCGGTGGGACGCCATGCCTGATTTGAAGCGGGCAGAGTTGATTGGTGGAATAGTTTTCATGTCGTCACCAGTAAGCAAGCCTCACGGCAAGTCTCACTTGTCGCTGGGTGCTTGGCTTTGGCTGTATGCAGATTTGACACCCGGCTGCGAGGCTTTGGCTGAGAGCACATGGGTGATGGGGCCTGATAACGTACCGCAGCCGGATGTGTCGTTGAGAATTATGCCCGAGTACGGTGGGCAATCGCAGGATGCAGGTGAGTACGCTTCCGGTGCACCGGAGTTGATTATGGAAGTGAGCGGATCGAGCTCTTCGCGAGATCTTGGTGTGAAGCTCGAACTGTATCAGCGGTCGGGTGTCAAAGAGTACCTGACGATTCTGCTGAAGCCGAATCGATTGATTTGGCGGCAACTGGTACGTGGTCGCTACAGGGAAATTGAGCCACGCGCCGATGGGCTGCTGTGTTCGCGAGTGTTTCCCGGGTTGTGGCTTGATCCTGAAGCGGTGAGTAATCCGAAGAAGTCTTTGCGGACAGCACTGGAGCAGGGAATCAACTCGCCGGAGCATGCGGCGTTTGTGCGGAAGCTGGCGGAGAAAAACAAAAAATAGTTGGGTAGGTGCCGTTGAAGTTGACGTGTGACCATACTCTATAGATTGGTAATCTAGAAGCGTATTCATGTCTCTGGCTGCCACTTCGCTACCGCTTGAGCTCCGTGAAGGTGATCGTCTCACGGCTAATGAGTTTCTGCGTCGTTGGGAGGCCATGCCTGGCCTGAAGCATGCGGAGCTCATTGATCGAGTTGTTTTTTGCCCTCGGCTGTGAGCGAAATGCACGGTGACCAGCACGCCAACATGAGTGGATGGCTTTGGTTCTACGCGAAACATACGCCCGGTTGCCGGGTGTGCGCGGACGCGACATGGGTGATGAATTCTGATGCGGTTCCACAGCCAGATATTGCACTCAGGATTCTGCCCGAATATGGCGGGAATACGCGGAGCATCGGCAAGTATGCGGGAGGTGCTCCAGAACTCATCGTGGAAGTCAGCGATTCCAGTTCCTCTCGAGACCTTGGTGTGAAGCTTGAGCTTTATCAACGGTCGGGCGTGAAGGAGTACCTGACGATTCTTCTGAAACCGAAGCGAGTGATTTGGCGACAACTGACAAGAGGGCGGTACAAGGAAATTCAACCGCAGGAAGACGGAGTGATTTGTTCGCGCGTGTTTCCCGGACTATGGCTTGAGCCTTCGGAGGTCTGGAACTTGGATCTGCCTGGTATGCCTCCGCTTGCGTTGGGTGTGAAGTCGCCGGAGCATGCGGCGTTTG
>PMQB01000001.1 GCA_003169195.1 Bryobacterales bacterium
CATGTTCGCCGGCGCGCGCCGCTTCGATGGCGGCATTCAATGCCAGTAAGTTGGTTTGATCGGCGATGCGCGTGACGGCGTGCACAATCTTGCCGATCTCTTCGGATTGACGCTCCAATTCGGCGATCATTTTTGCCGATTCCAAATTGGCTTCGGCGGCATCGGAGACACCCTTCATGAGGCTTTCGATCTCACCGAGAGTTGTCCTGGCGACGGACTGAAGTTCATTCACCCTTTTCAGCGAGGTCTCTGCCCGGCTATTGGCTACGTCGGATGCTTTTTCAATTTGGTTGATGGCCGCACGGGATTCTTCGGCGGCGGCAGAGGCTTCTTCGGCTCCGGCGGCGATGGTATGCATCGTTTTTTCGAGCTCTTCGACTGCACCGGTTGCCTCGGTGATGGCGCTAGCGACTTCATCTGTTGCAGCGGACAGCTTTTCGGCGACCGCTTGCGCGCGTGCGACCGTGCGAGCGCGGGCCTTGTCTTCCGCCAGTTTCTTGGCGGCATAACGGCTCTGGCCGAGGTCTTCGGTCTGTGCTTTCTGATCGGACGTTCTCTTTCCGGCTTGAGATGGCGAGGCTTTTTGAGGGCCTAGACGGTTCAATGCTAAGCGACTGGGCGCGCCGTTCGCTGTGGAGTTCGTTGTTTCTGTGGTCGTAGCCATTTACTTTTTTCTAATCCTTAATTCGTGTCGTTTGAAGAAACCAGTTCAATCAGCCGTGGTCAGCTTACAGAGTGCGAGCTTGGCAAACGTAAACTTTTGCGGATCCCGCTGCGCGGCGGCAGTCTTTCGAAGAGAGTCGCTCGTGTAACTGAAGCGAAGAGCGGCGGTTGAACCCTAATTGATAGTGGCTCGGGGTGCAAAACCTCTCGGGTACCGCGAAACTGAAGTTTGGTCGTGGGGAAGGCGAAGCTGATGAGGCGAAGGAAAAGGCGTTTTTGCGAAACGAACCGACGCCCCGCTTTGGGTGGGCGGCGGATTTGAAAAAACGAACCCAAGGGCGAGGTGGTTTGGCGGCCGAAAAAACGAACCCAATGGTGGAAAGGGGAAGCGGAGATTAGGAGTTTTGCGGCGCGCGGGAAAAAGGAAAAATTGGGCGAAGAGAGGGCGAAAAGGCCGATAATTTTTCCTACCTATAACTATAAGTCCCGGGGAGTGGGAAATATTCATGGTTTTTGGGGTGGGAGGGGGTGAATTTTTCCCTCTCTGTGGAGGTGAAAAAACGAAGCCAGCCTTGGGCATTGGAAGGGGTTGAAAAAACGAACCCAATGGCAAAGGGCCAGCGGAGTTTCCGCGGCTCCGCGCGATTGTAAATTGTCCAAGAACCGTTGGCCAACGGTTCTAACACCTTGCGAGGAGAGATGGCACTGCCTTTGTGTAGTGAGAAGGGTTTCGTTTGTTGGTGACGGGGGTCAGCCTTGTGCTGGAATTGATCCATTTGGATCGATGTTAGCTGTGGCTGAAGTCAGGCGAGATGGAGAAGAATGGGAGAGTTGTTTGTTATGTATGAGTTAGGGGTTCAAAAGAAGTTTGGCTGGGTGTGACTGATAAAACGAAAGGGTGAGGCTGGCACCATCTTCCCCTACCGCGAGCGCCATTTCTCCGATGTTTTTCAGGTCTAGTCCATGTGAGGTCAACATGAGAATAGCGGGGCTCGGTACAAACAAACGGCTTGACAAAAGCTTGCTAGCCCTGTTTTACGAGAGACAGAGCCAGCATGATTCGGCGATCTTCATCGCTTGCGACTGGTTTTGCGGCCCTGCGGTTTGGGCGTTGAAAAACTGTGGCACTTCGGGCAATGAATACAGTTTGGGGTGTGATTGCGTCGAGCACAGCCGCATCGTCCGCATTGATCACCAGCGTCATCCATTTCTTCTGCGGGTGCTTGTTCTTCTTCGGTGGTCATTGATCTCCTACTTCCATTCTATTGCGTGTCGCCGATTTGCATTCCGGGCAGGATGACCTGCGCTTGGATGTGGGTGCCGCGGCCTACCGCTTTATGCTCCGGCCCGTGCAACTGGTTCTCCGAGTATGGCTTGGATCTTTTGCGCGCGGTACATACTGCGCTGCCCGTTTGAGTGCGAAGGGACGGAGGGTAGCAGCGGTGCGCTGGCGCTAACAATGAGACGCTCCAGGGCTAGGCCGCAAATGAGTGGCGGCAGATGATGCTTGCGGAAGAGATTGAGGTAATCTATCCTCGCCTCGTAGTTGTGGCGTGTACGCAATGTTCCATCCATGGGTTGTTAATCGTGATCGCGAGTATGAGCGAAAAACGGCAGGCATCCTTGAAACATGAAGAGCGTCCGGCGTGATTACGATCAAACCGGAGCCGTGATTGGGGCTTGTGCGGTTGCGGGCTGCTCAGCGGCGCAGGAGTTGGCGGAAGCTAATGGGAGTCGGAGACGGATCGTCTTCGCAGAATCAGTAAGTTATTGATTTTACTGGCCAATATTTCCGACAATTCCTCTGAATCCTCTGTGCAACACTACACCAGCACTACACGGCGGATCAAATTGGCGAAGCGAGCGTTGAAGACGCGCATGCGTTATGCCTGGACCTACAAGCCGGTACTGGATGATGCGCGTTGTCGATCTTTCGATACGATGGAAGAATATCGTCGTTCGAATATCGTCAGGCTCAGGAAATCCAGCGTGTTTTTGCCAAACATGGTGTTCGATATTTGTTTCTAGGGAAAGTCGGGAGCGATTCTCCTTGGGTTTCCAGATACGACGCAAGACGCTGACCTTTATGTTGACAAGCGGCGTGAAAATTGTATCGTCCTAATTCCCGCGCTCCATGAACCGCTCGTTCTGTCTCGGGGAGGTTTTACACCTTTGCTTCCGGCGAGTTCGCAACTCCTCCCGATGGCAGCACTTCTGGTAAATCAAGGCGCCCGACGCCGATGCGATTGTCAGCCATCCCATAGTAAACGTCAAAACGGTCGGGCATTCCAATATCGTCTCGTCTGTCAATGCCGCTGGGGAAAACCACATTGGCCACAGTGCCTTGGCACTCTTGCGGCAGCGATGGAGTCAAGACTGGCTCCGTAGACCGATAACGTATGATTTGCGGATGCTCCTTTGTCAGCAGCATGACACCGGCCGAATAGCAGAGCTTGTGAGCGGTCGTGCCAGGATGCGGCAGGTCGCTCACGCCATGGTAAACAATCAGCCAGCCATGCCGAGTGAAGATAGGCGGCGTACCACCTCCAATTTTCAGCCGTTCCCAAGGCGATACCGGAGATGCCAGCCGGTGATGCGAGGTAAAACGGCCGAGCTCTCCTGGTTCAGGACCCCCCAAAGACATCGGACAGTACGAGATCCAAATGCTTTCGCGATCAAGATCCAATTCACGCTTTGCGGGGTGGCAGGCTGTTTCTTCCGGACGTGTCCCAGGGAAAAGAGGACGGTGAATGAGTGCGAGCTCGGGGTGGCCCGATGGATTCGGGATGGCAACCGGGAATATGCTGGCATCCTTATCATCCACGTCGCTGAATTCCAGATCCTTGTAAGGACCGAAAGTAGCGAGTCCCATCCGCTCCCAGTGAAAGAGATCTTTTGACGATGCCAGTGCGATACGCGGACCGCGATCGGAGAATGCCGTGTAAGTCATGATGTAGCGCTGCAGCGGTTCTACGAAAGTAATTCGCGGATCCTCGCATCCGCCACCATCCGGGCGCTTTTCGTAGTCGGCTTCAGGCTCCAACGCAATACCCAGCCGCTCAACTCCTTCAGGATCTCCGTCTGCATTGAAGAGCACTCTAGCAATACCAATGCGCGAGTAGTTGCCTTTTGCAGTAAGCCGGGGAAAGAGGTAGAGCTCACCATCTGGACCACGAGAGGCGGCCGGATTGAGAACACCTTCCGCTTCTTGGGGATTGCCAGGCTGAGGTTCCATCAGCATTCCCAAACGCTTCAGCTTAAGTCCGCTAGCTGCGATCTCCTGGGCGATCATTCCTGGAAGCTTCCATCTAGACACGCGATGATCGCTTCAGTGACAGGTTTGGTCTCATTAGGACCACGTACCGGGATCGAAATGACGCCGGCTTCCTCGGCGGGATAGTCGTTTCCTCCCGCAAATAGAGCGTCACCTATGTAAACCATTTCCTTGATGGTGATTCCCAACAGGTCACGAAGCTTTCTAATTCCGTAGGCTTTGTCTATGCCAGGCTTTGTGACATCAATAGAGGTGGCGCCACCCAGTCGGACCGAAAAGTCGGGAATCATAGGATCAAGAATTGCTTTGATCTTTTTCCGCTTCGCGTAATCGTGGTCCCATTTATTCTTTTCTTCCAGCGGCGCCTGCTGTCCTAGCGCCGAAAACGTGATTTGGCTTCCGCGATCTTCAATCACTTCGCCCCACGTCTTTTCAACCTTGAAACCCGCCTTATCAACAGCGTGTTTCAGAGAAGCGATAATCTTCGTCTTCTGGTCTGCCGTAAAGTCTTCTGAATAGAGTTTTTTCCATTCGCCCGTGTAGCGGAAAAACTTGGTCCCGCACGTCGGAAGAAGAGAGAGGTTGGCCAGCCGTTCATCTTTCGGAAGATGGGAAAGTACTTGTTTTTCAAACTGTGGCCAATCGCCTCCGGAAATGACAGCCACCTTTACCACGCCCAGAAGGTCGTGTAAGAGTTCTGCCATTTTGGCGTCAACAGACGATTTGCTTTCGGCGAGTGTGCCATCCAGGTCGTATACAATTAGTTTTTTCACTAGTTCTGAACCTCGGCATCCGGTATCGCAATCTCCAGAAGTGTCACGCCGCCGCGCGGTTGAAAAGCGGAGACTCCAATCTCGGCCGGCAAGAGAAAGACATCGCCTTTACCCACAGCGTGAGTGACTCCTCCATGCACAATCTGGCCCGCACCATCAATACACAGCACAATGCGAGGCACACCTTCGGCGCCTACTGTGAAAGGCGATTGCCCTCGAAGGCGCCACAGCCAGAAGTAATCGTTCTTGAAGAGTAGTTCGCGGCTAACGTGCGCAGTCGTTTCTACTATGGGCGTCACTAGACCAGCCGAACTCTCCGCAAAGTCGACAGAAGCGAGCGCGTGTTCCACCTGCAATGGCCGCGGCTTCCCTGTCTTGCTGTCGATGTGGTCCCAATCGTACAACCGGAAAGTGACATCGCTGTTCTCCTGAACCTCGAACACCACAACATCGCCCAACGTGTGAACGGTTCCTGCCGGTATAAAAAAGGCGTCCCCCACTTTCGGAATCACGCAACGTAGCTGTTCAGCGACTGTTCCATTGAGTACCGCCGTGCTTAGCTCTTGCAATGTGGTGTTCGCCTTCAAACCGGCATAGATGTGGCTCTCTTTGCCTGTCTCCAGAACGACCCAAGCTTCGGTCTTTCCTGTTTCGCCAGGCGGAAGCAAACTCGTTTGCGTATCTGAGGGATGCACCTGCACCGATAGCTTCTGACGTGCGTCGAGGAACTTCAAGAGTAAAGGGAATCGACGGAAGCGGTGCGCCAACTTTCCCATAAGTTGTTCGGGAAACTCCTCCAGCAACTGGCTGATAGTCTTCCCCTTGAAATTTCCATTTGCGACTCGGCTTGCATGTTCGTCCCGGTCACTGAGGATCCAAGCTTCGCCAATCGGACCCGCCGGGAGTGGCGCCGTTAACAGGCTGCTTAGTTGCCGCCCACCCCAGAGCCGGTATTGATAAATAGGCTCGAAGCGAAGGGGATACAGCGGCGTTTTGCTCACGTGCGCGTCTTTTCTGGTTGGCACCGCTAAAAGTTGGGTCGGCATCTGGATTCCTTACGTCTCCTGTGCACGGCACACACCAATGGAAGGTTTATGTGTGCATTACTTAGTTTGGAAAGTCGTGAATCGACGACATTTGGTCACGTGACCGTAGGCGGTTATTCCAAATCCCCCCGTTGCCTCTGGCCCCCATCGGACGCGATTGGTCTTCGGCGTGCAGTACCTGACCACAAGACTTGACCGCCGCGAAAGTAAAGGAGATCGGGATGTCTGAACTAAATGGAGTATTGGCGATCTATGGCACACACAGCGGAGCGGAAGAAGCTGTAAAGGAACTGCAACGTGCCGGCATCGACATGCGAAGCCTTTCGATCGTCGCCAAGGACTCTCATAGCGACCAGCAGGTCGTTGGTTATTACAACAACGACGATCGCATGAAGTACTGGGGCAAGACGGGTGCTTTTTGGGGCGGCTGTTGGGGATTGCTCATCGGTTCAGGGTTCTTTGCGATTCCAGGCATAGGGCCGGTGCTGGTGGCTGGGCCTCTGGTTGCGTGGATCGTCGGCGCTTTAGAAGGCGCGGCCGTCCTGGGTGGATTAAGTGTTATCGGTGCGGGATTGTATGGCATGGGTATTCCGAAAAACAGCGTTGTTAAGTATGAAATGGCGGTGAAGGCCAACAAATATTTGCTCATGGTTCACGGCACGGCATTGGACGTGGAAAAGGCGCGCGGCATCATTGCCGGCACTTGGCCTATTAATGTGACATTGCATTCGCCCGACGTGGCGGCTGTGGCAGCAAGCTAAATTGATTTTGTAACAAACCTTGCTCTGGAGGGCAAACGATGTTAAGGAAAATTGCAGATTTGACGGGCCTTTTGATACATGCTTCGGACGGTCAGCTTGGAGTTGTCGATCAGTTCTATTTTGACGATGAGACTTGGGCTATCCGTTACCTCACGGTTGAAACGGGTGGCTGGCTTGGTGGTAAGCCAGTGTTGATATCGCCCATGTCCATTATCAATATAGATTGGGCGGCGAACCGTTTGGATGTTTCTCTCACTCAGAAACAAGTTGCTGCGAGTCCTACTATTGACACTCATCTTCCTGTTTCGCGCCAGCACGAGGCCGCCTATCTCGGTTACTACGGTTATCCCTTTTATTGGGAAGGGCCGCATCTTTGGGGTCCAGCATTCTACCCTGCAGGCCTAGTTAATAGGCCCACCGAAGCTGAAGAAGCGTTAGCGAATCGGATTCGCGGCGAGTCGCCCGATTCCCGTCTGCGGAGTGCCGAAACGACGATCGGATTTCACATTGAAGCTTGTGATGGTGAGATTGGCCACGTAGATGAGTTCCATGTCGATGATCAGGCATGGGCTATCCGCTACATCGAAGTCGCAACCCGCAATTGGTGGCCCGGCAAGAAGGTGCTGGTTTCGCCGGCCTGGATTGACAAAGTGAGTTGGACGAATTCGAAGGTCTATACCGAACTCTCTCGTGAGGCCATCCAGACCGCGCCTGAATACGAGGAAGATGTTCCAATCACGCGAAAGTTTGAGAATGCCCTGTACTTTCACTATGGACGGCCGCCCTATTGGCTACCGGAGACAGAGAAGGAAATGCTAGACGGTTTGAAAGGATTAGTAGCACGCTAATGACAAAAACAGAAACGAACGCTTTCCGGAATACCCTGGAAGCAAAGTTAAAAGAATTACAAAACGCAAATAGAGCGCAGCCGATCGAAATCGAAGCAACGTCAGACGATCTTGATCGAATCCAGCAAGCCTCTGATCGGGATTATGCCATTGGAAGCCTTGAGCGCAATTTCAGGCGGTTGCGTGAGGTTGGCGACGCACTGCGCCGTATNNCCGTCTGCTCCATTTTGCATCGTCTGCCAGGAAGCTGCCGATCGCGAGCGAATCGTGCCATCTTTTGAGATGGACGAATCGGTACTTGCGGCCGCTTAGGACGAGGTAGTTGCGCTATGGCGACTTCCTTCGAAGAAGACCCGCGAATCGTAATGACCCTTGATGCAGGGGGCACAAGCTTGAGATTCTCTGCCGTTCATGGCAACAAGCTGATCGCTCCGTTTAGTTTGCGAACTGCGGCGACGGACCTCGATGGCTGCCTGCGTGAGATTGTTCACGGCTTTCAGGAAGTGAAGAAATCTCTGCCAGCACTTCCGGTGGCCATTAGCTTCTCCTTTCCCGGTCCGGCCGACTATCCGCGAGGCATCATCGGAGATCTTGGCAACTTGCCGGCGTTTCGCGGCGGTGTGGCGCTTGGTCCCATGCTGGAAGATAAGTTCGGCATCCCCGTTCATATCAATAGTGATGGCGGCCTTTTTGTATACGGAGAAGCCATTGCGGGTTTTCTCCCATATGTGAACGACATGCTTCAACAGTCAGGAAGTCCCAAGCGCTACTCCAACTTGTTCGGATTAACGCTCGGCACTGGCTTGGGAGGCGGCATAAGTCGCAACGGAGAAATGTTCATTGGCGACAATTCCATCGCTGCGCAAGCATGGTTATCACGGAACAAAATTCAGCCGGGCCTCGATGCCGAAGAAGGTGCCAGCATTCGTGCGGTTCAAAGGGCGTATTTGGAATGTTCTGGATGCCCCACTTGCCAAGCACCGGAGCCAGAGACCATTTTCGATATTGGAATGGGGCTGGCACCGGGAAATCGAGCGGCTGCTGTTGAATCCTTTCGCCGCTTAGGCGAAGTCGTTGGAGATGTGATGGCTCAGGCCCTAACTCTGGTCGATGGTCTGGGGGTTGTGGGTGGGGGCATCTCGGCGGCTCACCCGCTATTTTTACCCTCGCTGTTCGACTCGGTCAACGGTCTGTTTGATTCTGGGCAGCATCGCATGTGTGTGCACGCCTTCAATCTGGAAGATCCACGGCAGCGAGAACTCTTCCTGAAGGGCGAGATGCGAGAAATTCGTGTTCCAGGATCGACGCGCCTGATTCAATACGATCCGCAGCCGAGAACTGCAATCGGGATTTCTCGGTTGGGTACCACTCAAGCCGTGGCCATTGGTGCCTATGCCTTCGCTCTGCAACGTCTTAGCTGAGTGACCGTATTAGGTCAAGCGACGAAAAGCGGTCGGGTCATTGTTATTGCGAGGCATAAGTTCGCAACTGCTTAATAGTGATATAGCAATTGGCCGTACAACTGCTCTCGGAAGGAGCTTGAAATTGGCTACTTACATGAATGCCTATTTAGTTCGTCGTCCGAACTGGAGTATCCGGCCATTGTGCGTTGTGGCAGTTTGCATCGGAACTCTTGATGCTGCTGGACAACAGCAGGCCGCTGACCAATTAGAACAGCAGCTCCAGCAGCTGAAACAGCAGTACGTTCAGACGACACACGATCTTGAGCAACGCATTGCCGCCCTGGAAAAACAGATTCAGGATCAGAAGGCCATCCAAGAGAAACAGGCGCGTGAGCAGGAGGCGATCAAAGCCAAACAAGGGACTGTATCGGCTGCGGATCTGGCGGCCGAGGCAGCCAAAAAGGTTCTCCTTGGATCACCCAACGGTGTGGGGGCACAGTATCAGGGCAAGGTGGCTTCGGAGCCAACGTATGACCTCCTACAGGAAGCTGACGAAAAGATCGCGAATTTGGAGCAAGGAGCGAGCGCTTTTGAATTTCATGGATACCTACGTTCCGGCTACGGTCTAAACGGTGTTGGAGGCCAGCAAGTCGCGTTTGAAGCTCCTGGAGCGGGCGCCAAATACCGCCTTGGAAATGAAGCCGAGACCTATGGAGAATTCATCTTTGTGAATAACTGGCTGAATCCGGACCATAACACCGACAAGGCATGGATCAAGACCGAGGTGTTGGTGGAAGCCGACACCACCAACGCCAACACCTACGCGACTTTCCCGGGTGCGGTCGGCGGCGATACTTTCCGCCTGCGCGAGGCCTTCGTCCAGGCCGGCAATGTATTGGATAGTCAGCCAGACGCCAAGTTCTGGGCGGGCGAAAGATACTATCGCCGCCAGCATATCGAGATTGACGATTTCTACATTCTCGACATGAGCGGTTATGGCGCGGGTGTAGAGGATCTGAATGTAGGTCTCGGCAAGGTGGCAGTCGCATTCCTTGCCGGCGCGCGCCCAGACATTGTTACCCAATACGGAACCTACGCCAAGAGTAACATTGACGTGCGTCTGTACGACGTCAAAGGTCCCGCGGGTCTGTGGGCCGGATGGTTTAACTATGCCATTTCGAAAGGCGGCAAGCAGACCTCAACGGGTGCGCTCATTCCCACCGCCGATGGATATGCGTTTGGCCTGCGCCATCAAAAGCTGGGATGGAAAG
>PMQB01000120.1 GCA_003169195.1 Bryobacterales bacterium
AGGGAATCGAGAACTGCGAAATACTACTCTAAATCGATAGAGTATGGTACATGCAACGACGATTGTCACGCCGGCTCGGTTTGTCCAGGGCCTCAGCTATTCTGATTTCCTGGCACAAGCGACCATTAATCACGATAAATTCAACGAGTCCTACCAAAGCGTGCCGCTGACGGAGGGCGACTTAGCCTTCTTCCGTAAGGCCGCCGCGCTGCCGCAGGGACCGAAAAAGATCCTCGCCTTGGCAGAAGCATGGTGTGGTGACGTCTACCGCGAACTTCCTACAGTGGCAAGGATCGCCGAAGCCACTAGTGCGGATTTGCGGATTTTCTTGAGAGACCAAAATCCTGACATTATGGATGAGTTCCTGTCCAACAACGGCAAATCACGAGCTATTCCTGTCTTCGCTTTCTATACCGCCGATCTGCAGCAGATTACGCATTTCACAGAGCGCTCCGCCAGCGCCCATGCCGGGCTCACGAGCGCAATGGATGAAGTGAGAGCGCAGCTCAAGCTTCCCGAAACGGCAACCTTCGGCACGCTGGTAGATCCAGAGAGGACTGCATTCCTGCGTGAAGTGATTGCGAGGATTCAACCGCATTCCACGCAATGGCGGAAAGATGCTATCGCTGAAATCCGCGAAAGTTTGGCGACGGCCGTGGGGATCCCAAATGCCAGCTGAGACAGGCACCGCTAGTCCCATTGTTTACACGATACGCGGCTGTGATGCTTGCATGAAACTGCTTCGAAAATGGGATGCCGAACAGGTGATTTACGAGGAACGCCGCGTGGAACTAAGTCAGACTGTACTCGATGAAGCGCGCCGCTTGGGACAACTGGTTCCGATTGTCGTTTGGCCGGATGGCCGTGTTGAGCAGGGCTTCGGTGACACGATTGGTTGTTTCATTTAAGTTTTACTAACTCAACGAAAGGGTTCAAATATGTCTCTTCGCATTAATGAAGTTGCTCCTGATTTCACCGCCGAAACAACACAAGGCACAATCCGCTTCCATGAGTGGATTGGCGATAACTGGGCGGTCCTTTTTTCTCATCCCAAAGATTTCACTCCCGTTTGTACTACTGAACTCGGTGCGGTTGCAGGTCTTGAAACAGAGTTCGCTAATCGCGGCGCCAAGGTGATCGGGCTGAGTGTAGATTCAGTGTCGAGTCACACGCGCTGGAGTCAGGATATTCAAGACGTCAGCGGCAACAAAGTGAACTATCCGCTGATTGGCGATCCAGAGCTCAAGATTGCGAAGTTGTATGACATGCTGCCCGCCGATGCGGGCGATAGCAGTGAAGGGCGTACGCCAGCGCTGAATGCGCCGGTTCGCACGGTGTTTGTGATCGGGCCAGACAAGCGGATCAAGCTCACGCTTGCCTATCCCATGACCACAGGCCGCAACTTCGATGAGATCATTCGCGTGCTGGATTCCTTGCAACTGACTGCACAGCACAAGGTGGCGACTCCGGCCAACTGGCAGCAGGGCGGCGATGTGATTATTACCGGTGCCGTCAGTGACGAAGAAGCGAAGTCAGTGTTTCCGGGATATACGACGGTGAAACCTTATCTACGGACGACCGCGCAGCCGGCAAAGAAAGCTGCTGCCGGTTAAGATCGGGAGCTTTCGTTCATGCGGGCTTGCACTCATGGTGAAGCCCGCATGAATACGTGCTTAAAAGATAAGCTTTAGCGCCAGTTGCGTATTGCGCGGCTCGCCAAATCCTAAGCCTGGGGCAATTGAGCCGTTCTTGGTGTTGCCAATTAGCCCGAATGACGCTGAAGTGAGAGTGGCCGTCGGGTTAGCCAAATTGGCCCAATTCAAGGCATTAAACATCTCTGCTCTGAATTGGAGAGAGAAACGTTCGGTAAGCCGGAACGTTTTGAAGAGCGACGGGTCAACTGAGAAGAAGCCGGGACCATAAATAGCATTGCGTCCCAGGTTCCCATAGGTACCTGCAGCAGGCGCCGAAAAGGCTGCCTTATTCAAATAGACAATGCTCGTTCCCGATCTTGTGGATGTTACTGGGAAGGGATTGCCAATAAGATTCACGCGATCTGTCCCGTCTCCGCTGCCACTGGGATTGGTCCCGGCCGTGATATTGAATGGGGCACCGGTTTGCGCCGTGATCAGCGTGTTCAATTGCCACCCTTGGCCAATCACATGGGGAATCCACCGTGCGGTGGGCAGAGCATAACTCACAAAAGTAACGAAGTTGTGGCGGATGTCATAACTGGAGTTGCCACGTTCGTTCGCCAGGTTATAACTGTTGGCCGGTATGGCCGAACGAGCATCGGAAGCATCGTCGATAGCGTGAGACCAAGTGTAAACGATTCTGGCCGTGAGCCCCTTCCACACTTGCTGGTTCAGGCTGACCTGCAAAGAGTCATAATTGGAATTAGCGATGCTCTGCAATTCATTGATGGCGCCTAGTGTGGGATACAAGCTATTGTAAGGACGTCGTGACTGAACCGATCCTGAGCCGGGCACGGCAGCATTGATATCTAAAGTAACAGGAAGAGCAACGCCTAAACTACCCACGTAACCGGCTTGTAAAACTGTGCTAGAGGTTAGTTGGCGCTGGATGTTGAGATTGAAATTCTGGATGTAACCAATCCGGAAATTCTGATTGACACTGAATGCGCCATACGGCGGTTTAGCTGTTGAACTGAAGACGGGCACGTCGGAAACGAGGGTAAACGCGGTTCGTGTAAGATTGAACACTGGAGATGAGCCGTCGGGATTTCCTTGTATGCCCGACGCACCACCGTTGCCAGGCGTGTTCGCCGTGAAGTAAGCTACGGCTGGCGTGTCGTAGTAAATGCCGTATCCGCCCCTGATGACCGTTTTACTGTCGGAACCCGGAGTGAAGGCAAAACCAGCGCGCGGCGCAAAGTTTTTCCAACTTGAGGGATAGAGCGAGGAGAGAGTATCTTTAGGCCCAACCGTGACCAATCCTTGGCTAGGAAGGAACGTAGTCAAGCTATTGGCAACGTCTCCCAGGGGGGAAAAATGATCCCAGCGAACGCCGGCGTTCAGGCTCAAGTGGGAAGAAAGCTGGTAAGTGTCGTGAAAGTAGCCGGCCCAGGAGTTCTCGCGAAAACCTTGTTCCAAGTTGCCTCTGGCAATCGTTGCGCCGCTGGTGGCGCTCACGTCGCCAGCTAAAAAGTCGGACAGAGCTCTCAGCGCGGAGGACACCGTTGGATCTTTGGCCCAGGGCCCTTGCGTTCCGTCAAAATTGAAAGTGCCGCGCTGGTTGGAACGATAGAAGATATCGTAAGCAGCGCGCCGGAACTCACCGCCAAACTTGATCTGATGCTTGCCGATTGTGTAGGAGAAGGTGTCGGTGGCATGCCCCACGGTATCGACACGGCCGGTGGGTTGGGTTGCGCCTACGATGGCGAATCCTGAGATGTTGATAGTCGGCGCTCCGCTCAGAGCTGGATCCGTGACGCCAGTGTTCAAGCCAATAGCGGCCGGATTGATGCTTGTGTTCTCGTCATTGAAGATCTGTTTGAAGTAGTTGACACCGAGAACTAACTGGTTGACTAATCTGGGAGTAATGACGCTATTTAGCACGACCGAGTAATTGTGGACATGGATGGGGGCGACCTGATAATAGGCCAAATAGGGAGCGGAATTGCTGACGAGGGCGGTTTGCGATCCTGTGCCGCCAAAGTAGCGGACGGCCAGATTGTTGCGAGAGTTGATTTGGTGATCCACCTTGATGATGCCGTTGTAGCTGATGTAGTTGCTTGGATCGGTTCCGGTGTAGTTATTGCCAGTGGCGGGACCATTTAAGGCGCTCGCCGGGTAGAACGTCAAAATCCCGAGTGAAACAGGATTGACTGCCACACCATATTTGGCCAAAACCTGCCGAGCCTGTGCCACCCATGCCGTTGACGGAGTAGTAACGGAAGTGGAATTTCCCGCAATTGCATCTTGCGCTTCGCCCGATACGAAGAAGAACGTGTGATTGTGAAAAATGGGACCGCCGAGAGAGAAGCCCGGCTGATTGTTGCGGATCTCGCGTTTTGCCGAGCCGGCTGCTGCAAATGGGCTATTGGCGGAGAGATCTTCGTTGCGGAGAAATTCAAATGCCGTGCCGTGAAATTGATTGGTGCCGGATTTGATAGCAATATTAATTGAGGCGCTGCCATTTCGGCCAGCCTCTGCGGTGCCACCGGTGGAGACAGAAAATTGATCGATGGCGTCAACGGGCAGAACGACGCCGGGAATGCCCGCGACGCCGCCTTGGTTGACCGAGGCGAAATTTTGAAAGCCATCGTTATTGTCGGCGCCGTCGATTTCGTAATTGTTGCCGCGCGTGCGGCTACCGTTGGCGGAGGTGGGCCCCGTGGTGTTGCTTACACCGGGCGTTAGTTTTAGAATCTGACGGAAATCACGGCCGTTCAGAGGAAGATCTTTCACAGTGGCCTGATCCACTATA
Source organism: Bryobacterales bacterium (assembly GCA_003169195.1). Taxonomy (GTDB): domain Bacteria; phylum Acidobacteriota; class Terriglobia; order Bryobacterales; family Bryobacteraceae; genus Bog-105. The sequence goes on from PMQB01000120.1 coordinate 4,450, forward strand.
CCGGTAACGGCGGTGGCCGTAGTTTCCACTAGCG
>PMQB01000419.1 GCA_003169195.1 Bryobacterales bacterium
GAGCCATCGAGGGTGTTGAGTTGTCCGACGGCCTGGTTGTAGGCCGTTACGGCACGACTCAACTCATTCAGTAATTGTGTACGCGCTTCGCACAACATTTGTTGACTCACTCCTCTCGTTGCCGATGACTGCGTTCTTAGAATCGATAGCCAAACCCGATGGATGGTTCGGCGCGGTGTGTGGTACGGTCGAGGCCGGACAGTGAGCTTAAGTCATAGGTTGGCGAGTTATAGACGAAGCCGCGATATTCGGCGCGCATGAAGACGTGTCTTGAGAAGTTGAAATCGGCTCCGCCTCCATAAACGAACGCGGCGCGGGCTTGCGAACTAACTCCCACGAAGTCCTTTGGATCGAAAATCAAGCCGCCCGCACCGGCTAGGGCAAAGGGCGTGAAGTGCCGCAGCGGAACACGGAATATATAGGCAGCGGAGACCTCGTGCGAATAGTTCTTGACACCGAAGACTCCGTTGCTAAGGCCATAGGTTTGTGTGTTCAGCGAATAGCCATAGTTGGCTTCGACGCCATTGTGAGTGTTGAAGAAGAAACGATATGAGCCTAGAACGCCGCCACTGTTGGTGGCTTTGTTTTGGACGCCATGATCGGTGGTGCTGTTTACAAAACTGCCAAAGGCCTGGACTGATACCTCGTTTCGGCCAGCGTTATCCTCCTGGGAAAAGGCGGGCGCTGCTAGTGAAACGGCTCCCAACAAAACAGAGATAGCTATTGAATTTCTAAACATGAAATTGGTCCTTACTTTTACTGAATTATTCTTAGCGTGCGGTAACACGCTGCACGATTGGAGATGCACGTTCAGCGCCATATGCTAAGCTCAGTCCCTGCAACGCAACGGTGATTCTGTGGCGCCGTACTGCCGGCAATAGCCAACGATGGCGACACTACCGGTGAGTGGCGGATGGAGATGAGCGACTGAGGAACAAACAAGAGAAGCTTTTCGACTCGATCTTCCGCCGCCGTGTTTTGTTTCAGCGCCTGCTCCCACTGCTGGCGCATCGACTCGTATTCGAGATCGTTTGGTGAGACTTCGCGCAACAAGGTAGCGGCCTGCTGAAGAGCGCTCCTGGAAGACATGGGAGAATCCAAAAGAAGATTGAAGAGTGCCCTGCGGCAATCGCGTCTTTGAGGCGAAAGCCGAGTGGCAATTATAAGGTTGACGCGAGCGTTTGAATAGTGTCTGGCTGAAAAGGGAACGGCAATATCAGCGAGCGCTTGTTCGGAAAGGCCAATCCAATAGTAAGAGTCGGTATCGAGCGGGTTCGCTTTTAACGCGAGGTGGAAATGTCCGACTGCTTGCTTGAATTCTCCCGCTTCGTACTGCGCCTTTCCTATCTCCAGGTCTGATCTAGGAGCCGCGCTTTTTGCGGTCAAACTCACGAGTGAAAAGAGGACGATCAGTCTGAGGTTCATCTTTCGTGTTTGTGTTTAAACTTGCGTTCGAGGTCGGGCCAGAATTCTTTGAGTATGTTGGCGGCCATATCGACGCCTAGCTGCATGCCTAGCTTCGATACATTGTCGGAGGCTGTTCGATTATCCACATAATAGGCATTTGAGATAGCTACCGCGACCGAATTGCCTAACAATTCCGAGTAGTTCAATTGAGTGCCTCCGGAATCGCGATGGGTCCAGAAAATCTGTCCGGCGGCATAACGTAACCTTGACATTCCGCTACCGGTGCCCTGCCGAAAATAGCGGGGATCCTGATGGAGGAGGGTAGGGAAGACTCCCTCAGTCATGAAGTCGCCAACAACCAAGTCGCCGTAGGCTGATCCGAAGTACCTGCCGAAACCCGCGCCTCCTTGGCCAAAGGCCTTGTTCGAAGCCGTGAGTTGACTCTCTGCGCCAAAGATGGCTGCGAGGCCGATGGTGCCGCGATCAAAGGCATCTTCGGAGGCTACCTTGAACTTTTCCCGAGTGCTGATTGGCTCATAGGTATCTAGACTGGGAGAGGTGCGATAGTTCGGCACAATACCGAAGAGCCGCTTGCTTTCCGTAGCGGGGGCACTTTCACTGGTTTCACCTGGTGTGATGAGCTGGCCATATGACAATGACGAAAATAGCGATAAGGTGAAAACGGAACACAGCGCTGGCACAACGTTCTTCGTGTAAGACATCAAAATGCTCCTTTTGGTTAAGGTGCAATTCGATGGCCACCCGGAAACTGTGTATCTACAAGGAAGCGTTAGTGCGGAAGTGCCGATGGGTTGGCATTTGCCAATTACTCGGCGGCGCGTGCTCTGCGGATGCCCATCTTTTGCATCCGTACCTGCAAGGTGCTGCGCTTCAGTCCGAGACGTTGCGCAGCGCCGTTCGGCCCCGCGACAATCCAGTCGGTAGCGTGCAGAGTCTCAAGGATGTGTCTGCGCTCGACATCCTCCAGGGTTTCGAACTTGCCACTGGAGGTAGGAGTCGTGGTGGGCTGCTGCGATTGGAGGTCATTCAGCGGCACCTTGAGAATGGGTCCGTTCGAAAGAATGACTGCCCGCTCCATCAGGTTCTGTAACTCGCGAATATTGCCGGGCCAATGATAGGAAACCAGCACGCTCATTGTCTCCGATGGGATGGTATCGATGGCGCGATTCATCCGTCGCGCAAATTGCTGAACAAAGTGGCGGACTAACAGCGGAATATCATCGCGACGTTCACGCAGAGAAGGTAGCTGAATGGGGAATACGTTGAGGCGGTAAAACAGGTCGGCACGGAAGTGCTGGTCTTTGACCATATCCGCCAGATTACGATTGGTGGCGGCGATCAGACGAGCGTCGCTCTTCAGTGTCCGCGAACTGCCCAGCCGCTCAAATTCACGTTCTTGTAACACGCGCAGCAGCTTTGGTTGGAGTTCCAGAGGGATTTCGCCAATTTCATCTAAAAAGACCGTACCGCGGCTGGCGAGTTCGAAGCGCCCGATGCGCTGCGCAACCGCGCCGGTGAAGGCTCCGCGCTCATGCCCGAACATCTCACTCTCTAACAAGCCTGTCGGAATGGCGGCACAGTTTAGCTTGACGAAGGCGCTTTTCGAGCGCGAACTCAGATCGTGAATGGCACGCGCAATGAGTTCTTTTCCCGTGCCTGTCTCGCCGTAGATTAGTACTGTCGAGTCTGTAGGCGCGACGGTTTCCACTTGCTGCAGAATGGCTCGAAGGGAGCTACTCTTGCCTACGATCTCCTCGAAGTTCAACTCCGTGCGGATCTCGTCTTCGAGATACAACTTTTCGCGCGATAACTTGTCAGTGAGTTGGGCAATCTTACCGTAAGCGAGGGCATTCTCCACGGCGATGGACACCTGCGCCGCCACTTGTTGCAGAAACGCCACATCATCGGGCGTAAAGGTATAACTTCGTCCAACTCCGAGGACTCCCAGGGCGCGATTCCGACTTATCAGAGGTACATGGCAAATGATCTTGCCGTGCTCGTGAGCGCCTGGCAACTCGCAAACTACCGGCTCACCGGTGCGTACGGATTGTACGGATGGCGAATCGTCAGGGATAATTTCGCCCTCGGCAAGGTGCCCATCATTTTGGGGAAAATCGATTGCGGTCAAGCGCAACTGATTGGTCGATTCGTCGAGCAAGGCAACGGCAGCCCCTTTGGATCGCATGATGGCTCGGATGCTGCCCGAGATAGCCCGCAGCAACTGAGGCAGGTCGAGGTTCGAAGTAATAGTGTTACTCAGGTCAAGCAACATTTTGAGCCGGTCTTTTTCCCGCTGCAAGGTCTCAAAGTGGAAGGCGTCATCCATGGCGAACGCCACACCGTCGGCCACGAGCGAAAGAAATTCCACTTCTGCGGGAGAATAAGCGTCAGGCTGTTGGCTGCCTACGGCGAAGCAGCCCATTTGGTGATGTGCCGTTCGCAAGGGAAGGGCGCAGACGGAGCGAATTCCCTCGTTCCTCAATAGCTGCATTAAGCGGGGGAAACGTGGCTCCTCATCTGTGAAAGGAATCACCAAGGGCTCTTGGTATTCGTTGACCCAACCTTCCGGAGTTTCTTCGCATCCAAAGGTCTCTTTGGGCACGCGGCCACCGGGGCTTTCGATTAAACAGAACGCCCATTGTCCTTTCGCCGGATCGTAGTGAGAGCAGCCCAGAAGGTCAAAGTCGATGACGCCGCGCAATTCAGCAACCAGCAAGCGAAATAACTCTTCGGTATCGCGATGAGCCCGCAACGTGCTGGAGAGGCGTAACAGCGCTTCGTAGCGGGCATGAACGGTAGATGCCGTTGCCGGCCTCGCTGCGGTTTCAACGATCATCGTGACCTACATTACTTGATGCGCAGGCAACGTACAGGCTTCAGAAATCTGCCGGAATCTTTGTCGATGCTCAATGTTGGAATGATGACTGGACGAACCCCGATGCTGCGCTTGGAACCACAACCGGCCGTTTGGCGGCAGCCATTTGGCCCGCAGAACTCACAGCATCCATCGTTTGCCGGAGGGAGGTCAGCATAGCTCCGCGCGCCACTCGCCGAACGATTGGATTGACCATCCAACGAAGGGCGGCTGGAATGTCGCGGCTTAATGCAACGGTTTCCATCTCCACATAAACGCCGCCGTCGGCCTCTTCGAAGCGAGTGATGCTGTGCATACGCCAGATATAGCCGCTGCCTTGATCAGAAGGGAGTTTATGTTCACCGGCACCGCCGTAATCTTCCACTTCCTGCATGCGAACGCTGGAAGCGATGCCATACCACCGCTTATTGCCGGCTTGGGCGTAGACAGATCGATATTCACCGGCTAACGCCGTTTTCAGAAAGAACGCTTTGTTCATGAGCAGCATGGAAAAGCGGTCGGTGTCGGCCGTTTGCTGAATGGTGTGGGAATCGATGACGCTGGGGTTGTAGTAATCCTTGTAGCGCGAATAGTCGCGTACTACTCCGAGAACGTCGTCCATCTTGGTATTGGGAAAGAAGGCCGCACCAATCCAATGATGAATCAATCCGGAGGGAACCTTTTCGGCAGATCCTTCGTAATTGCTGGCGAGAATCTCCCCTTGGCGAAGCTGCTGACGCCTGTCGGGCGCCTCATCGATCCATAGAAACTTGTGGCCCGGCAGGAGACGCGCGTGCATGGCCCCATCCGCCGCTTGGATATAGCGGTCCCAACTGCTTAACGTCTCCGGCTGCAATTCCGCCGCGTGCAAGGTGGAAAGCATTGTTAGCGCGAGCAGCCAAGAGGCCGATTTCTGATTCCTCTTCAGTGTCATGAGCACCCCCCTTTGTCCAAAAGCTCATCCAATATGGTTTGCGTGGCCAAACCCTTTGCTGAGACTTCCACGCCTTGGCGATGCATGTGCCGCAGCAAACGCCAGCCGGCTTTATCTATTGAGATCACGTCACTCAGGTCAACGAACTGGGTGGATCGATCGCGTCCCGAAAGGCGCCAGCATTCGGCCAGTGCCTCCACGCTATTGCCGCATAGTTTCCCAGCGACCTTAAATGTCAATTGCGTGTCCGTCTGCTCTGTTTCGATCCTGATCATGAAAGCCAACGCCTTAGACAGTGCATCT
>PMQB01000118.1:0-154 GCA_003169195.1 Bryobacterales bacterium
TCGAAGAAGTCATCCAACGCGCTAACAACACCATCTACGGTCTGGCAGCCGCCGTTTGGACCCGCGACATTGGCAAGGCCCACGCCATCGCCAACAACGTCCGCGCCGGTACAGTCTGGGTCAATTGTTACGACGTCTTCGATGCCGCCGCTCC
>PMQB01000118.1:175-51596 GCA_003169195.1 Bryobacterales bacterium
TCTGCCCATGCTGGGCACACTAGGGCGGGCCTCCTGGCCTGCGCGCGACCTCCCGGTCGCGCTCTTTCGAGGCATCATTGAGAATCCTCGGCTCCCACTTCCTCCCCTTCAGTTGCGAAAAAACCTACCGTTCCCTGCAAGACCCTGCCATCTCCGTCCGCTGCCTGCCCGATTTTGAAAGCCTCGAACAAATCGGCCCCGACGAATACGCCGTCACCATCCGCCTCTCCGTCGCCACCCTCTCCGGCGTCTTCACCGGCATCATCAAAGTCGTCGATCCCCATCCCCCCACCAGCTTCAGAATCCTGGTCGAAGGCGACCTCATGTTCGCCTTCGTCAAAGGCGAGGGCCTCTTGCAACTCAAGCCTTCGAACGAGGGCACCACGCTCGACTACGATGGCGATATCCAAGTCGGCGGCATCATCGCCTCCCTCGGCCAGCGCGTCATCGATTCCACCGCTAAGACCATGATTCGCAAGTTCTTCGACAAACTCATCGAAGAAGTCAGAAAGCAGCCATAGCGCTTTTCCAATCCGACGCCGTACACTCTTAATTAGGGAGGCGTCATGGATAATCGCCGGGCTGGACGAGTATCCGAGGCTTTACGCGAGGAACTCGGTGAAATGATTGCTTACGAGCTCTCCGATCCAAGAATCGGTGATGCCGTCGTAACAGAGGTTTTAGTTTCTCCCGATATGCGCCATGCCCAAGTTCGCTTGCATATGGGTACAGATTTGGCCGCACAGAAAGACACCATTTTGGCGCTCGAAGGCGCGCGCCGCTTTTTACGTCATCAACTGGCCGAGCGCCTCAACTTGTTCCGCATTCCCGAACTGCATTTCGAAGCAGACGTAAAGCTGGCCATCAACGCTCGCATGGATCACTTGCTGAAGCGTGTGCGCCGCGGTCGGCCGCGTGACCAGGCTCAGTCCAAAAGCTAACCTGCCGCGCCACTTGACACAAATGCGAAACGCGTTCCTACTGGTGTGCCTCGGTTGTTCTTGCCTCGGTGCCTACGCTGAGCAACCCAAGCCAATCCGCTTGGAGCGGACCGCGCCCGCTATGGGCACCACCTACGTCGTCGACCTCTACGGCGACAATCCAGGCACCTTACAAGCCGCCGCCCAAGCCGCGCTCGACGAAGCCCAGCGCCTCGATCGCATGCTGTCTGATTACCGCCCCGATAGCGAACTCAGTCTCGTCAATCAGCAGGCCTATCAACATCCAGTCAAAGTCTCCCGCGAATTCTTTGATCTCCTGTCAACCTGTCTCAATTACAGTCGCCGCAGCGAAGGGTCCTTCGATATCACCGTCGGCGCTCTAATGCGCGTCTGGGGCTTTTACAAAGGCACTGGCCGCCTGCCCCATCGCGCCGAAGTCGCCGCCGCTTTGCAGCACGTTGGCTATCGTCACGTCATTCTCGATTCGCAAGCTAGTACCGTTCGCTTTGACGTCGACGGCCTCGCTCTCGACCCCGGCGGCGTTGGCAAAGGATATGCAGTCGATAAGATGGTCGGGGTGCTGAAAGAGAACGGAATTACTAGCGCGCTGGTTTCCGGCGGAGGCAGCAGCATATACGGCTTAGGTGCGCCGCCCAACGAACCGCGCGGTTGGTACGTTCAGATTCGCGATCCCAAAGATGCCACTCGCCATGCCGCCGAACTCTATCTGCTTAATCAGTCACTCTCAACCTCCGGCAACTATGAGAAGTTCTTTTGGGCCGAAGGCAAACTCTACAGCCATATCATGGACCCGCGTAACGGCTTCCCAGCCGACAGCGTCTTAGCTGTCTCCGTCATCGCCCCGCGCACGCTCGATAGCGAAGTCTGGGCGAAACCGTATTACATTCTTGGACGGCCGTGGACCGAGATCCACAAAGCAAAGGAGTTTCGTGTCCTCATGTGCGAAAACAAAGTGGGGGATGAATGCGTGTGGGTCAAGTAAGCGCCGGGAGATTTCTGGACGCCTGTCGTCGGCGAAGCACCGACGTACGGCCAGTTTGGTTCATGCGGCAGGCAGGCCGCTATATGAAGTCTTACCGCGATATCCGCGCCAAACACAGCATTCTTGAAATCTGCAAGAAGCCCGAGTTGGCTGCCGAAGTTACCCTGCAGCCCGTAGAGATCCTCGACGTCGATGCCGCCATCATCTTTGCCGATCTGTTGCTCCCCGTCGAGCCCATGGGTCTCAAGCTTTCCTTCATCGCTGGCGAAGGTCCTTGCATTGAAAACGCTATCACCGAACCCGAAGATATCGATGGCCTCTCTACCAGCCGAACCGACGAACTCGGTTACGTCGCCGAGTCCATTCAAGTCGTCACCCGTGCGTTAGCTGGCCGCGTTCCAGTCATCGGCTTTGTCGGCGCACCGTTCACCCTCGCCAGCTACATGATCGAAGGCGGCCCTTCCAAAACCTTCCTCAAAACCAAGAAGCTCATGTACGCTGATGAAACCATGTGGCGTCGCTTAATGGGCAAATTGGTCGATGTCCTCGGCGATTTCGCCAGCCTGCAAATCGGCGGCGGCGCCAAAGCCATTCAAGTTTTCGATAGCTGGGTCGGCGCGCTCAGCCCCGACGATTACGTCCGCTACGTCCAGCCCTATTCACGCGCTTTGATCGAACGTATTCGCTCCGCCAGCGTGCCCGTCATTCACTTCGGCACCGGCACCGCCGGCTTCTTCCGCGAACTCCACGCGGCAGGGGGTGACGTCATCGGCGTCGATTGGCGCGTCAATATCGATCAAGCCTGGAGCGACATCGGTTACCGTTCCGCTATTCAAGGCAATCTCGATCCCATCGCTTTGTTCGCGCCTCTGCCGGAGCTAAAGACCAAAGTGATTGATCTGCTGCGCCGCACCGGCAACCGGCCTGGCCACATCGTCAATCTCGGCCACGGCATTCTTCCCGAAACCCCGGTCGAGAACGTCAAAGCCGTTGTGCAGATGGTCCGCGAATTTCAGCGTTGAGGTTTTTATGGCAGTCGACAGAGTTCTCATCGTAGGCGGCGGCGTTTCCGGATTAGCCACCGCCTATCATCTTTCCCGTTACGCAATTCCGTGCACCATCATTGAGAAGACGCACCGCACTGGCGGCTTAATCCAGACCGATGTCATTGACGGCTGCCATCTCGAAGCCGGTCCCGATAGTTACATCGCCACCAAACCCGCCGTCACCGAACTCGCGGAAGAATTGCCCGGCTTGAAAGACCAGATCATCGGTTCGAACGATGCCGCTCGCCGCATCTTCGTCGTGCGCAACGGCAAACTCCTCCCCATGCCGCAAGGCATGATCATGATGGTTCCCGGTGATTGGGAAGCGCTCCAGCAATCGCACATCGTGAGCGAAGAAGCGAAAAAAGCCATTCAGCACGAANNGACGAACACTTCGGCCCCGAAGTCTTGGAATATCTCACTGAACCGCTTCTCTGCGGCGTCTACGGCGGCGATTCCGAAAATCTCAGTGCCGAAAGCGTCCTGCCCCGCTTTCTCGGCTACGAACGCAAGTACGGCAGCTTAGTCAAAGGCGTGCAGCAGGAACTGCGTGAGCGGCCCAAGGGCGGTTCGTTGTTTCTCTCCTTCCGTGGAGGCATGCAGACGCTCACCAATGCACTGGCAACCGCCATAGCGGGCCGTGTGAACATCGTGCACGGCGAAGCCACCGCTGTCACGCGGAACGGTGATTCCTGGCAGGTCCGCATCGGCAATGAGTCTTTGTCCGCTCGCGACTTGGTACTTTGTTGTCCCGCACACGTTAACGCCAAACTGCTTGAATCTAGCGCCCAACCCATCGCCGATGAACTCGCCGGCATTCCCTATTCTTCCGCCATCTTGGTGATGGCTGTTTATGATCGAGCCTCCTTGGGTCATCCACTCGACGGGTTCGGTTTCTTAGTCCCGCGCGGCGAACGCAAAACCTTAGCTGCGGCCACTTGGGTAAATACCAAATGGCCCGTGCGCACCCCGCCCAACCTGGCAGCAATACGCGGCTTCATCGTCGGCCGTCGCGCGGTGGAACTCGCTAGCGCCACAGAAGAAGAAATCTTAACCCTCGTGCGCGAAGATCTTCGCTCGTTCATGGGTGTCACAGCCCAACCTCTGTTCCACACCTTTTATCGGTGGCCCAGTTCTATGCCTCAATATGTGGTGGGTCACGGCGCCAGAGTTAAGAACATCTTCCAGCATCTTGCCAATTACCCGGGACTATTCCTAGCGGGTAATTCCTATGACGGCGTTGGAATTCCAGATTGCTTGCGCCATGCGCGTCACACTGCGCAACACATCTGCGCAAGAAGCATCTAACGGGTATGAGACCCTTGTCAGGAATTATGCTGGCTGCGCTGCTTAGCGCGGTGCCGGCCCTTGCACAGAAAACTACCGAAGCGCGGATCACCGCTGCCACGGCCGACTTAAAAGAAATGATGAACGCCTCCGATAAAGGCATTCCTCAAGATTTGTTGAACAAGGCTTCTTGCTTGGTCATCGTTCCCAACTTAAAGTCAGGAGGATTCATTGGCGGCGCGCAGTACGGTCGCGGATTCTTTACCTGTCGAAAAGCCAGCGGCGTTGGTTGGAGTGCGCCGGGTGCAATTAAGCTCGAAGGCGGGAAGTTTGGCCTCCTAATCGGTGTGAAAGAAACCGACGTCATCATGCTCGTCATGAACAAATCGGGTATGGATCACCTTCTCAGCGATAAGTTTCAAATCGGTGGCGAAGCGTCTGCCGCCGCCGGTCCCGTCGGACGCGATTCTTCCGCTATGACCGACGCCGAAATGCACGCCGAGATCCTGTCGTATTCGCGTTCTCGCGGCGTGTTCGGTGGTCTCGATATCGGTGGCTCCGCAGTCTCTACCGATTCCGAGACAAACCAGGAGCTCTACGGCAAGACTTTGACCAACAGAGAAATCCTCGACTCCCATATGTCGGTTCCAGCGGAAGCTCGTCCGTTAATTCACGAGTTGAACATGCTCTCGTCACGCAAGTAGTTGGGTGGGGCAGGCCTTCAGCCTGCCTCTTCTCCCTACTGAATTAGCGCCGCGCCACGAAACGCTTGGCCCACGTGCAAAACGGCCGAAATCGCTCGTGTGTAGTTCATCCGCATGGGGCCAAGGACCGCCACATGTGTCCGCAAACCATTCTCCAACTCAAACCGCACGCCTATCAGTGACAGTTCGCTCATGCTGGGATGCACATCCGACAGTCCAACTTGAATCGCTAGTTCGCCATCGCGCTGTTCCAGAAACTGCTCCAGCAATTGCAGGATTCGCTTCTTCTCTTCCAAGGCTCGGAACAGTTCGCGCATGTGCTCGCGCGTTAAATGCAAATCCAACCCAATCAGATTCACCGCGCCGTCAAAATGAATCTCCGGCATCAAACCGAGATCCAGCAAACCTTCCGCGTAAAACAGCCGCACGCGTTTCAGAATCGCGTCATAAGCCGCACTTTCCAGTTCAAGCCGGCGCTTCAATTCGCGATGAATGCTCGGCAGCACCCAGCCGCCAAAGTTGTAGTTAATGTAGTTCCGAATCGACGTCAAGTCGTCCTGCGAAATGTGTTCGTCCATTTCCACAACTTTGTTGCGAACCATTCGGTCGCGCGTCATCACCACCATCAAGATCCGCCGGTCAGGCAGCGCCAGCAACTCAACGGAATCCAGTGTCTGGTTCCCCGAAGGAATCGCCGCGGCAATACCGAAGTTTCGCGTGATTTCAGTTAGGAGTTTCGAAGACCGCTCAATCCGCGCTTCCACTGCGCCGCCAGCGCCGCGGATCTCGCTTTGCAGCCTGTCCAGTTCCGACTGCACCAATCTGCTGCCGAACAACGTTTTCACATAACTGCGGAATGCGGTTTCTGTCGGTACTCGCCCCGCTGAAGTGTGCGGCTGGAACAGATAGCCCTCTTCCAAAAGATCGGCCATCATGTTGCGGATGGACGCGGGGCTCATTGGATATTTCCGGGCAATGCTACGCGACGCCACCGGTTCTCCGGTCTCAATATAGTTCTGCACAATGGCGTGCAGTACTTCAAAGTGACGAGGTGTCAGATTATCGAGATGGCTCATCGGTCTAATTCAACCCATCAGAACTGGCGTCTGTGAGTGCCAACATTCCTATCGGTAACGCCTTATGTCTTGATTATAGAGCGTGAAGCATTAACACTTCGAAGTCAAGAGTTCACCCAATCGAAAAGTTTAATCGGCTGGAACATCAAGCGACTTAGCATGCCGCCAGAGCCGTTCCAGATCGTAGAATGAACGCGCTGTGACCGAGAAGATATGGACCAGGAAATCGCCGTAATCCATCAAAATCCATTCGCCTGGATCGTAGCCCTCAATGCTGACGGGCCGTTCGCCCATCTCCTTGAGGCCGCCTTCGATCTCGTCGCAAACCGCATGTCCTTGCCGGGCGTTGGCGACCGAGCAAATCACGAAATAGTCGGTAAACGACGTAACTTCTTTCAAATCAAGAACTTTGATATCCGACGCCTTTTTGGCGCTGGCACAGCGGGCAGCCATCAGCCAATTAGGAATTTCCTCGGACGGGGTGGTTTGGGAACGGCGCGGCAGACTCGTTTTCGTCTATTCTCCTGGCCCCAGAGTACTACAATAGAGGAGGATGCGTAAACGCTCAACTTTACGCACCTGGTTTGTGGCGCTACCTTCTGTTCTGGTAGCAACCGTTCTGGGTGCCCAAGCTGCGCGCGGAAGCGAGACCCCCCTAGCTCCTTCAAGCGAGCTTTTGACCGAATCAGTGGACCGAGCCCGTGGAGATGTGGCCAGGATCCAAACATTGGTGGGAGAGGGTAGTCTTCCCAAGAGCAGTTTAGACGAGGCGGAACTCCGCCTGGCCGACGTTAACGACGAGGCCGTTTTAAAGGAGACATTATTTGGTTTAACCAAACTCACAGACCTGACAGCCGACCAGCAAGCCCAAATGCTAGCGGCCGCCCAACGCCGCATTGACCGCCAAGCTGCAATCGTATGCGAGCGCCAAAGGCTGTTGGAGATGGGTATTATTTCCAAGGCCGAAATGACTTCGGTCAACACCGAACTGGAAAGCCGTCGGCACGTGCTCGATTTGGCGCGTGACCGCATTCGCTCGGTCGAGATCCAGCGTCAGATGTCCCAGGAAGAGCAAGTCCTGGAAAAGGCCTTGGAATCGGGCACCTCGCATAAGGCTATGGTGAAGTTCGATGGCAGCGGCCACTTCGACAAGGGTGACTTTGTTGCGATAGCCGCCGAATTCGAGCAACAGTTTCACTATCCGCTGCCGGTGACGGCACGCGGCCAGACCATGACCCATAACGCGCTGGGGCTCGATCACCGCGGCAAGATCGACGTCGGCCTAAATCCTGAGGAGCCGGAAGGTATCTGGCTGCGGCACTTTCTGGAAGACCGTCGGATTCCCTATATTGCCTTTCGGGCGGCGGTTCCTGGGTCGGCCACCGCGCCGCACATTCACCTGGGCACCGGCAGTTCGCGGATCGTCGGCTTAGCGCAACGGTAAGATTGTGATTCATGTCTGGCTCAGCCGATCGAATCCTTATTTCTTCCGAACAAATTCAAAAGCGTGTCCGCGAAATGGCCGCGCAAATTGAACAAGATTACCCGGAAGGCCCCATTTACATCGTTTCGATTCTAAAAGGGGCCTTTATCTTCGTCGCCGATCTCGTCCGTGAATTAAAGCGCCCCTCGGTGCGTATTGAGTTCATGGCCATTTCCAGTTATGGGAATCAAAAAACCAGTTCGGGCCAAGTCAAAGTTACGCGCGATCTGGATGTCAATATCGAGGGCCAGCAAGTCCTGATCGTCGAAGACATTATCGACAGCGGTGTCACGCTGAGCTACCTGAAGCGTCTCCTGGAACAGCGCCACCCGAAATCGCTCGCCATTGCTACTCTGCTCGACAAGCCGGAACGTCGCCTCGCGCCCGTCGACGTGAAGTACATCGGCTTTCAAATCCCCGACGAATTCGTCGTGGGCTACGGTTTGGATTACGCCGAAGACTATCGGAATTTGGGCGATATCCGTGTCTTAACGCCGTAATAAACCTTCGGGCAAGTACTGGCAGTACTGTCTCCGGCTCATTCTTGACGACGAAATTCTCAAACCAGCCTCGCTGTTCTATCGCGCCGGTTTCTGCTATATTCGACTGGAATCTTAACCGAAAAATGCGAATACTCCGGTGCCTGAAACCTCAAGTTTTTTCTGTCTCATTAACAGTTTTCTTGCTCGCTGCAAGTCCTTTGCAGAACCTGCTGCGCGCTAGTTGCCTACCGAATTCTTACGCGTATCCGCCAGGCACCGTACTTCTAAATGAAAATTTTGATGAATTGACCCCCGCGTTCACTCAGACATCGGTCGGCGCCTTCTCAGCTATCAATGGCACGAATGTCGATATCTATACGCCGGCCGGTTATGCGAACCCATGCAACGGACCGGAATCTGGCCATTGTGTTGACATGAATGGTACTGGCGGTAACCCCCAGGGTCAGTTGCAATCCAACCAGGTCTTCCAACCGGGCGACTATCTATTAAGTTTCGACCTCATCGGCTCTGAACGGCAAACCACCGCCTCCGTCACCGTGTCCATGGGTGATTACAATCACACGTTCACCTTGACGCCGCAAGATTTCACTAGTGGCATTGTGACCAATGTGCCGGTGACTGTCACCACACCGACCCATCTTTTGTTTACTGGCGATCCCAATACAGGTGTCATCGGCCTGTTTCTAGATAACGTTGTGGTGAAAACCACCGGGACGCCGCTAATCGTGACCCATAGCCAAACTCCCTGTAAGGCGGGAAAAGCTTACAGCTCAATTTCGAGCGCTGTGGCCGCCGCAGAGGCTGGTTCGTACATTTACGTTTGCCCAGGCACCTACGCCGAGCAAGTGGTCATCCAGAAGTCACTTTACTTGATTGGCGTGAATACCGGCGGCAACGGAGAATCCATTGGTTTCACATACCCGGTGATGGTGTCTCCGACAGGCGGCTTGGCTCCGCTGCGCTTGGCCAACGGTCAAAAAGTCTATCCCATCTCCTCGTCGCTGCGCGATGGCAAGCCCATGGCGGCGCAAATAGCAGCGGTGGGAGCCGGCCCCGTGCAGATAAGCGGAATCTTGTTCAATGGGTATCAAAACGATCCCGGTTCTTACAACGCCCACGCGGCTGGCATTTACTATCAGAACGCTAGTGGCGAAATCAGTGGCGATATTGTCTTAAAACAGATGTACCCATCAGCCGCAAGTCAGGAAACCGGCTTTGGCATTTTCACGGAAAGCGGTTGCCCACAGGCGGCCCAAGGCGGCGCTGCTGGTAGCAGTAGCGTGTCGATCCTAGGCAATACCGTCGACGATTTCCAAACCGTCGCCATCGCCGCCGGCGGCTCTGCAACAACCGCCACCGTCAGCGGCAATAGCACCGGTTTGACTGCTCAAAACATGTCCACCGCTCCCAACGCGATTCAGTTTGTGGGTGCTACCGGGAAGATTTCCGGCAACTACCTGGTAAACGTCAACTCCGGCAGCGGCTATGGCAGCGTGGGTATTTTCCTGGTCGGTTCTAGCGGCGTCACCGTTCAAGGCAATCTTGCTACCGCTGTGGATGTGCCCATCCTGACCTGGAGCGATGTCGCCAATGGCACAGCAGCCGCCGATTCCAACACGATTACCAACAACATTCTCAGCGGTACCGGTTTCGACGGCGCCAGCGGAATCGAAGCCTGCAGCAACTTCAACACAATCACCTCCAACAACATCTCCCGTAACGCGAATGGCGGCGTACATGCCAATTCGTTTTGTCCCGGCAGCGTGGGAACGGCCGATGCCACTTCGGGCAGTGGGAACTCCATAGAGAACAACACAATCAGTCAGACTTGTGCAGGCATTCCCGTCGGTGGCAACTCCAACACCGTCGCTTTCAACTTGGTCGTAAACGCCAAGTATGCCTTCTGGTCGGGAGACCAGTGCGGCTCCGCCAATTCGCAAGCTCCGGTCGGTAACAGCAACATGTTCAACACGCTCGGCGGCACTGTGCCCGCCACCGATGCCGGTGATCACTTCGTTCCGGCCACTCGCACCAAACGGCATTTCTAAGAAGACCACCGAATCTGACATCCGTAGGGCGGGCATTCTTGCCAGCTAGCCGCCTTTCTAAGCGGCTGCGTTTCTATCTCGTCTGCGATTCAGCTCGCACTTTGAGCGCCGCATTCATCTCTTTCATGCTTGCGGCGGTCTCATCGATTATGCCGCGGCTTAGTCTGCCGCACATGATCCCGCTGAAGCGTTCACTTTGAATTAATCTAGTGCCAGCACCCTGGGGCTGAAGAACAAAACGATGTTCCCCGTCGAAAATTCCTGGCATTCCAACGTGGCCTTTCCAGCGTAATTCCTGATTTTCTCGACACGCCAGAATCATCGGGTGGAAAATCATCCATTGATCGACGACAATGGTATTGCCTTCGCGAAGTTCGCCCGCGATCTGGTTGATCATAGGATTCTTCCACACCGTCTGCGGCGAACTATGGATGAGTATGTCTCTGCTGACGTCACTATCGGCATGACAGGCGTAATGAGCAATCACTGCTGCCACCGCGAGCGATGCAACGGCATCGGCCATGCGCTTCGCTAGTTTCATTTTGTAACGGGTATTATCCGCACCTCGAAAATCTTGGGCCAAAGCTTTCCCGTAACGAACAATCGATTATGTCGGCTGTCATAGGCGATACCATTCAGAACCGCGTCGGGATTTTTGACCTCACCTGCTTTAAGCAGGCCGCTCGCATCGATCCAGCCCAGCACACGGCCATCCGCTGGCGAAATCCGCGCAATCTTGTCCGTCTGCCATACGTTAGCCCAAAGTTCTCGCGCACCCATTCGAGTTCGTTCAGCATGGCAATCTCGCGCTCACCATCATGCACGCGAATACGCCTCAGCTCCCGCAGCGAACCGCCATCCCAAACGCGAATCTCCGCTGTACCGTCGCTCATGTAGAGCGAGTGCCCGTCGTTGGTCAATCCCCAACCTTGTCCCGGATAGCTGAACTCGCGCAGTCGGCGAAAGCTGGTCGCATCATAAACGAATCCCTTGCCGCCCAGCCACGTGAGTTGATAAACGCGCCTGCCTAAGACGCTGATGCCTTCACCAAACAGTCGCGGGTCAACGGCGATCTCGCGGATGACTCTGCCGTTTTCAAGGCGCTCCACGCGCAGGCGCGAACGTCCCTCTAGCCCGGTTCCTTCGTACAATAAGCCATCGTGATACTCAAGGCCTTGTGTGAATGCCGTCCGGTCATGTGGGTAAACACGCACCACCTGCAAACGGTATTGGGACGTGGCTGCGGCGAGCGCCCAAGCACCCGCCAGCCACATACAGCTCAGCGTTAAATTTTTGGCTTGGGCGGAGGCAAATCGCGTGCTTTGCATTCTGAAGAAAAACCATTGCGTGCGTGTGCGCCATCGCAAAAAGGCTTGTTTTCTGCGAGTCCGCAACGGCACAAAGAGATCACCGTACGCCCCGCCAGACCGAAATCTTGACCATCGGCATCGTTAATCGTGAAGTCGCCTTCGATGCGGATTGGTCCGTTGTTAAAGATAGTAACTTTAGCTGCCATGCATCAGAATGGTAGCATCGCAGGTAGTAGATCCCAGTGATTCAATTCATACACGAGTCGGATAGAGAGCTGTTTGATACAGCGATAAATTTCGGGCAGAAGCAAGTCAAGCGTCTGATCGAAACCTACCCGGACTTTTATCCCATGTACACGGCGGGCGGCGCCTGGAAGCACGCTGGTCCAGTTTGGGCGCATTGGTGTGACGGCTTTCTGCCGGGCATGATGTGGCTGTTCCTGAAATACATGGGTACCGATAAGCCCGAATCCAAATACTGGATGGAGCAGGCCATTCGCTACAGCAAGCCGCTGGAACCGCGCAAGAACGACAGAGAAGTGCACGATCTCGGCTTTATCTTCTTCTCTACCTATTTCCGCTGGTATCAATTTACGCGCGATGCCGCCATTCGCGATGTCGTGATTCAAGCGGGCCGCACGCTAGCGCAGCGTTTCAACGACGCTGGCCAGTATCTGCGTTCTTTTGTGGCAGAGGATTCCATTTTCATCGACATCATGATGAACGTGGGTATCATTTTTTACGCCGCTCGCGAAACGAATGACAAGCGGCTGCGCGATATCGCCGTTCGGCATTGCATCACAACGCGCCGTTGCTTGGTGCGTGGCGATGGATCTACCGCACACGAAGGCATTTTCGACCAGGAAAGTGGGGAGTTCCTGCGCCAGTCAACGCAACAAGGCTTCCGCGGCGATTCGTGCTGGTCGCGCGGTTTGGCTTGGTCGCTCTACGGCTTCACGGTTTCGTACGAATACAGCCGCGACCCCCGTTTCCTGCAAACGGCCGAAGCCTGCGCCGATTACTACATCACGCATACCCCCGCCGATGGAGTGCCACCGTGGGATTACAATGCCCCGGGTGAGAACCGCGGTGTGATTGATTCTTCCGCAGCCGCGATTGCCGCAGCTGGACTTTTCCGTTTGTGCCGCCATAGTGGCGACCCCATGAAAGGGCATTTCTACTGGTCGACAGCTATTCTCATTCTCCGCACTCTCTGCACGAAATACCTCGCCAATAACGACCCAAAGTGGGGCGGCATTCTCAAAGGCGGGGTTTACCACTTGCATAAGGGTTTGGGCGTGGATGAGTCCGTGATGTGGGGCGAATACTTCTTCATCGAAGCGCTCGAACAAGCGTTGCGGGTGATGAGGACGGGGAATCCTCGGATTACCAATGCGACTCCGGTTATGGTGAACTAGCTACTCGCGCGTCTTCAGCGGCGAGATAAACAAACTCGCTAAAGCGAGCAAGTAGAAAAATCCGCCAATACACAGCGTCATCTTCAACCCAAGATAGATTGCCAAGAACATTGCTGCCGCGGAACCCAAAACACTCGAGGCCGCATTCACCGACCAAGCCCAGCGCACCGCCGGCGGCATCATCTTCTCCAAGAGCGTCAGCCCTGTCGGAAACGGCATGCCCATCGCAAATCCCACGGGCGCGATCATCGCCACCGCAATCAAAATCTTCAAAGGCAGCGGCAGCGCCACACCACTCTCACTCACCGGGCCCACTGCGAACGCCAGTACCAGCACCGCGCCCGCCACGAAGATCAATACCACGGGCAAACTCACAAGCCTTCCGATCAACCGCTTGCTGACAAAACTGCCTATGCCGCTCGATAACAACATCGAAAAGATGATCACCGTGAGCGCGTAGGTGGGATGCCCCAAGAACAACACAAACTTCTGAATCAGCGCGACCTGAATCAGGATGTACCCAGCCCCAATAAACAAGAAGTAGAGCAGCGCGCGTTTGGCACCCGGCGCACTCGGTAGTGATGAACGCAACACTAGCGGCGGCAGAGCTAGAATCACGATCGTCGCCACAATGCTGATCGCCACAAGCCCGAAAAGCACTGGCAAAGCATTGTTCACCTTGTAATCCGCCGTGTCGCGCGAAGCATGCAAAACAAATTGCCACAGATCCCGCGCCTGCACGGTGTAAAAAAAGAACGGCCGATCGTCACTCACGGGCCGCACGTCGAATTGATAATTTTCGAAGAACTGCGCGGGCGCGTTGGTTTCTAACAGGGTGCGAAACGGCGTGTCTCTGATCGTACCCGGCAGATAAACCACTTCCATCTTCGCGATCTCGGCTGACTTGCGAAGCGTCGCAAGATCGGCATCCGTCAAGGCATGCCGTGCGATGAGGATGGTGTCTTTGGTGCCCCAGCCTTTGATCTTCTGCGAATCTTCGCGAACCACGGCAATGTGGCGCGCCGCATCTTTCTCGCCAAGCTGTTCGAGCGCCGCGCGCGCCAGCGCAACGACCCGTAACGATTCGCGCGGCGGATCAAAGCCCCAACGCGTGAACGACAAAATGCCATCGTCCGTCAGATGCGAAAGATAATCGACGAAGGCATTCGTCGTATATAGGTTGTTCTCACTCAGCGCAAACGCACCAGCCGCCGTAGATGCCCACGTGTCCACTAGCGTGGCCTGCAATACCTGATAGTGCTCGCTCGACCGGCGCACAAACGACCGCCCGTCTTCAATGTGAATGTGAACTTCCGGCCGAAAATACAAGCGGTTACTGTACTGCGGAAAGTTCTTCCGCATGATGACGTCGGCAATGATCGGGTTAATTTCAACGCCTGTGATGTCTTTGCTGCCCGATGCCAGCGCGCGCGAAACATCCCATCCGCCCCCAGGACCAATGATCAGCGTCTTCGCCGCCGGCCGCAGCAGATACGCAAACCCGGGACCGCCGTACGAAAGATCGTACTTCTGTTCCGGCGAGAGATGAGCGAAATCAAAATTCGCGACACCCGTGGCGGCATCGGCGTCAATCACGATGCTCTTCATCGTGCTGCCGGGCTCAGGTTTCAGGGCGATGCGCGAGAATTCGTTCCACTTGACGAACTCTTCGTCTTTGATCGGCACGCCTTTTGCGGTTTTTACTTCGATCAGAAAAAATTTGTAGTTATAGGTAATGAGGCCAACCAGCAGCAGGCCAAACAGAACGCCCAGAATGCGTCCGCGGGGCGAGCGGGCCAGATGAAACCAGATGGCCGCCGAAACCGCGAAGAGCACGGAGGCGACTAAGATGGTGTTCGGTCCGCCCAGCCATTTGAGCAGCGGCACGAGGACCGCACAACCCGCTGCCGCGCCCAGCAGATCGTAGAAATAAACCCGATCAACGCGTTTGATCGTGTCCGCAATAGCCAACGAAATAATCGTGCCTGAAAGAACGAAGGGAACGGCCGCGACAAAGTACGCCACCATCATGGACGGCGTGTCCATCTTGCCGCCTGGGTTCAACAGGTATGCGAGACAAATCACAATGGCCAGCGAATTCGCAATGGCCAAGCCGCCTAACTTCGCATAGAGCGAGCCGCGCCATCCTGCCACGAGGTAAGAGAACACACCTCCGGCGCCCAAGCCGAACAGGGCGATCGAAATGGCCAGGAACGCGAAGTGGTAGAAGTACACCACCGAAAAAACACGCGTTAAAGCGAGTTCTAAAAGCAGTGTGGCTAAGGAGGTGGCGGCGACGCCAAAATAAACTTGTGGCCAACGTCTCCGTTCGATGGAGGGCGCGGCTTCTCTTGCGATATCGACCGGTGACAACTCACTATTGTAGTGATTGCGCTTCGTGAAACAATGTACGGCAGTAAGCGTTCCATGATCGGCCGCATTCTCATCGGCATTCTCGCCGCGTCGAATCTTGCGTTAGCTGCCGCGGATGAGGCACCTTTTCCGCCAGTTTCTGATCTCAACTCGGTTCAGTTCTCACTCGAACGGTCGTATTCTATTTTTGGCTCTGCCAGCTACAAGCTGCAAATTAACGGTAACGGTTTGGTGACGTTTGAAGGCTTCAACAATGTAGCCGTTTTGGGCAAACACACGGGCCGCGTATCAAAGGAGACGGTGCAGAAACTGCTGGATGCGTTCCAGCGCGCCCATTTCTACTCGCTCGCCAATGAATACGTCAACCCAACTCTTTATGACGCCCCCTCGCGCATCCTTAGTCTCAAGATCGGCGCAAACAGCAAGACGGTTGTGGATAAAGCCGGGCAGTCAGTGGGAATGCCGACTACGGCCATTGCTCTTGAGGCCGCCATGGACGCGGCTGCCGACTCAGCCACCTGGGTCAGGGGCAATCGAGCTACTGTTCCAGCGTTACGCGCGGAGGGCTTCGACTTTCACTCCGAAGCCGCGGGATTAATTCTCACACATACTGCGGCTTCAGGCGTCGACGACGTGGTGGCAGACCTGATTCGCGCAGGTGCTCCGGCGAATACGGTTGATGCAGATCCCCATTCAGACGGCCGCACAGCCCTGCACAGTTTTGTGGTCAAAGGCGATTTGCGGATGGTGCGCGAATTGATCAAAGCGGGTGCCCACCTCAACGATCGCGACCGCGCAGGCATGACGCCTCTCTTGCTGGCTCAATCGCCCGATGTCGCGCAAGCTCTGCTCGATGCAGGAGCGGATCTTGACCTAGCCCGTGGCGACGGAAAGACAGCACTTGAATTAGCCCGTCAGAATGACAACGCCGCGCTAACAGCCGTTCTTCAACGAGCGACCGACGCAAGCGCTCGCCGCCTCTGGCAAACCAAAGACCTAACATCTGTGCAATTTTCGCTTCAGCGCTACGGGTGTTACGGCAAGTGCCCGACCTACCAACTGACGATCACGGGAGATGGCGCTGTCAGTTGGAACGGTGAAATGAATGTAGCCGCAAAGGGCAAGCGCACATCTCACGTTTCCGCCGAGACTGTACAAAAGCTCTTGCAAACGTTTCAGAAGGCCGATTTCTTTTCGTTTCAGGACAACTACATGTCAGCTATATCAGACTACCCAACCTGCAAAATGTCGCTCACTATCGGTAAAACAAGCAAGACGATTGTGGATTATGATGGCACGCGCGTTGGCATGCCGCAAGTCATCACGGATTTGGAAAACGCGCTGGATGCGGCCGCGGGCGCGAAGAAATGGATCAAAGGAAAGCCTTAACGCGTAGCCGCCAGCGCCTGCTGCATATTTAGAAACGTGCTGATGCGCTGGACAATTCGTTCGCTCGCATGCCCATCGCCATAAGGATTGTGAAGCCTTGCCATGCGCTCGTACTCCGCGGGATTCTCAAGCAGCCGCACCGCCTCCTGCACGATCGCCGCTCGATCTGTGCCCACCAGCTTCACCGTGCCCGCTTCCACCGCTTCCGGCCGCTCGGTCTTCTCGCGCAGTACTAAGATTGGCTTACCCAGCGATGGCCCTTCTTCCTGGACCCCACCTGAATCCGTAATCAACAGATAAGCGTGCCTCATCAGATCTACGAACGGGAGATAATCCAGCGGTTCAATCAATAGAACGTTCGCTTTGCCACGCAACGTTTGATCCACCGCCTTCTGCACATTTGGATTCGGATGCACCGGCCAAATAATCTGCACGTCGTCACGCCGTGCTAGTTCTGCAATCGCCTGGCAAATGCTCTCAAACCCTTCGCCAAAACTCTCGCGTCGGTGCGCCGTCACCACAATCAGCTTGCGCGCCGGATCAAGAGGAATGTTGATGCCGCTCAGCTTTCCCGCTTCCAGCGCATCGCGAATCGAAAGCACCGCATCAATACCCGTATTCCCCGTGACTTGAATCGATTCCGGCGTCACGCCTTCATTCCGCAGATTCTGTCCCGACCATTCCGTAGCCGCAAAATGCAGCGCCGCCAGCCGGCCCGTCACCACGCGATTCATCTCCTCCGGGAACGGCGCGTTCATATCGAATGTGCGCAGCCCTGCTTCCACATGAGCAACAGGTACGTGCGCATAGAACGAAGACAGTGCCCCGCAAAGTGTGGTGGTGGTGTCGCCCTGCACGACGGTTAGCGAGGGTCGCGCATCGGCCAGCACCGGTTCCAAACCGGCAATCAGGCGAGCACTTAAAGCCGAGAGCGTTTGCCCCAGCCGCATCAGATCAAGATCGAAATCAGGTTGAACGCCAAACACCCCAAGCACTTGGTCAAGCATCTGCCGGTGCTGTGCCGTCACGCAGACGAGAGTCTCCAACCCACTCTGCTGTTGGAGCTTCTGAACAAGGGGACAAAGCTTGATGGCTTCGGGCCGCGTTCCAAAAATCACAAGAACGCGGGGTTTGACTTGGTGTTGCTGGGGGATGTTGCTACTTGTGACGGTATGTGATGCGTCCCTTGGTGAGGTCGTAGGGCGACATCTCCACGGTTACGCGATCACCAGCTAAAACTCTAATGCGGTTACGGCGGAGCTTGCCCGCTAAGTGGGCCAAAACCGTTCGATCCTGATCCAACTGAACGCTAAACAGCCCGGCCGGGAACTTTTCAACCACTGTCCCTGTTACCTCAATACTATCTTCTTTACTCATTCGCCCCCAGAATTTGGAATGCAGATTTGTGGAAAGTCGTGTAATAACGCCAAAAATCCGCTATCGGCCAGTATAGCGCAAAAAGAGGGGTAGGATTAAGGGCGTAAGCGCGTTGCCCGACTGGGACTGGCGTACCCTCGTAGGAGAAAAGCGTCTGGTTTAACCTAGTTCGGGAAGTAAGTATTAAAAAATGAGTGCCTCTGCGGCAAACAGCGAGTTCCGGAAAAAGAACGTTTTGGTGGTCGGCGCCGGCCGCGGAATCGGCAAACGCATCGCCCTTGGGTTTGCGCGCCACGGAGCACGCGTTGCGCTGGTGGGCCGCAGTAAAGCTGAAATTGATTTAGCTCATATTGAAATCGAGCAGGCGGGCGGCAACGCTCTGCGCATTCGGGCGGACGTGACCGATCCTGAGCAACTCACTCTTGCCGTAAACCGCGCCACCGTAACGTTTGGCGGACCCATTGACGTCCTCGTATGCGCCGCCGGCATCCCAGGGCCTTTGCAGCCCTTTCTGCATACCTCGATCAAGGCTTGGACCGAAACCATTCAGGTTAATTTGATGGGCGTGACGCACTCCTGCCGCGCGGTGCTGCCTTCCATGATCGAGAAGCGCGCCGGCAAAATCATTGCTCTCACCTGCGACGGTGACTCTTTGCCGAAAGCCAACTTCTCGGCCTATTCAACTTCAAAAACAGCAGTCGTTCGGTTTGTCGAAGCGCTGGCGTGCGAGGTGGTCGATCACAACGTCCAAATCAACTGTTTTGATCCTGGTCCGGCCTACACCAACCTGACCGACGAAATTATTCGTGCAGAAAGCCGACTGGAAGCCCCGGTGGTGGCGGCGGCTAAAGAGACGCGGCGGACCGGCGGCGTTTCTGCCGATCTGCAATTGGCCATGATCTCCTTCCTTGCGTCCGAACAGAGCAACCATATCAGCGGCAAACTCATTCACGTAACGGACGATTGGCAGAAGTTGAAGAACGCTACGCTTCGGCCCGATGCTTTAACGTTGCGACGCCTTTCGTCGAAGTAGGACTGTCAAAGCTCCACGATTAATCCGTCCGGATTTTTCTGAGGTCTATCCGAATTACGCCGATCTAACTGGGCGGAGGCAATTGGCCGATAGGCCTGTTGAGGTCATGCCGATAAACTCACCCAAAGCGTTGCTCACTCGCCACATGGCGGCGTGGACCCCAATCGGCTTCAGTTGGTGGGTCTTAACGTGAAATGAGCGCCATTCCGACCAGTTCAGTTAAGAATCGCGTGCAGCGGTTTCTTTTTGTTGCGGCGATTTACTTCGTCAGCGACCGCGCTGGTGCTCTGATGGCCAATCCGGCGACCCATATCTCGCCCGTATGGCCCGCGGCCGGAGCCTGCATTGCCGCGCTCTACTTTCTTGGCATTCGCTTCTGGCCTGCCGTTCTAGGCAGCGCGCTCGTTGCCAGCGCCTGGACGCCGGGGCTCGGCTGGGAGATCGTGCCATTTGCAATCAGTAACTGCTTAGAAGCGGTTGTGGGAGCGGTGGTACTGCGGTTTGTCTTTGACCGCGTTCGTGGGAAACCTAACTTTCGCGCCGCTCTCGCCGTCGCTGCGACGGCCATCGTTGGTCCTTTGGTGGACGCTTTCCTCGGTGCGGCAACTCTCAAATGCTGGCTCGGTTTGTCAAGTCCGGAATTTTGGTCAAGTCTCATGTCCTGGTGGGCCGGGGACGCCATCGGTGTGGTAACGGTTCTGCCCGCCATACTGGCGATTCATCATTTCTGGCGTACGCCAGACAAACGCTTTGTTGCAGGCTTGCATTGGCGGCTTGTGCTTCTTGTCTGCTGCACGGTGGTTATGGGCTCGATGGTCTTTTGGAGTTCCTGGGGAAGCGTTGGTTTGTTCCTCCTCTTTCCAATGCTGCTGGCCGCCGCTATTTTGCTCGGTGCCACGGGCGCAAATACCGCCGCGCTGTTGCTCGTCTCGATCGGCGCCAGTTCTACCTGTCTTCAGCACGGGCCCTTTGTGAATGGATCGCTCGAACAAAACCTATTGCATTTAGATTTGTTTGCCGCTTCTGTCCCTCTGGCAGCCATGCTGCTGTCAGTTCTTGGTGAAGAAGGAAGTCTTCTTTGGCCCGGTGTCGTTCTGCTGGCGGGCTGCTCTCTCAGCGGGTCGCTGTTTTCTGGCCTCACTCGCCAGCGTCTCGAGTTTGACGAAGCGCAGTTTAAACGCCTCCAAGTCAATTCTGAGAAAGACATGCAGCAGCGGATGGAAACCTACACCGAGGCGCTCATAGGCAGCGTCAGTTTCCTCTCTGTTTCCGGCCAAATTAGCAGCGATCAATGGCGGACTTGGGTTGAATCGCAAGGCCTGCTGGATCGCTATTCGGGGATTCGTGGCATCTGTGTGGTGGAAGTGGTGCAAGACAGCGAGATGCAGGCCTTTCTTCGAGACGCTCGCACCCGCTTGTCGCCCGATTTTACAGTCAAAAAGATGCCGGACGCCAATCAATTGGCGCATCTTCCTTTTCACTACGTGATCACGCTGGTTGAGCCTGACAAGGATCAGTTCGTTCTTGGCCGCGATTTAACCACAGAAAAGAGTCGTTTGGCAGCGGCTTTCGAGGCTGCGGCGTTGGGTAAACCAACAATGACTCGCCGTATCGGGATTTCGAGAGATTCTCGTCGGCCGACCCGGCCGCTGATGCTTGTGCCCGTGTACCGGTCTGGTGTTCCCCTCAGAACTCCGGAGGAACGGCGACAGGCCGTGGTCGGTTTCGTTTGTGCGCAATTCATTGCCGAGAATTTTTTCAAGGGCGTTCTTGACCGATTAGGCCGCCAGCTCGACGTGGATGTTTTTGAAGGCTCATCGACCGCCCGTCAGGACTGGATTTTTGGCACGCGTGACAAGCCCGCGGACAAGTTCGCAATGACAACGCAGATCACGCTGCTGGGGCGTTCGCTGACCGTGGCCTGGAATCGTGGTCCTGGTTTCGTCTGCCAGCAGGCTACCGGCGCCATTTGGGCCAGTTCCTGCATGGCTGCCCTTACCCTCCTGTTGGCGTGTCTGGTCACCAGTCTGCAATCCGTCGGCACACGCGCCAATCGAATCGCGGCCGAACGGACCGCCGCTCTTGCTGCCTCGCGAGATCAACTTGCCTCCGCTCTTTGCGCTGCCGATGCTGCCAGTAACGCTAAGAGCGAATTCCTGGCGGTCATGAGCCACGAAATCCGCACTCCCATGAACGGCATCCTGGGCATGAATGCCCTGCTGTATCAGACCAGGCTGACGGCCGAACAGAACGAATACGTGCAAGCCATCCAACTCTCCGGTGAAGGCTTGCTCACTCTGATCAACGATATCCTTGATTTTTCTAAAATAGAGGCGGGCGAACTTCCTTTGGAAGCCGCGCCCTTTTCGTTGCGGCAGAGCATCAGCGAGTGTACGACTCTTCTTGCACCCCGAGCCGCCGCCAAAAATCTCGAACTCACGTTGAATTGCGACCGGCAGGTACCCGATTACGTCAGCGGCGATCTGTGCCGCCTACGCCAAGTTCTACTGAACCTGATTGGCAACGCGATCAAGTTCACCCACACCGGGCATGTCCGCATTTTTCTGAGTTGCCTCGAAAAGTCCACAAGCGAATGTAGGATTTCGGTATCCATCGAAGACACCGGCATCGGCATACCCGAGCATGTGCAAGCAAAACTATTCGAGCGGTTTTCGCAGGGGGATGCATCCACCACGCGGCGCTTCGGCGGTGCCGGTCTAGGGCTGGCCATCTCCCGAAATCTCATTGAGTTGATGGGCGGAGCGCTCGCCTTCCAGAGCAAGCCGAATGAGGGGTCCACCTTTACCTTCACCCTTCGGTTGCCGATCTGCGAGGCACCTTTGCCCGGGTTGCCATCCGTGCCGCGCTCGCCGCTGGCCCAATCGCGGATTCTGCTATTGGACGACGGCGCAAGCGAGGCGAACGATATTTCTCATTACCTGCAGCGCATTGGCTTGCGTCACCAGCTAGCCCGCACATCGGAAGACGCCGTTATCAGCTTGCGCGAAGCACGTCTCTCCGACGATGGCTACAACATTGTCCTCGTGCCCGATTCCATGGCCGGGTCCCTCTTGGCCCTGAACCGCGCCATCGAAGGCGATCCCCTTCGCCGGAAAGTTTCTCTTATTCTCATCCGAAATACGCCCGCTACCGATGTTCCGCCACACGCGGTCGAAGGTCGCTTTACCGACACCATTGACACGCCTTTGGATGCGGATAAAGTTTTCGAAGCGCTCGCCCGGGCTTCAAAACCCGAGGTTCGCGAGCAAACTGCTTCTCCTGATCCTTCTCCTCCACTCAAAGCATCGGCGAAGGCGCACATCCTGATCGTTGAAGATAATCCCATCAACCAGAAACTCGCCAGGCGACTCCTGGAAAAACAGGGCTACTCGGTGGAAGTGGCCGACAACGGCCGCGAAGCGATCCAGAAGTGGACCGCCGGGGTTTTTGATCTGATCCTCATGGATTGTCAAATGCCAGAAATGGACGGTTACGAGGCAACGCGCGAAATCCGAGCCAAGGAAGCGGGAACCAAACACATTCCGATCATTGCTGTAACGGCAAATACCATGCTCGGCGACAAAGAAAAATGCCTCGCCACGGGAATGGACGCTTTCGTTCCTAAACCTATAAAAACAGAAGTCTTAGCGGAAACGATCGAACAATTTCTTGCAGTTTCGGCTGGCGGTACCAGTATTACTTCTTGATTAAATATTTGCAACTTTTCAGATCACTGTGGCACAAGTTAGCATCCGCGTGTTACGCTCAGAAAACTCGTTCAAGTAGGAGTACTTTCGAAGGGTCAGACAATTGTTCCGATTGCTCACAGGCCAACAGCGCAAAATGGTCCCATCAAGACCTAATCGAGGTCACAGCCTCCGACGCATCCACTCTTCCGCACTCACCTTTCTGGTTAGTTTGACGGTTGCGGGTTTGTGCCCTCCTGCTTTATTCGCTTCATCTTTATCAGACGAAGTAGAAGTTCGCCTCAAAACTCCCTTAACAAGCTACGCCACGAAGACGGGAACACCCTTCGAATGCGTCGTTCTGCGTTCGTGGGTTTCCAATAATCTCGTCGTCATCCCCCAAGGCGCAATCATCCATGGGCATGTTGGCAAAGTAACGTCTGTGGGCTTGGGCATTGTGCACGAGCGCGCAAAAATGGATTTGGTTTTTGACGACTTCGTTACGGAAGATGGCCGCCATTTTCCTTTAGCGGCCACGCTTGCTTCTGTCGATAATGCGCGCGAACAAGTGAAGGCCGGGGTTGTTCGCGGCGTGCTTGCCGCCAATCAGCCCAATGAATTGGTTTTTGGGATGTGGAGCTCGCCGTCGCTGGGCATGCTGTCCCGCACGTTAGTCGGCTTAACCGGTTTGAGTCATCAGATCTCCAGCGGGCTGTCGCTTGGACCGGCCGGCGCCGCCGGAATGGTGGTTTTACGCCTCGCGATCTTCCGCTTTCCTGAACCAGAAATACAGTATGCGCCCGGTGTGGATATGCGCTTGACCGTTAACCCTGCGCTGCAGCAAGGTGTGCAAGAAGCGCCGGCAATTGCTCTTTCCGCTCCAGATGGCGTTTCCGAATGGCTTCGCAAAGAGCCATTTGGCATTGATCGCCGCGACAACCGGCCCGTCGGCGATATCGTCAATCTCGCGTTCCTTGGCTCCCGCCAGCAATTGGAGCATGCGTTCACAGCCGCCGGCTGGGCGCCCGCCGATCCGCCCACGCGCAAGACTAAGAAACAGGCTTACTACGCCTTCAACGCAATGCGCGCCTATGCCAACGCCCCCGTCTCCGCTCTTTTCTACAAAGGCATGTTGCCGGAAATTGTCTTTGAGAAATCCCTCAACACCGTAACCAAGCGCCATCACATTCGTGTCTGGTACGCCGGTGTCGTTGACGGTCATGAACTATGGCTCGGCGCAGCCACTCATGATACCGGTGGCACGTTTAATCCTCACTACTTCCGCTTCACACACAAAATAGACCCCAACGTCGATGACGAACGGGACAAGATCGTGACCGACCTGCGCTTTGCCGGCTGCGCCGATCCAGAGATGCGCGTGGATCGTCCCTCCGCCGCCTCGAATGGCCTCGACCGCAATAGTCTTACCGACGGCTCCGCCACCGTGCTCTCCCTCACGGATTGTCAACCCAACAACGCTGCACCGTTTTTGTTCACGAAACCCGGCAACATCGTGAGTCGTCTTGTGCGCCGCATGATTCTCGAGGCGCGCAATCACGTGGAGCGCGAGAATCCTTATTACTGGACTTTTGAAGCTGTTATGCACGTAAAGAATCACGTAGTCCAGTCCAATAATCAAGCCGGCAAAGCCACCAACTAGCTATCGGCGTTATCCTCTGTGGTACGTTCTTAAGCGCACCGCTACTATGCTTCCACTTCGCGCGACTTTCTATTTTCTTTTGGCATTGCCCATCTGTGCAGCCGACTTCCGTCCTCCCGCCGTTCCTCTCGTCACCCACGACCCCTACTTCAGCATCTGGTCCATGGCGGACCACCTCACCGATGCCCCCACCAAACACTGGACTAACACCGTACACTCTCTTACCAGCGTTGTGCGCATCGATGGCAAGCCCTTTCGCGTGATGGGAACCGAGCCGCGCGGCGTCGCTCCGCTGGAGCAAACACGCGTCGAAGTGCGTCCCACCACTACCCTCTATCAGTTCGCCGGAGCAGGGATCCAACTCACTCTGTCCTTCGTTACGCCCGCTCTCCCCGCCGATCTGGACGTACTCTCGCGCCCAACCACTTACATCACCTGGAAAGTCCAGTCCACCGACGCCCACCCTCACCAAATCGAAATCTACTTCGACGCCGGCTCCGAAATCTCGGTTAACACCCGCGATCAGCCCGTCGTCTCTTCGCGCTTCCGCATAAACGGTCAAGACCTTCTACGGGTGGGCACTCGCCAACAAAGCATGTTGGAAAAATCAGGCGACGATCTGCGCATCGATTGGGGCTATCTCTACTCCTTTGCTCCCGCAGCCGCCGGCACATCCGACGTCCTCTCCACGCGCCCCGAAGCACTGAAATCTTTCGTCGCCTCTGGGCACTTGCCAGAGAATGACGATCTCCGCCCCTTCCAGCCCTACGCCCAACCCAATCCCGTACTCGCGCACGTCTTCGCGCTCTCGGCCGTAGACAAACCCATCTCCCGTTACCTCGTGCTCGCTTACGACGACGAATTTTCCGTTGAATATCTGAACCGCCGTCTGCGTCCCTACTGGCGTCGCAATGGCGATGGCGTCGCCGAACTCATGTCCTGGGCTCTCCGCGACTACGAAAAGCTCCAGGAGCGTTGCGATCGTTTCGATGAGTCGTTGATGGCCGATCTCAAAACCGCCGGTGGCGAAGAATATGCCCGCCTCTGTTCACTCGCCTTCCGCGAAGCCATCGCCGCACACAAACTGGTGGCCGATATCGATGGCACCCCGCTCTTCTTTTCCAAGGAGAATTTCAGCAACGGCTCCATCGATACGGTCGACGTCACTTATCCCAGCTCGCCGTTCTTCCTCTTATTCAATCCCACGCTGCTCGAAGCGCAACTCCGTCCCATCATGGAGTACGCCAGTCTGCCCCGCTGGCCTTTCCCCTTCGCGCCGCATGACCTCGGCCGCTATCCGCTCGCCAACGGCCAACAGTATGGCGGCGGTGAAAAGACCGAGGAGAATCAAATGCCTGTCGAAGAAAGCGGCAACCTGCTCCTCATGGTCGCGGCGCTCACCGAAGCGCGCGGTGGCGATGCTTCTTTTGCAAAAAAGTACTGGCCCGTACTGACAAAGTGGGCCGAGTACCTGAACGACAAAGGTCTCGACCCTGAAAACCAGCTCTGCACCGACGATTTCGCCGGCCATTTAGCCCACAATTCCAACCTTTCCATCAAAGCGATTCTGGCGCTGGCATCCTATGCCAAACTAGCCGCACTGCTGGGGAATAACCAAATCCACCAGCAATATTTGGAACGCGCCCGCAGCTATGCCAAACGCTGGTCTGAACTCGCGCAAGATTCCGATCATTACCGCCTCGCCTTTGATCGGCCCGGTACCTGGAGCCAAAAGTACAACCTGGTTTGGGACCGTTTACTCGACTTAAATCTATTCCCTCCCATCATCTTTGAAAAGGAACTTGCTTTTTATAAAACACACGCAAACAAGTATGGTCTACCCCTCGACAACCGTGCCGATTACACCAAAATTGATTGGCTTGCGTGGACCGCATCGCTGGCGCCTTCGCGCGATGCTTTTGCCGAATTGTTCGCGCCCGCCTATCAATTTGCCACCGATTCACCCACGCGTGTGCCGCTAAGTGATTGGTATGACACGAAGACCTCTAAACAAGTCGGCTTCCAGGCACGCTCCGTAGTGGGCGGTATTTTCATTGAAATGCTAAACGATAAATCCGTTTGGAAGAAGTATGCCCAGTCCCCGAAAAATTAATATCGATTGATTTGTCCCCTAAACCAAGCCTATTTATAATTAGTTTTGCAGGAGTAGTTCTTGCGAAAGTTGACGAAGGTGGGATAGGGTTCGCTACCTTAGATTAAGTGCTTCTTTCGGAAAAAGTCTTACAAGTCTGTCAGGAGATCGCCACTTTCACCGAAACGGACGGCCTTACCAGCCGCCCCCTCTTCGCCGAAAGTATGCGGTCCTGCCATCAGGTTCTTCGCGCCTGGATGGAAAGTCTCGGCATGCGCGTTTCCGTAGACGCCGTCGGTAACCTGCGCGGCATTTACTCAGGCGAAAGCGTCTCCGGCGAGCGTTTGCTCATTGGCTCGCATCTCGATTCTGTGCCCAATGCCGGACCCTATGACGGCGTTCTCGGTGTAACCCTCGCCATCGCGCTCATGGAAGCGTTAGACGGCCAGCGCTTCCCCTACGAAATTGAGGTCATCGGTTTCTCCGAAGAAAGCGGCCAGCGTTTCGGCACGCCCTTCCTTGGTAGTAGAGCCTTAGTCGGCCGCATTGATGAGCAACTGCTCGAAGCCAAGGACAACAGCGACATCAGTCTTCGCGAAGCCATCGCGCACTACGGTCTCGCTGCGGCCGATCTTCCCGACGCCGTCGTAACGCCCGACACGTTTGCATTTCTCGAATATCACATTGAGCGCGGCCCTGTCCTCGAAAGCTTGCACAAACCGCTGGGCGTAGTCGAAGCCATCGTCGGGCGCAGCCGCTTTACCGTTGAATTTATTGGCGAACCCAGCAACTCCGGCACCACGCCCATGAACCTCCGTCGCGATGCCTTAAGCGGTGCCGCCGAATGGATCGGCATGGTGGAGCAGGAAGCCAAATCCGTGAACGGTTTGTTCGCTACCGTCGAAAAGGTTGAAGTCTTCCCGGGCGCCACCGGAGTAATTCCCTCCAATGTCACCATGAGTGTCGACATGCGCCACCATTCCGACAAAACGCTGAACGGCACCATCGCCCGCTTGGTTGAGAAAGCCCGCCACGTGGCCCAGAAGCGCCGCCTGCGGTTCGACTTTCACCGCAATCTCGATCATCAAGCCGTCGTCATGCATCCCGGTTTGGTCCATATTGCCGAACGCGCACTGCGTCTCGCCGGTTGCCCTTCGTCGCGCCTTGTGAGCGGCTACGGGCACGATGCCATGATCATCGCGGAAAAAGTTCCTTCGGCTCTGATTTTCGTCCGTAGTCCCGACGGGTTGTCGCAGCATCCCGGCATGCAAATTAGCCCGGCTGATGTCGAGTTGGCCATCTCTTCCGGCCTTCATTTCCTAAAAGAGATCACCGGCTTTACTCGTAAAACGAGTGTTTCCGCGTACGCGTGATTTGCTCTCAAACATTGCTTCTCCCCCCGGAGTAAGGTAAAACTGGTAAGCGCGTATTTTTACGAACACGCTACAGACAGCAAAAACAACATAAAGTCTTAGGAGGCTTTTTATTAATGAAGGGTTTTAGAGAATTCATCATGCGCGGCAACGTCGTCGACTTAGCAGTCGGCGTCGTCATCGGCGGTGCTTTTGGCGCCGTTGTTAAAGGTTTAGTGGATAGCTTGATCAATCCACTCATCGCGCTTCTCTTTGGAAAGCCGGATTTCACGGCCATCAAGTTCACCGTCGGCGACACCCTGTTTCCGGTCGGCAACCTGATCACAGCGGCGGTGATGTTTATCCTCACGGCGGCCGCCATTTATTTCTTTGTTGTTCTTCCCCTTAATGCTTTCCAGGCGCGCCTGAAGCGCGGCGAAGTTCCACCTGATCCAACCACCAAGAAGTGCCCCGAATGTTTGAGCGAGATTCCAATCGCCGCTCACAAATGCGCGTTCTGCACCTCCGTCGTTGCCTAGTAAAGGGCCTAGTTGCGGGAAGGGAAGGGACGCCCGCCGTCCCTTTCTCCCAAACTCTCCTCCTCAAATCGTGTAACATTATCAACCAAGGAGGATCGGAGATGATCAAACGTTGTTTCCACGCCATTGTTCTGCTGAATTTTAGTCTCTGCGTCCAAGCACAAAACACCCCTCAAAAAACTGTTCCGCAAAAGCAAGACACCACCTATACAAACCTGATCAAAGAGTATTTACAAGATCCGCGCGTGACCACCGATCTTGTTGACCATCTGCCCGCCTCCGATACCGTTCCCAACCCGCTGGCATTCTTCGGCCGCATCCCTGGCACTCCGGGCGAACTCACGTACGCCAAAGATATCCAGCGTTACTTTGACGCCCTCGCTGCCAATTCTCCGCGCGCCCGTTTCTGGACCATCGGCAAAACCGAAGAAGGCCGCGATCAAGTCCTCTTAGCCATTGCCGACGAAGCCACGCTGCGCAAGCTCGACGATTACAAAGGCATGCTGGCCGCTCTGACAGATCCGCGAAAAACCTCCGAGAAGGAAGCCCAGCGTCTGATCAAAACCGCGAAGCCGATTTATTGGATCACCAGCGGCATCCACTCGCCCGAAACCGGCGGCCCGGAAATGCTCATCGAATTGGCCTACCGCCTCATCGTGGAAGAAACTCCGTTCATCCAAACTATTCGCAACAACGCCATCGTTTTCATTACGCCTGTGGTCGAAGTCGATGGCCGCGAGAAAGCCGTCGACACTTACTATTACGGCAAGAACACCGGCAAAGCGCGCCCGCCGCTCATGTATTGGGGTAAGTATGTCCAGCACGATAACAACCGCGATGGCATTGGCCAATACCTGAAGCTCACGCAAAACATCACCCAGACGCTGCTCGATTGGCACCCTACTGTGCTGCATGATTTGCACGAGGCGCAGTCGTATCTCTATGTGTCCACCGGAACCGGTCCCTACAATATTTCGCTTGATCCCATACAAAGCGACGAATGGTGGCTGCTGGCTGAAACGGAAGTCATGGAGATGGCCAAGCGCGGAGTGCCCGGTGTTTGGACATACGGCTTCTACGACGGCTGGGTGCCGAACTATCTGTTCTGGATTGCAGTGACGCATAATTCCTTCGGCCGTTTTTACGAAGTACAAAGCTATGGCCCCGACGTGAACAAGAACTTGCGCCTTCCGCCCACCACTACCAGTCGCGAATGGTTCCGTCCCAATCCGCCGCTGCCGTCCATTGCCTGGGGTCCGCGCAATAACGTCAACATTCAGGAATCGGCTATCTTGATCGCGCTGAATCAAGTGGCGAAATCAAAAGAGCTCTATCTTGAAAACTACTGGCTGAAAAATAAACGCGCTGTCGATAAGGGCACGAATGGTCCCGTCTATGGTTGGGTCATTCCAGCCGCTCAGCGTCGTCGTGTCGAAGCTGCTTCCATGGTCAATGCTCTCCGCAAGCAAGGTCTGGAGATTCATCAAGCCAAAGCGCCCATGAAATCAGGCTCCTTGGATGTCGCGATTGGCGATTACGTCATTCGCGCCGATCAGCCCTACCGCACCTTAGCCGACATGTATTTCTCCGTGCAGAACTATCCCCTTGCCAACCCACGTGCGTACGATGACACCGGTTGGACCATGCAGTATCTGCGCAACGTGAAACTCAGCCCAGTCACAGTCAAATCCATTCTCGAGCTGCCCATGACGCTTCTCACCGCCGACGCCAAAGTCGACGGCGCGATTGAGGGCAGCGGCGACACGCTCATCGTCGATCACACCACAGACAACACACTCATGGAATTTCGCTTCCGGTTTCCCGGCGTGAAGATGCTTGCCGCCGAAGATGATTTTGAAACCGCCGGCCATCCGTTCCACGCGGGCGCATTCATCATTCCGGCGGCTGATCGCACGAAACTCGAACCTGCCATTCATGAACTAGGACTGGCCTCCTACGCCGTGGCCAACTTGCCTTCCGTGAAGACGCATGAGCTCGACGTTCCACGCATCGGTTATGTCCACTCCTGGTCTCGTACCCAAGATGAGGGTTGGGTGCGCGCCGCGCTCGATGCCTATGGCGTTCCTTACACCTACTTCGCCGATCAAAAATTGCGTGAACCCAATCTGCGCTCCAAGTATGACGTGATTGTCTTTCCGCATGTTGGGGGTACCTCCCAATCGCAAGTCAATGGCATTCCCGTCACCGGAAAAGATCCCATCCCTTACAAGACTTCCGAACTCACTCCGCATCTCGGTCTCAATGATCAAAGCGATGACATTCGCGGTGGCATGGGGCTGGAAGGTTTAGCGGAACTCGCCAAATTCGTCCGCGCTGGTGGCACTCTCATTACGGAAGGATCCACTGCTTCGCTCGTCATCGAATACGGTCTAACCAGCGGCTTGTCTGTTGAGCACCCGGAAGACCTGGCCGCGCGCGGCACCATTCTTCGCGGAATAATCACCGATCGCAAGAGCCCGCTCGTCTATGGCTTCGAGGGCAAAGACTTGCCGGTTTACTTCAATCAAGATCCCGTGATCTCGCAAGCGCAAGGCGCCTTCTTCCCAGGAGGCGGTTTCGGTGGTGCGTCCACCTTTGGCCAAAATGTTACGCCCAACGCCACCCCAGTTCACATCTCCCCGTTTGAAGGAAATGACGCCACTCCCAAAGCTCCGGAAACTCCCGCTCTCAGCGCTGACGACGGCCCCCGGCAGCAGCGTGGTTGGGCGCAAGGTCCCGAAGCCGAGGAAGTACGCCCGCGCGTGGTTATGCAGTTTCCCGCTAAGCCCGACGATATGTTGCTATCTGGCATGCTCGCCGGTGGACAGCATTTAACCAATCGTGTTCTGCTCGCCGATGTCCCGTTGGGCAAAGGACACATTGTCCTCTTCGCACTGCGTCCCTTCTGGCGCTGGCAAACACAAGGAACATTCTTTTTGCCCTTTAACGCGATTCTGAACTGGAACGATCTTGATGCTGGTAAAACCGAAGGCCGTCGTCCGCGCGCCGCCAACACTGCCGCCAACGAAGCCGTCCAGTAAAATCAAATCTTGACTCTCGCTCGCATCCTGACGGCCTTTTGCCTTGGCAGCGCTACTATGTTCGCGCAAGGGAATTACGAAGTGCAGATCTATGGCTCCGAAACCATGGCGCCGGGCCACACCATGGTTGAGTTGCACAGCAACTTCACAGCCGATGGCAGCAAGACCACCACCGACGGCACCTATCCCACCAATCATCAAGAGCACGAAACCATCGAAATCACTCAGGGTTGGAACGATTGGTTCGAAACCGGCTTTTACATTTTCACCAGCATTGGGCCGAACGGGCAAGGCTACCAATGGGTAGGCGATCACTTCCGCCCCCGCGTGCGCGTCCCGGAAAAATGGAAATGGCCCGTGGGTGTCAGCCTCTCGCTCGAAGCTGGCTACCAGCGTGCGCGCTTTTCAGCGGATACCTGGACACTCGAGATACGCCCGATCATCGACAAACAAATCGGACCTTGGTACTTGGCCTTCAACCCTGCCGCTGACCGGAGTTGGCACGGCCCGGGAGTTCGGCAAGGTCTTGATTTCGAGCCAGGCGCCAAAGTGGCTTATAGCTTCACTAAAAAAGTCGCGGGCGGTTTTGAGTATTACGCTGCCACTGGAAATATCACGAGCTTCGATCCTATCGGCCAACAGCAACAGCAATTCGTCCCCGCCATCGATTTGGACCTGAATCCCGATTGGGAATTCAATTTCGGCGTAGGGGTGGGTGTCACTCACGGCACAGATCATCTCCTCATCAAGATGATCCTCGGCCGGCGCTTCAATTTCTTCGGTAAGAAGACTGCTGCGCAGCCGTAGCGCCCACTCCCTGCCAAAGATTCTTTCCTCCGCACGTTACAATGTCTACGCATGGCACAACTGCTGGAGGGAAAGACCGCGCTCGTCTTGGGCGTTGCCAATAAATGGAGCATTGCATACGCAATCAGCGCGGCATTTGTGCGCGAAGGTGCATCGCTTATCCTCACCTACCAAGGTGAACGGCAAAGAGAGACGGTAGAAGAACTGGGCGGGGAACTGCACGCCTCCAAAATTTTGCCTTGTGATGTGACTAAGCCAGAGGAACTCGAAGCACTTGTCACCAATCTGAAGCAATCTGCCCCCGTCATCGACTCGCTCGTGCACAGTATTGCTTTCGCCAATCGCGAAGACCTGAGCCGGCCGTTTCTGGAAACCAGCCGCGATGGCTTCCTCCTTGCTCAAGAAGTTAGTGCTTATTCACTAGTAGCAGTCTCCCGTGCCATCGCGCCACTCATGACACGTGGTGGTTCCATCACCACTCTCACCTACCTCGGTTCCACTCGAGTTGTACAAAACTACAACGTCATGGGCGTTGCAAAAGCGTCGCTAGAGGCGTGTGTTCGCTACTTGGCGGCTGACATGGGGCCGAAGCGCGTCCGAGTGAACGCCATCTCTGCTGGGCCTATCAAGACCACTTCTGCTCGTGGTGTTAAGGACTTCTCCAAAGTTCTTGAGGGCGTGGCGGCCGTTGCTCCCTTGCGCCACAATACAGAAACCGCCGAAGTAGCAGACACGGCTGCTTTTCTTGCGAGTGACATGGGTCGCGGCGTTACTGGAAACATAGTATACGTCGACTCCGGTTTTCAAATCATTGGTCTAGGGATTAGTGACTAGATGTTCTATTTTAGTGCCACTCTAAGCGCGATTCCTCATTGACACCTGATTTTCTGCTTCATTATCCTGGTTAATTACTCTGGTTATTTCCTACGTGGCGTCATGCCAAAACTATGATTCAAGTCACAGGCCTTTCAAAGAAGTACGCTAGCTATGTTGCAGTGGACAATATTTCTTTCTCTGTGGAGAAGGGCGACATTGTTGGTTTCCTTGGACCCAACGGTGCTGGCAAGACAACTACCATGCGCGTCATCACGGGTTTCATGCCTCCCACGGCAGGCAAAGTCACCGTCGGCGGGTTCGATGTGTTTGACCAGCCCATGGAAGTGAAGAAGCGCATCGGTTATCTGCCCGAAAGCCCGCCGCTCTATCCGGAGATGAGTGTGCGCGATTACCTAACGTTCGTCGCCCGTCTCAAGGGAATTCCCAACATTGAAATTCCCGACCGCGTGACACAAGTCATGAAGAAGTGTTCTGTTGCTGATGTCAGCGATAAGCTCATTCAGAAACTTTCCAAAGGTTATCGCCAACGTGTCGGCCTCGCGCAAGCTATCGTTCACAATCCAGATGTGCTGATCCTGGACGAACCGACCTCCGGCCTCGACCCCAAGCAGATCATCGAAACGCGTGATCTCATCAAAGGCCTTTCCGGCGAGCACACCATCATCTTGAGTACTCACATTCTCCCCGAAGTGGAAGCCATCTGCCGGAAGGTTGTGATTATCAGCAAGGGCAAGGTGGTCAAGACTGACTCAGTTGAGAATCTTAAAAACCGTGCTGTGTTTACCATCGAACTCAGTACTGCCGGCGATGCCGACGCCGTGGCCGTGCGCCGCAAACTCGAACAGGTGGCCAGCGTGAGCAAGGTGCTTGATCATGCCGCGAGCGCCGGCCGCTTTGCTTTTGACATTGAAGGTCTCACCGGGTCTGACGTCCGGCCCGATGTAGCCCGTGCCGTCGTGCAGGCCGGTTGGAATCTCCTGGAAATGAAATCAAGTACAACCCTGGAAGAAGTCTTCCTCGAATTGACAAACACCGACGCCGGCGTTTCCGAAACCGCCGCTAATAACGGAGGCGCGCAATGAGAAACGTCTGGACCATTTGCCGGCGCGAGCTTTACGCCTATTTTGTTTCGCCCATCGCCTGGGTGTTGCTAGCCATTTTCAGCATCCTCAGCGGTTGGTTTGTTTGGGCGGAAAGTTCCTACTTTGTGCAAAACACCATGGCCTCGCAGATGCGCGGCCAGCCTGTGCCCATGAGCATCAACGAGATGATCATTGCCCCGATCTTTGGATACATCGCCGTGGTTGGGCTTATGCTTGTCCCCTTCATCAGCATGCGTCTGTTCGCAGAAGAGAAACGGCA
This sequence comes from Bryobacterales bacterium, assembly GCA_003169195.1. Lineage (GTDB taxonomy): Bacteria > Acidobacteriota > Terriglobia > Bryobacterales > Bryobacteraceae > Bog-105. The sequence goes on from PMQB01000118.1 coordinate 34,543, forward strand.
GGGAACTATGGAACTCTTAGCCACTTCCCCGGTTTACGATTTGGAATTGGTGCTGGGTAAGTGGCTGGCCGCTGTACTGATGTATGGCGCGCTTTTGGCAGTTCTGATACTTGACGTATCTTGGCTCTTTATCTACGGCTCGCCCGATTGGAAGCCTGCAGTAGCCGGTTTCATCGGCCTCTTGCTGCAAGGGGCGGGCCTGTTGGCGTTCGGTGCTCTCATTTCCACCCTCACCAAAAATCAAATCGTCGCCGGCGTCACCGGATTTGGTCTGTCTCTCTTCCTTTGGATTCTCCAGTGGGCAACATCATTCGGCGATTCCCTTACGGTCCGAGTCGCAAGCTATATCTCGACCTTGAGCCATATGGAAAGCTTTTCCCGCGGCGTAATTGATACCAAGGATCTTATCTATTACCTCTCCATGATCTTCTTAGGCTTGTTCCTGACAACTCGTTCGCTTGAATCGATTCGGTGGAGGGCGTAGTGGCAGACAATACTTCGGTAGCCGCACAGCAGGCTCGCTTTGGCGCGACTGCCAGCCTTTATACCCTGCTCGTCCTTGCGATTCTCGTCGCCATCAACTATCTCGGCGTACGCTTTAACAGACCCATCGATCTCACCAGCAATAAACGGTATACGCTCTCTGACGAAACAAAGAAAATCGTCAGTGGCTTGAAGCAAGATGCCACCATCACCTACTTCGACGCTTCTACTGCGAACTTTGATCAGGCGCGCGGCATTCTTGATCGCTACAAAAACCTATCCTCAAAAATTCACATCGACTATGTCAACATGCGCACAGATCCCATGCGCGCCCGCGAGTTCGGCGTTCGTTTGCCGGGCACCGCCATCGTGAGCGAAGGTTCCCAGCGCGAAGAATCCAAGTCTCTCGACGAGCAGGGTATCACCGGAGCCTTCCTGAAAATCTCCAAAGGCATCCGCAAAGTCTGTTTTGTCGGTGGTAGCAAAGAGCATGCGCTCGATCAAACAGAGGGTCCAGGCCTTTCCGCCTTTAAAACTCTTCTGGAGCGCGATAACTACCAGCCTGAAACGATTACGCTTCTTGAGAAGAGCACGGTTCCTGATGACTGCAAAGTCACTGTGGTGGCTGGGCCTAGAGGCGACTATACTCCCAATGAAGTGACCGCGCTCAAAACCTATGTCGAAAACGGTGGGCGTGCTTTCTTTATGCTCGATCCTCCTCTCGATATTCGCGGTGATCATATCTCCGAAAACACCGGCTTAGATAATCTGTTGGAATCGTGGGGCGTGACACTCGACAAAGATCTGGTCTTGGAAAATACCGCGCTGGTGGCCATATACGGCCCTCAGAATCCACCCATCAATCATTACGAAGATCACCCCATAGTGAATGACTTAAAGAGCAGCTACGTCATTATGCCCATCGTCCGTTCTCTGCAAGTCAAGAACGCCGGCAAATCCACCGTTAGCAAACTCTTTTCAACTTCCGACAATGCCGTGGCCACCACAGATCTGAGTAGTGGACGCGTCAGCATGGATGATCCGAAGAACAAGAAAGGTCCTTTCGTGCTTGGGGCTGTGGGCAATTACGATACTGGCAAGCCGAACGAAGGTGGTCGCTTTGTCGTCATAGGCACGTCCTCGTTCATTGCTAACGATTTCATTACCACTGCATTGAATCGTGATCTCGCTTTGAATGTCATCAACTGGCTCTCCTCCGACGAAGACCTTATCTCCATTCGGCCGAAGGAGCCGGAAGACCGCAAGCTCGACCCCAAAGGGGTTGGTCCCATTGAAGTCTCTGATTTCTTTGGCTTTCCCCTTCTCATCATCGTGGCCGGCATTGCAGTGTTCATGAAGCGCAGATAGTATGGGCACAAAAAAGTTACTCATCGCGGCAATCGTGTTGGCCGCGCTTAGCGGCGTTTTGTGGTGGAGCAACAAGCACCCGGATTGGGGCAAGGACAAGAAAGACTTGCCCGCCGAATCGCCCGTCCTCGTCAACGTCTCGGACGCTGCTCTCGATAGTATTGACATTCAGAAACGGGAGGGCTCCAAGATCTCGCTCGAACGGGAGTCAGGTAAGTGGAGCATCACAACGCCTACTCCTTATCCGGCTGATCAGGACGCGGCCACCAGCATGGGCTCCGCGTTATCACCCGCCAATGCAGATAGCGTTGTGGAGGATAAGCCCACAGACATCGCAAAGTACGGTCTTACCAATCCCACCGTTACCGTTACCGCTCACGAAAAGGGCGGTCGCACCGATCAATTGCTCATTGGTGATGACATTCCCGGCGGTTCCCTGGTCTATGTCCGCGTGGCTGGCAATCCGAAAGTCTACGCTGTGCCCAGCTCTCTCAAAACCTCTTTCGACAAGAGCCTGAATGATTTGCGCGACAAACGTCTGCTGACGTTTGACCAGGGCCAGCTCACACGAATTGATCTCACTTCCGGTAAAACCACTATCGACTTCGGCAAGAACGGACAAAGTGAGTGGACCATTGTTCAACCGCGGCCTTACCGCGCTGACAATTTTCAAGTCGAAGAATTACTGCGCAACTTAAGCGGCGCAAAGATGGACTTGAGCACCCCTGCCGCCGATGCGGAGAAAGCGGAGCACAGTTTTGTTTCAGGTAAACCGGCCGCTACTGTCAAACTGACTGACTCCACCGGCACACAAACTCTCGAAGTTCGCAAGAACGGCGATGATTATTTCGGCAAGAGCAGCGTCGTGAGCGGCGCTTATAAGCTCACGGCCGATCTAGGCAAGCAGCTCGATAAATCGCTCGATGATTATCGCAATAAAAAGCTCTTCGATTTCGGTTTTTCCGATCCGAACAAGATTGAGATTCAGCAAGGCTCTGCTACCCGAACCTTTATCAAGAGCGGCAACGATTGGAAGTTAGACGGTAAAATCATGGACTCCGCAGCGGTGCAGGCCATCATTGACCAACTCCGCGAACTGGCGGCCACGTCGTTCGCCACCGACGGTTTCACCACTCCAGCCGCTGCCATCACCATCGTTTCAAACGATGGAAAACGCACGGAAAAGGCAGAATTCTGCAAAACCGCGAGTGGCTATTTGGCCCGTCGCGGCGCAGAGCCGGGCCTTTATCAACTAGACGCTAAGGCAGTTAACGATATCCTGGAAGCAAGCGGGAAAGTGAAGCAAGCCGCTTCACATAAATAAGCGCTCCTTCAGGATGTCCGCACTCAATACCGATCTCTATCAACTCACCATGGCGGCGGGGTACTTCGTCGAGTGTAAGTCCGACGAAATCGCTACCTTCGAACTGTCCGTCCGTCGCTTGCCTGAGCCGCGTAATTTTCTAGTGGCTGCCGGTTTGGCGCAGGCGGTCGAATATCTACGCAACCTCAAGTTCCAACCCGAAGAGATCGATTACCTTCGCTCGCTCGCGCAGTTCAAACACACGCCGCCCGAGTTCTTCGATTTTCTCTCCAAACTGCGCTTCACGGGCGATCTCTTTGCGTTGCCCGAAGGTACGCCCGTTTTCGCCAATGAGCCCATCGCCATTGTGCGCGCGCCACTCATTGAAGCGCAACTGGTGGAAACATATCTTCTCTCCACTTTTGTTTTCCAAACCATGGTCGCCTCCAAAGCCGCGCGCTGCGTCCTCGCCGCGGAGGGCCGGCCCATCGTCGAATTCGGCAGTCGCCGCGCCCATTCACCCGGTGCCGGCATTCTGGCCGGACGCGCCGCTTTCGTGGGTGGGTGTTCCGGCACAAGCAATGCCGAAGCCGGCATGCGTTTCGGCATCCCCGTATTCGGTACCGCTGCGCATTCCTGGACCATGGCCTTCGGCGATGAAGAGCGCAGTTTCCGCGCTCTGCAAAAGCTCCTGGGCGAATCAACTGTGTTCCTGATCGATACCTACGACACCATCGCCGGCGCTCACTTGGCCGCGGAACTCGGTCAGCCTATCTGGGGGGTACGGCTCGATAGTGGCAACCTGGGCGAACTCGCCAAACAGGTGCGCCGCATTCTCGACGACGCCGGTCTGCGCAACGCCAAGATTTTCGCCACAAACGATCTGGACGAACACCGCGTGGCTGAATTCGTTAAGGCCGGTGTGCCGCTTGATGCTTTCGGCGTCGGCACGCAACTGGCGACATCTGCCGATGCCCCTGCCCTATCAGCCGTCTACAAGATGGTCGAGCTCAAACGCGATGGCGAAGTTTTCTATACCGCAAAATTCAGTGCAGATAAGAGCACGCTGCCCGGCGCCAAACAGATTTATCGTTATAGTGATCGAGATGTAGTGGCGCACTACAGCGAATGCAGCAACGAATTCAAAGGCGAACCCTTGCTGCGCCCCATCCTGGCTAGCGGCGAACTCATCGAAATCTTGCCTCCCATGACGGGCATCCAGCAACGCTCGCAAGCCATGATTGCCAAACTTCCCGAACGTTTGCGTGAACTCGGTAAAGTGGAACCTTATTCAGTTGAGATGTCCGCCCACTTACGCGCCATGGCCCAAAACCTGCGCGTAGAGATGCAACCCGCCGCCCGCACATGAAAACGATTTTCTTCGACGTTGATACGCAGCTTGATTTCGTATTTCCCGCCGGTGCCTTAGCTGTGCCGGGTGCCGAAAACATCGTCGGCAATTTGGAAAAGCTGACGCGCTTCGCCGCCACCCATTCGCATCAAATTATCTCCACCGCCGACGCCCACACCGAAGACGACCCCGAATTCAAAATCTGGAAACCTCATTGTGTCGCCGGAACGGTGGGTCAGCAAAAGTGCGCCGTGACGTTGCTTCCCAAACACCAGACGCTCACTTCGCAGCTGCAGGATTTCGGCTCCGTTCCGCAAATTATTGTGGAGAAGCAAATGCTCGATTGCTTCACGAACCCCAATCTAAGCCCGCTCCTGAAGTTCTTAGCCGCAGATCGCTACGTTCTCTACGGTGTGGTCTCAGAATATTGCGTCCAATGCGCCGCCTTCGGCCTTCTCAACACTGGAGCCCGCGTCGAACTCATCTCCGACGCTATCCAAACCCTAGACCCAACCGCCGAGAAAAATCTTTTCCAAACCTTCACCGCCCGCGGCGGCATCATCACCACCACCGCCAACGTCATCACCTAAGCAGCCTGAGAGAGAAGCCCAGACTTCAAACGTCAAGTGACCTTGGTCTCCCTGCTCCGCAAAATAGCAGCCAGTACCCGAGGATTACGATTTCCGTGGAGCACGGCCACAACCCAAAGCGGTTTCTCGTCGGATGCATAAGCAATCAGGTAATCGTAGACTCGCCAGAACCGTAGCGGCCTTGACGTGAGATCAGTTCGTCGATGCCCTTGATGCGGAAACGGTACCAAAGCGCGAACGGCTTTAAGAATATCGCCGTTCACTTTCTCGGCGGCTGTGGCACTCTCGCGCGCAATGTATTCCCAAATCTCATCGAGATCAGAAAGTGCCTCCGGGTGAAAATCATACCCGATCATGAACTGTGCGAATGGAGAGCGTCGCTTTTTCGACGAAAATATGCTTCGACTTCCTCGCCAGGAATCATCTTTACCTTGCCGCTCTTAATGTCATCGTAGCGACGATCCAGTGTTTCACGCGTCTGCGCCAATTCGTCGAAATAGCTAGCCATTAGCTCTTCCATTAGTTCCTCGGCCGGACGCCCGGTATCAGCGACCCACTGTTCGACCTTTGCCTGAAGCTTCGCATTTCTAACTTGCAGTTGCATGCCCATACTCATAGCCTACCGCCACGCCACTACCGGTAAAACACCACCCGATGTTCCCCCGCCGGCAACACCACCGACCTCACCATCCCATCCCCAAACTTCTTCCCATCCACCTCCACTCGCGAAACTGGCCCGCCTAAAACCGCCAGCGCCCTGCTTTTACTTACATACGCCACATCCGCCTGATCCGCCGCGCCCAACGCCGACCGAATCTCGCCATTGAAATCCGCAATCGCCACCCCCGGTTGCAGCGCACTCGCCTCAAACGTATGCTTTCCCGCCGGCGCTAATACCGTCTGCGCATTCTGCACGGGCCACAACTTCCCATCCATCTCCACCGCACCTTGCCAGTTCACGCGCGTCGCTTGCGCCGCATTCAATGTCAGCACGCCCGCCCTATCGGTTTGCGCCACCGCCGTATTCGCCGCCGCCGGCAGTAACGAAAGATCCTGCTTCTCCAGCGAATTCTCAAAATACAAAGCCACTCGCGAAAACGAAACCGCCGCTTCATGCACCAACTCCAGCAACTCCACGCCCGTTTGCTTCTTGGTTGGATACACGTCCTGATACCGCTCCACTACGTTGATGTCGACCGCCAAGTGCGACCCATCTGGCGACAGCACCTTGTACTGCTCGGCCAATTTCGAATACCGTTCCGCGCCCAAGTTCCACAAAGTCGCCGGATCTTCCACCAGCAGCGTGCTCTTTCTCGCTTGAATCAACGGCAAACTCCGCGCCACATCCGCGCCCAACGCATCGCGAATCCCCGGCTCAAACCGGTCATCAATATGCGTCAGCACAATATCCAAATAGGGCTTCTGCGCCCGGGTCTTCTCAATCTCATCCAGCCAAGTCGCTTGCAAATTCGAGGCCAGCCCAGCCCGATAATCCAAAAACTTCCGCAAATCTTGCGCCTTTGCACCAGGCTCCAAAAGCGTCTTCGGGTCAATGCCAGCTAGCTTCTTGTAATCCGCGCGCACATCGTCATTCATCGGCGTAAATCGTGCCGGATTGCTCGCCCCTTCCAGCGATTCAAAATACAGCTCCGCTAAATTCACTCCGTCCCAATCGAAGCGCTTCAGCAAACCGCCAATCTCTTTCGAAACCGCCGTACTGCAATCCTTGTTCTGCAAGTTCATCAGCTTGCGCCAATCCAGCTGCGCATCCTGCCCCGCCGCTGTTTTCTCGCGCCACTCCGGATGATCCGCCCAAAACTTTTCACTTACGTGCGGCAACTCCAGCCACGCATACACCAAAATGGCGTTGCGATGGCAAGCCTCAATTAACCGCGCCATGTATTCATCCTGCGCGCCATCCGGTTCCATGCTGTGCCAAGCCGCTACATGCAGGACGCCCACACCGGCCTCGCGCCAACGCCGCGCCAAGTAATCCACATCTGCCCGAATCCGATAAGACGAATCAAAAAAAGCCCATAAGTTCGTAGCATGCAACGGCAAATCCAATCCCAAATCCACCAGGGCCTGCATCAAATACGGATACCGTTCCATCCCGCTCAACCCTGGCGCTGTGGCCATCCATAGAACCGCGCCGTGCTCCGTGCGCTTTCCCGCCAAGACCGGAGCGCACTGCCATCGCTCCGTTGCGTAAACCGTGAATCCTTCCGGTAATTGCACCTTCGCAATCTCAGCCTGTTGTTCCCAGATGATCTGCATCTTCGGCGCATGCGAATCGACAATATGCCGCACCGCCACGCGCTCCTTCTGCGGAATAATTCCGAAACCGCGCGCACTCGCACTGTCGCCTTCGAGGATCACAATCTGAGCCGCTGCCAGTTGCGCCTGCTCCGCTACCGCCGACGCGCCCACCACCACAATGCTCGGGTTAGCACTCGCCCTTGCGATCCCAACCGACCCCAAAATCTTTGTCCACGCTACTGGATTCGCGCCATCTACCTGAAACGTTGCCGCCGAAGCCGTCAAACTGCAGCAGAGTAAAAAAGCAAAAGTGTATTTCATTTTGTTGTCTTGGCGTACCAGAAGCCCACGCGAACATCGTTGTAATTGGGACGGCGCGGATTGTATGCATTCAGCAAATACACGCCGCGCAAAAAATCACCAGAAAAGTAAACATTCTTCGGCAGCCAACTCGGCCGAAACCGCACACCTGGGCCAAACTCAACAGTATTTGCCCAATACTGCCGCTGCACGTCCTCCACTACGTTGGCGTTCAACAGAAGTTGCAGTGTGTTTCCGCCTTCGCCTAGTGGCATCGTGCGTCCCGCGCGGTTCTGCGAATAGAACAGCCAGTTTTTGCCAAACCTACTTACATAAATCGCATCGGCCGTCGTCTCGTAATAGAATCCAGCCTTGCTGCTCCCTGCCAAACTGCCGAACCCTTTCGCATAGTTCAGCCCGCCGCGGTAATCCGGCATCGCGGCGCCCACATTTTTCAGATCCAGATACTTGATTGATTCGCCCGCTTCCACCCAGCCCGTAAGCCGGTGCCATGTTTTGCTCGCCGCTCCCACGCCCACAATGAACGAACTCTCCGAAAGGTACTGCGGAAACTGCACATTCTGCCCAATCAGGCCGCTCTTCACATCGCCCGTAAAACGCGTCGAAACGTAAAACGAAACCAGCTTATTCACTTTGCCCAAACCCGGAATCGGAATTGAATGTTTGATCTGGCTGTAAGTAAAAAGATCGTGCCAGCGCGAGGAAAACATCGGCAGGGCCCAAACCGTGGTTTGCGGCATCACATCGCCATTCAAAGTATGAAACGCCTTACTCGCCTCAGTCGCAATCTGTTTGTCCTCGGCGTGCCGCGCTTTATCAAACCAAACCTTCGCTTCGTCGTCCCGTTTCGCGGCGTTGTAAGCCCACCCGAGTTTCAACATCACTTCTGTGTCTTTGGGGTCCTGTTCCAACGCTTCCAGGAAATACTTGATTGCATCGTTGTTAAACCCGGCCGCTAAGCTCTTCAGCCCCATTGCCTTCGGGTCTACGCTCGACGCACTCGGCGCCACCTCCGCCGGATGCGGAACGTCTTCTGGCCGCGTCTTAAAACCACGTAACGCATTTAACTGTTCGCGCGCCGGCCAGTCTTTCGGATTCAAACTCAGAATCTGTTCAAACTGCTCAATCGCTCTCGGCTTATCATTCATCGCCAGATAAAGATAAGCCAGTTCCCGCCGCAAATTGCTATTGTGCGGATCAAGCTTCAGCGCACTCAAGAACTCATAGGGATATGGATAGCGCGTGCCATACAGTTCCAGCGCCTGTTCCGCCGTGCGTGATTCGCTCGACCGCGAAGCCGCCAACAAAGCCGCCTGCGCATCCTCACCTCGCTCAATCTGCCGCCACACTCGAGCCAAATGCAGCAAGAGTTCTGCCATCTGCGGCTTTAACTCGCGGCATACTTGATACTCCTTCGCCGCCAGCGGCAACTCATCGCGCAACTCCGCCAATTGCGCCAGTTCCCAGTGCGCACTAAACATCGTCAAATCGTTTGGCTTCGGCGATTGTTCAATCGCTTGCGACCAGCGCGCAATGCCCGACGCTAACGGCTGATCGATATTCTGAAACGCCTGTTCCGCCGTCTGCCGCGTGGACGCGGTCCCGTTCTTCCGCAGCTTGTCGAACATCCGCCGCGCTTCAATCGGTTCCTTCGTCTCAAAAGCCAGAAACGCGAATTCCAGCGCCGCACTCTCATCTTGCGCATTCAGCTTCAGCGCCGCCGCAAACTCATCGCGCGCCGCCGCATTTTCACCCGTCTTCAGCAGCGTATACGCCAGATCTTTATGAATGCCCGCGTTCGCCGGTTGCAGCGCAATGCCTTTTTGGAAAAACTCAATCGCCCTGTCGTAGTCTTTCTTCTGCAAAGCCTCGTAAGCCTGCGTCAGCTCTTTCTGACCTGGCGGAGATTGAGCTGGAACTAAAACAACTGCGACATTAGTAAGGAAGAGAATCAGAACCAACAGGCGAAACAGCATAGAAATACGTCCCCGTGAAAGAAGTGGCCCCGTAATGCGCACTTCTCTTTAGGACTAATCTCAGCCGTCTAGCCCTAATGCATTGCAAACCGTTCCACGTGGCCCAACTTGTCAACAAGATACATTGATTGACCAGTCACCCCAAGACAACTCGGCTCGAACGCACGATTCGCCTGAAATCCATAAGTGGCCACGACTTGACCGGAAAAATCCGTCTTCAGAACTGCAGCAGGCGTGAGCAGATACACAAAGTCTCCATCAACCGCAGCCGCTCGAACACGCTGTGGATCGGCCAGCTTCACCACCGAACCCCGTTTCGCATTCGGATCAATGACTTCCATATTTCCAGAAGCTTTGTCAATCAGCAACAGCTCGCCATCTTCCGTCAAAATCGAAATCGCTCCAAAAATCGGTGGTTCCAGCTTGGCCGTTGTGCGCTCTCGGAACTCTCCCTTAACCGCTGTGCCGAAGTGCACAAGCTGTGTCTGCGATGAATGGAAATGCGGAGAAACCGCGCTGCGCCACACCAACTCATCGCGATTAGCCGCAATCGGACTCTCCGATCCTCCCACCGGGCTCAGCAGACGTAACGAATCCAGATGCTCGCCGGCCTGGCTGTAAAGGTCCAACTCTTTGAACAGAATCCTGCCTCCTACAGCGTCGTCTAATCGATAAGGCGCGTCCGAAACCAGCCAGAAACTCCCGTCTCGCCGCAGTAATGCCGCATTGATCAGCGCATGCACCGAAACAAAATCCGACTTGGCGTACAAGCCGCGGCCATTGAGATCTGCCGTAGAAAGTGAAGCAACGCCGCCGTCAATCCTCACGAATGTCAGCCTGTTCGGCCTCGCCGAAAAGTAGCAGCGCGCAACGCGACTTGCGTGATGCGCCTTGCCCTGGCTAGCTAAATCAAACTCCGCGTCTGGCGATAGCACTTGCTGGCCAAAAAGTCTTGCCGCCGTCAGAACCAACAAAACGGTTCTCATGTAACACAACTACCACGATTTTGGATGGCTCGCATTTACCATACCGGACTCGACAACTCCATCCGCCAAGCCGGCCCTCCGAAATACTGCGCCCCCTCCGATTTCACAAACGCCGGCGCCGCCCCATGCGCAATCCAAACATGAATATCGCCGGGCTGCTTCCCAATCAGCGGAGCAATCACTCCTGCCACTCCACCAATATCCACCTTGATGTCGAACCGTGTCGCCTTCTCCGCTCGGCCCACTATCGAAAACGTATCCTCACCCTCCGGCGTGATTACCAGCTTCACCACCCGCGGTTTTGGCGTCGCCGCCACCCATGACAACTTCGTCTCTTTCGCATCCGGCGCAATGTTCTTCAATAAATCGACAATTATTCCGTTCGCCAAGTCGTTCGGCAAATCCATCTGCGTGGTCTCCACCTTCGCTCGCCCCTTGTCGCTATAATGCACCGTCACCTTGCCGCTTACCGTGTTCATCTCCACATCCATCGGTTTCGGAAACGCCGGCCCGCGTTGAATATGCCGGTCACTGATAAGCCGAAAAGTTCCCTGCTCGGTAAACACCGCCGTCTCGTCATCGACCGAACCGTCTTTGAAATGAAACACCAGGTGCGCCACACCTTTACTCCCATGAACCACCTGCGTCAGGTTTCCGGAAGCCAGCACCTTTCCTTCCTCCGACCGCAGCACCAGAAATCCTTGGAACGTCCCCTCAACGTTACGCACAGGTACCGGGTCACTCGCCAATGTCATAGGTAGAAGTAAGAGGCACCCCAGCAGCCGCTGTCCAAAAGTCATACCCCTTAGACGCTTTTAGAATGAGAAACACTACGCTCTAACGCCTGCTCCAAAATCCGTCCTACTAATTCCGGAAACCTCTGCCCACTCGCCTTCAAAATGTTGCCGCACGAAATGTCTAAACTCGCCGACAAGCCACAATTCGCATTCACTTCCAGCACTTGGTATTCATTCCGCTTCTTATTAAACCGGATATCCACCCGCCCATAGCTGCAACCAAACACCGATATGTATGCGCGCTTTGCAATATCAAAAAGCACCTGTCCCTGTTCGGCAGGCGTCACTTCGTACCGATAAAAAGGCCGACCCTCCGCTGGCGCCGTCTCTTCTTCGTAAAAGCCCCAATACCGGTCATAGGAGAGAAACCGCTCACTCTCTGGGATCGATGAATCAAACACTCGCTCCGTTGGGGGAAGTGTCCAAATATTGTCCGGATCGTCCCAATAACCGCCAAGAAGGATTGTGAACTCCGGTCCATCAATGAAGTCTTCCGCAAAAAGAATCTCATCCGTGCATAACAAGGACGACTCGCCTTTCAGTAGTTCGTCACGCCGGGCAACCGCCTCCTCGTCACTCCTCACCACCGACTTCAATCCGATGCCTTGGCTCGAGCTTGATTCCGATGGCTTGATAAACATGGGCGCACCCAGTCGCTCTACCAATCCATGAATCGGCCCCTCGCCAGGCAACTCCTCCCACACCGCCGTTGGCACATTCGCTTTCCGAAACAGCTTCTTCATCGCCAGCTTCGAAGAAGATGTTTCATAAAATCGAATGTCCGCGCCACTGAACGCCAGTCGGGCCGCTTCCATTGCTTTGACCACCGAGATGCCCGGCGTACCCGTCTCTTCATAGCCATCGCACAGATTGAACACCAGTGTTGGGCGAGCTTTGGCGCACTCCGCAATCTGCTCCATCACGCTCTGAATGTTGCCTATCACCACCACTTGCATAATCCACGGCAACTCCAATTCCTGAAACACCGCTGCCAGTTCAATTTTGTAGCTGGCCAGATCGTAGCAATCACTGGTAACTGTAGTGCCGTCGATCCAATACGGCACCAGCGCCCACACTACGGGCTTCATTTCCTTGAGCAGCTTTGTCAAATTCGTCGGCTCTCCCGTTACCCATACTATGCTCAACGTGGCGCCATAGCCCTACCCATAGGCTGCAGTCCACTGTTATACGCTAGTCCCGATGCACCCCTCACGTCGAACCTTCCTCGGAACCGCGGCAGCCGCCGCTGCCCTGAAATCCCCCGCCCTTCCATCCACCCCTCGCAGCACTGGCTACGCCCGCACCTTCGCCGGCCGCCAACTCCCCATGATCGCCTTCCCCCTCGGCGGCGTCGCTGCCGGATCTCTCAGCCTTGGCGGCCGAGGCCAACTCCGCGATTGGGAAATCTTCAACCGCCCCGATAAAGGCAACAACCTCTCCTACGCCCTCCCCTCCATCTGGGCGCAAGTCGGCAGTGCTAAACCGGTCGCCCACGTTCTCGAAGCCCGTTATCAACCTCCCTACGAAGGCCAAGACGGCCTCGGCTCGCAAAATGCCCCCGGCCTCTCGCGCCTCGCCTCCGCTACCTTCACCGGCGAATTCCCTCTCGCCCACATCGACTTCACCGACCCCACTCTCCCCGTCAATGTCTCCCTCGAAGCCTTCTCCCCGTTCATCCCCCACAATCCCGATGACTCCGGCCTCCCCGTCGCCATCCTCCGCTACCGCGTCACCAATCCCAACGCCCAACCGGCCAANNCCAACGAATTCCGCGCCGGCAACACGCTCTCCGGCCTGTTCATGACCAACCCGTCACTCCCCGCAGATGACATCTTCCACGGCAGTTTCACCCTCGCCGTTCTCAACCAAGGTTCCGGCAATCTAACTCACCTAAAGGGCTGGCCCGCCGGCCGCTGGTGGAACTCGCCCCTGCTCTTCTGGGATGACTTCTCCAACGATGGCGAGTTAGGCCCTGAACCCGAACATCCTAATTCGGTCGGTGCTCTTTGTCTTAAACGCACCATCGCTCCCCACCAATCCGCTAACTACGAATTCCTCCTCGCCTGGCATTTTCCCAATCGCACGCCCGCTCGCTGCGGCTGGCACGCACCCAAGGGCGAAGAAAGCACCATCATTGGTAACTGGTACTCCACCAAATTCCACGATTCCTGGGGCGCCGCCGAATACACCTCCCAAAACCTCCCAACACTCGAACAGCGCACCAAACAATTCGTCCAGGCCATTCGCGGCACCACGCTGCCGCCCGTCGTCCTCGAAGCCGCCATGGCCAATCTCTCCACTCTCCGCTCCACCACCTCCTTCCGCACTGCCGACGGCGAGTTCCACGGTTTCGAAGGCGTCAACGACAAAGTAGGCTGCTGTTTCGGCAATTGCACGCACGTCTGGAATTACGAAACCAGTACCGCTCATCTATTCCCCTCGTTCGCCCACTCCCTCCGCAAAGCCTCCTTCGGCTACTCACAAGATGAACAAGGCGCCATGCACTTCCGCCAAGTTCTACCCGACGGGAAAGAACGCAGTGGCTACGCCGCCGCCGACGGTCAGATGGGTCAGATCATCCACGCCTGTCTCGATTACTCGCTCTCCGGCGATCGCGAGTGGCTCACCGCCATTTGGCCGCGCGTCAAGAAAGCTATCGAATTCGCCTGGATTCCCGGCGGCTGGGACGCCAATAAAGACGGCGTCATGGAAGGTGTCCAACACAATACCTATGACGTCGAATTCTATGGCCCCAACCCTCTCTGCGGCGTCTACTATCTTGCAGCCCTACGCGCTTGCGAAGAAATGGCGCGTGTTATCGGCGACTCAGACTTCGCCGCTGAATGCCACAAGCTCTTCCTCAGCGGCAGTCAGTGGATTGACACTCACCTCTTCAACGGCGAATACTACGAACAGCAAATCCGCTCGTTCCACAAAGGCGAAATCGCCAACTCCCTGCGCAGCGATATGGGTGCCGACGATCCCGAGCATCCCGAATATCAAGTCGGCAAAGGCTGTCTCGTTGACCAACTCCTCGGTCAGTCGCTCGCCGATGTCTGCGGCCTCGGCCCACTCCTCAAACCCGAGAATATTCGCCGCACTCTCCAATCCATCTATAAGTACAACTTCAAGAATCCCGTCGCAGAACACGATAACGTCCAGCGCACCTTCGTCCTTAATGACGAAGCGGCACTTGTTATCTGCGATTACGCGAAGGCTGAACGCCCGCGCATTCCGTTCCCTTATTTCGCCGAAACCATGACCGGGTTCGAATACGCCACCGCCGCCCATATGCTCTTCGAAGGCATGACCTCCGAAGGTCTCGAATGCATCGCTGCCACTCGCCGCCGCTACGATGGCGAACGCCGCAACCCCTGGGACGAAGCCGAGTGCGGCCATCATTACGCCCGTGCCATGGCCGCTTGGTCAGGCATCGTTGCTCTCAGTGGCTTCCACTACAACGCAGGCAAACTTTCCATTCAGCCGAAAACCAAACTCACCGATTTTCGTTCCTTCTGGGCCACTGGAACCGGCTGGGGCACTTTCACCAAACGCGCAACGAAAACGGAAGTTCAGGTTCTATTCGGCCACTTGCCCGTCGGCAGTAAAGATTATCAAGAAGGCCAATCCTTCACCGTATGAACCGGCCCTGGCTCATTCCTGTCGGAGGTTTCCTCGGTGCCGGCAAAACCACGCTCATCCTCTCCGCAGCCCGCATCCTTACGGCACGCGGCCTGAAGTGTGCCGCCATCCTTGATGATCAAGGCTCAGACCTCGTCGATACTGCCTACGCCTCTGCCCAAGGCCTCACCTCCAACGAAGTCACCGGCGGCTGCTTCTGTTGCCGCTTCTCCGACCTCATGGACAAAGCCCATCAACTCCGTGCCTTCGCCCCCGACGTCATCTTCATCGAACCCGTCGGCAGTTGTACCGACCTATCCGCCACCATCCTCCACCCCCTCAAACACGAATTCGCCAACACCTATCGTCTTGCTCCCCTCACCATCGTCATCGATCCCGCCCGCGCCGTTGATCTCTCCGATCCCAACATGGCATTCCTCTTCGAAAGGCAATGCGCCGAGGCCGATCTCATCGTCTTCAACAAATCAGATATTCACGAGTCTCCCTCCGAGCATCGCGCCATCAGCGCTCTAAAAGGAGACGGCGTCTCCGCCTGGCTCGATGAAATTCTCGCCGGCACTCTCCCCGTAGGCAGCAAGCTACTCGAGATCGATTACCAGAAATACGCCCGGGCCGAAGCCGCTCTCGGCTGGCTTAATTGGAGTGCCACCGTTCACGTCGAACCTGCCGTGTCTCCCGCGAGTCTCATCGGTCCATGGCTCGATCATTTGCAACAAAGCCTCAGCTCCGCCAACGCCCAAATCGCTCATTTGAAAATATTCGATCAAACCCCTGCCAGCTACCTGAAAGCCGCCCTTATCAGCAACACCGGCGACCCCTCCGTAACAGGCGACCTCACAGCATCCCCTGAACGGGAACATTCCCTCCGTCTCAATCTCCGCGCCGCCATCGATCCCGAACCCTTGCGCGAGCTCTTCTTGCAAGCTCTTAACCTCCTTCCCGGCCAAAAATCGCACGAGCATCTTCAATGCTTCAGCCCCGCGCCCCCGCTGCCGCAACACCGGTATGCGCAAATGGTAGATTGACAATCCGATCTGCTAAATGGTTCCTCGCCGTTTATTCCCTTGCCTTGTTCTGTCTCGCGCCGCTCCGTCCTTTGTGGATGGACGAACTGCTCCAACTCTCCGACGTCTATCAACGCACGGTTCCTGACACCATAGCCCGTGTTGCTCGCAACCCNNGCTTACGTTGCGCAAAACCTAATTGTGAACTCCCTCGGCCATCCCCTTTACACCGCACATATCTTCTCCATTCTGTGCGCCATCGCCGGTATGGCTAGCCTGCTGTGGCTCGTGCGTCTGCTCAGTTCTTCTATAACTTGGCCTGCTGCTGCAGTTATGACCTACGCACTGCTCCCCATCTCTTTGCGCTACGCCATTGAGGCTCGCCAGTACGGCCCTGCTTTGGCGGCAAGCATCTGCGCTACCGCCCTAGTTGTCTGGCTCGATCAGCATCCCGCTTGGTGGCGCGCCCATCTCTATGGGCTCGCTCTAACCATCGGCCTCTATTTGCATCCTTACATGGCATTCATTGCCATAGCCCACGCCCTTTGGGCCATCAATCGACCAAACTCTCGCAACTTCGTCTTCGCAGCGTGTGCCCTCGCCGCGCTGCTATTCATGCCGTGGTATCTCTATGCCCGAACCTTCTGGGTAAATGCCGTAACCGCAGGCGGCTATCAGTCCTCGCTCGATAGGAAGACCCCGCTCATGATGCTTCGCGAGCTTTCCGGCGGCGGTTATTTCCTGAGCATCGTGTTAGTCGCTCTCGCCATCCGTGGCTACAAACGCGCCCTTCGTCTCTTTCTCTTTTGCATCATCGTGCCCATACCACTTGTGCTGGCGGCAAACGCCTGGGCACACTATTTCTTCGCCATCCGCCAACTCTTGTTCATCGTGCCGCCGCTGTGCCTATTAGCCGCCCAAGGCCTCTGCACTCTGCCCAAACCTTGGCGTCCCGCTATCGCCGCCACCCTTGC
>PMQB01000118.1:51623-51966 GCA_003169195.1 Bryobacterales bacterium
CAAACGGACGATATCGATACTGGAGCACCGCCTCCTCAGCGCGGCCGACTAATAGCGGGTGCCCATGCACAAGCTGCAGCTTAACGACACCCCCTCGCTTACCAATCACTGCTTCAAACTCGACCTCGCCTTGTACGTTGCGAGCGTCTCCAAGCCAGTCCCCAGCTGGTTCTACCTTCTTGACCAAGTGCGCTTGCGCCACCCAGCGACTGACGCGAACCGCGCCAGTCTGAGAGTAGAGCAACCGTCGTCCCGGCGATCGGTTTCCTGCCAGACTATCTCCGGGTTGGGAAACCACAGAAGGCATCGCTTGGGCGAGGGCTAACCGAAGTTCGTCAGCAAA
>PMQB01000588.1 GCA_003169195.1 Bryobacterales bacterium
GGATCAAGTACTCCCGGCTCGCCTCCTCAGAGGAAAACCTCGCCTCGAACTCCTCGATCGTCTTCGGATAATCTTCCATCAAAGGTAAACCTACTATTCGGGTCTACCTGAGTCAACTGGATAGCCACTTATTATTAATAGGGTCCAAAAATTACCCTCGCTTTCGCCCTCTCTTCTCCCAATTTTTCCCTCTCACCTCGCCACCGAAAGTCGCGCAGAACGGCCGTTCCCACCCAGTCGAATTGGCTCCGACCGCCGCACACTGGCAAGAGCGTACAGGTCATCTCGGTTCTCGCGTTTCACCCATTGAAAAATTCGGTCACAAAAGATCAACATTTATTTTTCGCCCCTCGCCCCCTGCGCACAACCCAATTACAATCAGCACTTTACCGCCAAAAATTCCGGTGCCAGCGGCTCCATAAAACCCAAATCTCGCACCAATCTAGCCTACTGTCCAAGCTAAATTCAGATCGCTAGAGAACTTACGGCAAGCCCGTGTAGCAATGAGCCCCCTGATGCTTCTACCTTCAAGGAGTAGCGAGAAGCCTTAAATGCAGCTCTGCCCTGGTTAGCCCCTAGAAGTTGTTTTTTGAAGGGTACTACTTTGCGAACAAACACTGTTGTCGGGCGGAATAAACGCCCTGTCCAGCCAGAAGAGTCAGACGGATTGGCTTCGCGTCTTACTGAATTGCTTGTCGGGCAGCCGGAAGCAATCGAAACCATCATCCCCTACATCCAGATGCACCAGGCCGGACTCGCGCCGGACGGCCGTCCCATGGGTGTGGTGCTGCTGTTGGGGCCTACGGGCACCGGCAAGACCCGCACCGTGGAAGCGCTGGCGGAGGTCTTGCACGGCAGTAATAAAAATCTGCTCAAAGTGGATTGCGGCGAGTTTCAAATGGAGCACGAAGTAGCGAAGCTGGTGGGCGCGCCTCCCGGCTATTTGGGTCACCGCGAAACGCAGCCCATGCTCAGTCAGGCCAAAGTGAACGGCGTCAGCAGCGAGAATAGCGACGTCTCGCTCATCCTGTTTGACGAAATCGAAAAGGCCGCGCCGTCCATGACGCGCCTGTTGCTGGGCATTCTCGATAAGGCCACGTTGCGCCTGGGCGACAACTCTACTGTGAACTTCGAACGTTGCATGATCTTCCTCACCAGCAACCTGGGAGCGAAGTCGATTCAGCGGGCCAACAAGCCCGACTTCGGTTACGAAGCCATGCTGCCCGCGCCCATCGGCAACGACCACAGCCGCCTACAGAGCATTGGCATGGCCGCCGTGCGTCGTAAATTTTCTCCGGAGTTTGTGAATCGCATTGATTCGGTCATCACTTATAACCCGTTAGGCCGGCCGGCTTGCGAAGAAATTCTCGATCAGATCTTGGCAGATTTCGGACGCTTGATTCAAGCCCGCCTCGGTATGCGCGCTTTCCGTTTGGCCTGCACGCCGGCCGCTCGCAGCCAAATGTTGGATGTCGGCGTCAGCTTGGACTTTGGCGCACGCGAACTAAAGCGCACCGTCCAGCGCAACTTTATTCAGCCGGTGGCGGCACTCGTGGCGCAGGGACAAATCCCCCCGGCCAGTACGGTTCTCCTGGATGCCAGCAAGACTGGAGAATTCAACATCCTGCTGAGGCAGTAGCTTCACACGCAACTCCATGTGGAAAGGGGCACTGGTGTGTCCCTTTACTGTCCCACCCAATCAAAAGTCTGCGCCGGCAAATTCGCTTCCGGCGATTCCAGCACCACCGAAATATTCACTTTATTCGCCTGATGCTCGTAATCCACTTCACCCAGCTTCAACTCATCGGGCCCCAGGTGGATTTCGCGCCGGCTTTGTCCATCTAAAATTGTCAGCACCGCCCCTTTGGCTCGAGTCACAAACGGCGCACTATGATCCCAGGAAATTTGCAAAACATTACTGCTGCCGTTCGTAGTCACGGCCAAATCCAATTTGTTCGAAGCCGGACGAAACAGGCGCGAGATCCCGCTGGCAAATGCACCCAGAATCAAAAGAATCGCCATCGCCGCAATACTGGCCACGGCCAGCCAGCGGTAGCGCTCGTCCACCAAAGCTTGCGGTTGCGCCAGTTCCGTCGTCCGCGGGTCAATATCCTCACCCGCTACTTCCGGCAGAAACTTAAATTCCGAATCATCAAAGAAGAACTTACGAACTGACGGTTGATCGGGCAGTTGTCCATTCGCCGCTAGAAAAAAAGCGGCGGTGCGTGGAGCACGGCTTTGGATCAGCAAGAACACATACAAGCTTTGCCCGAACTGCTCCGCCATGAGCGTCTTGTCGGCAATGGAAGGCTGCATCGGTCCGGGTCGCAAGTGGCTGCGAAAGAAACCCACCGCTACCCTGCCCTGGCCTTTGGCCGCCTCGCGAATTTCGGCAAACCGGTGCTGCTGCCCAGGCTCCAGCATGTAGATGGCGCCATCTTCAAAACGCCGGCCAATCATAGCCACTTCATCAATGCGTAACGTGGGAGACTCGGCGTTCGGCAAAGTGCCCAACAGAAGACCGCCCACTTCAATGCCCATACGTTCTGCTTGGGCCAAATCGCTGCTAATCTGCGCAACTAAATCGAGCCGCAGCTCAACGGCATGCGGTGAACGATCAGGGTTCCACCGGACATACAGCGGAACTTGCTCTCTGAGCGTCAAGGAAGATGAGTTTTTCATCTACTTATTCATTAGCTTACCGTTTCTTAGACGCAAGGCTGCCTCGAAAGGTACACTTTGAAGTGCTTGAACGGAATTCTTTATCTGGTGGCCACCCCCATCGGCAACCTGGAAGACATCACCCTGCGCGCCCTGCGGGTGCTGCGCGAGTGCGACCTGGTGGCCGCCGAGGACACCCGCCGCTCCGGGCAGTTGCTCAAGCACTATAATCTCTCCAAGCCCCTCCTGAGCAGTTTTTTGTTCAACGAGGCCAGGCGCAGCGAGGAAATCATCGAACGTCTCAGGCGCGGCGAGAAGGTCGCGCTGGTCACGGACGCCGGCAGTCCGGGCATCAGCGATCCGGGCGAGCGGGTTGTGATAGCCGCTATTGCAGCCGGCTTTCGCGTGGAAGCGGTGGCCGGCCCCTGCGCGCTCGTGGCCGGGCTCACAGCCAGCGGGTTACCGACCGAGGAGTTTCATTTTGTCGGCTTCCTGCCACACAAGTCTGGTCAACGGCGCAATAAGCTAGAATCGTTGAAAGCGACGGAAGGCACGCTGGTTTTTTATGAATCACCGTATCGCATTGAAAAATTGCTCGGTGAGTTAAACGAAGTTTTTCCCGAACGCGAAGTTGTCCTCGCGCGGGAGCTGACGAAGAAGTTCGAGGAATTTCTGCGCGGCAAACCGGCGGAACTTTTGGAGATTGCAAAGAAGCGCAGCTTGAAAGGCGAGTTTGTCGTTTTGGTTGCCGGAACAAAATAGTTTTTGAATTTTACCCGGCTTCACACCAAAGTTCCTGCAATGAAATTCGCCGCGTTGTTCCTTTCCCTGCTTGTCGCGTCCATCGCGTTCGCTGCGGATACCAATTCAATCTATCATGGCGGTTGGATTGACCTGGACAAGAACGGATCGAAGGACGTTTACGAAGACCCGTCGCAGCCCGTCGCGAAGCGCGTGGACAATCTCCTGAAGCGGATGACGCTCGACGAAAAGATCGGCCAGCTTGAGCAGTCGCCTTTCGGAAATGACCCGGTCAAGCAGCTCGCCGGTAAATTACAAGCCGGCGAAATCAGCTCGTTTCTCGACGGCTCTGCGATGATTGAGACGCCCATATTTCGGAACAGACTACAGCACATCGCCGTCGAGCAAAGCCGTCTCGGCATCCCGTTGATTTTCGGACACGATTCGATTCATGGCTTTCGCACCGTTTTCCCGATTCCTCTCGCACAGGCGTGCGCGTGGGAGCCGGAATTGTTTGAACGCACACAGACGATTTCCGCGCGCGAATCAGCGGCGGCAGGTATTGACTGGGTGTTCGCCCCAATGGTTGACATGGCGCGCGACCCGCGCTGGGGACGCATTGCCGAGGGTTTCGGCGAAGACCCATGGCTGGGTGCGCTGGATGCGGCGGCTAGCGTGCGTGGTTTTCAAGGAACGAATTGCGCCGACACCAATCAAGTTGTCGCGTGCCTGAAACACTACGTCGGTTACGGCGCGGCGGAGGGCGGGCGTGATTACAACACCACGGAAATTTCTGAGTTCACGCTGCGCAATTTTTATCTGCCACAGTTCAAGGCCGGCGTGGACGCGGGCGCACTGACGGTGATGAGCGCGTTCAACGAGCTTTCCGGTTTTCCCGCCAGCGCCAACCGCCATACGCTCACGGAAATTCTCCGCGACGAATGGAAATTCCCCGGCTATGTCGTCAGCGACTGGCAATCGGTGGGCGAATTGATTCAGCCAACAAGGACACGGCC
>PMQB01000557.1 GCA_003169195.1 Bryobacterales bacterium
AGGGCTAAGTCAAACCAGCTCGTTAGCATGTTTTCTCCAGAACACGAAACCCATCCCCCTCGCCGCCGTTTTATTCTGGTTCCGAAATCCCAATGCAATTTGCGCCACAAACACGTCCAAAGTCCGTAAACAGTGTGGCGAGTCGCTATTTACTCATTTTTTCGCTTCACGGCTCGGAGTCGCAAGCACTGTCAAAGCAAAAAGAAATCTATCAATGCCATTACTTTTGGTGTACAGTATGCGGCATGAGCAAACGCATAGCCTTTTGTGCCGATGGCACCTGGGATAAGGCGAGCAAGCAGACAAACGTTTACAAGCTGTACAAAGCTCTACTAACAACTGGAGATCAAATCCCGCTTTACGATGATGGCGTCGGTTCGGATGGCAATCCTCTCGTGATGCTGCTAGGGGGCGCTTTCGGGACAGGGCTTTGGGAAAAGATCAAGGAGGGCTACAAGAAGATCTCGCACGTGTACGAACAGGGAGACGACCTCTTTATCTTTGGCTTTAGTCGCGGCGCCTACACAGCTCGCAGCTTGGCGGGGATGATCGCCGCTTGCGGCTTGCCAACTCAAGACTTTACCGACGACATGGTGAATTCGGCGTTCGATGCCTACCGTGATAAGGCGAACCGCGCGGCACGACTACAAAAGTTGGCCCCCTGGAAAATGTTCGCGGCGGACATCAAGATGGTGGGGGTTTGGGACACAGTCGGATCGTTAGGCATACCCGCTGCTGTCGGGTTAAACGATCCGATTCTATATGGGTTTCTCGACACCGGGCTGACTCCGCAAATCAAGAACGCCTTTCACGCGATGGCGATGGATGAGCGACGGGAGCAATTCATGCCAACCATGTGGGCCGGCACGCCTAACCCCGATCAGCATGTGGAACAGGTTTGGTTTACGGGAGCACACAGCGACGTGGGAGGCGGCGAGCCTGATGCCGCGCCGGGCGTGCAAGAGCTTTCTGACGTTCCGTTGTCTTGGATGATCGATAAGGCCCGTGGTCTGGGTTTGCAGATTGATGAAGCAATCGCTCGCCAATATGCGCACCCGCTGGATGCGAAATATGCGCTGAACAAATTCCACGAATCGTGGAATGCGGGCTGGGGCATTCCGGTGCGGCGTCGTATTCCGAAAGATGCCGCCATCGCGAATAGCGTTTTGGTCCGATGCCAGGCAGACCCCGAGTGGCGTCCGAGCAACTTAGATTTCGTGAACGGCTCGGTGGCTCCCGGGTATAAGATTGTTTCGGTTGTGAGCCAGCCCGAAGCAGCAGCGGCGCAGGCACAAGGAGGAGCATGAAAACAATGCCAGGTAAGGATGACGGAGGGTCAGTCCTAGCCCTGCATGAAGTTTTGATGGAGGAGTTGGGAGAAGTTGAACCTCTGAATGAAGCGGACGCGCGCGATTTTGCTGAATATAAGTTTCTGGCAGTGGAAGCGGATGTTCGAAGAAAAGAACGCGAGGCCGTGCTTGCCGCAACCCACCCGACACCAGAAGACAAGGACGCGATATGCCAGTTGGCGCAAAATGCCGAGGTGCGATGCCTAAATCCGCTGGTTCGCATTTTGCACCGGAGAGAACGGTCGGCTCTGTGCTTTTCTGGCGGCGGTATTCGCAGCGCTACGTTTTCGTTAGGCGTTTTGCAGGCGCTGGCAAAACATTCGTTGCCGCTGGAAGATGCGGAAACGAAGCCACGCTTGGTGGCGGAGTTCGATTTTCTGTCCACGGTCTCCGGCGGTGGCTACATCGGCTCGTGGTTCAGCTCGTGGGTGCAAAGATCGGGCATTGATCATGTCTTGAAGCACCTGGCGTATCGGACTGCCGGCAAGATCGATCCAGAGGCCAAGCCCATCTTGCATCTGCGGGATTATACGAATTATCTCGATCCCCGGCTCGGCCTATTTTCAGGAGACACCTGGACACTCGCGGCAACGACGGTGCGTAACATCCTGCTGAACTGGTTTGTCCTGCTGCCGTTTGTGGCGGCGGCCTTGCTTCTGCCGGTGTTGTTCAAGTTACGTTTGGCACACTCGATGCTCATGCCTTTGGACTGGCCGCTCTGGCTTGGGTTCGCATTGGGTGTCATCGGGACAGGTTCGCTCATGTACAGCCTGCCGAGCTTTGGCAACGGGCGGCGCAGTGAGAAGGTCTTCAACTTGACTTGTTTACTGCCGCTCGTTTTGGCCGCGATTTGTTTCGTCACTTGGTGGTGTTGGCTGTCGGAAGAGCGAAGGCTCGCCATACCCAGATTTGAAATCGCGCTCTTTGGGGCGGGTATCCATTTGGCCGGCGTCCTGCTGGGCAGTGCTATTTCGAAGCTTACTCACTCATCCAATTTTGACTCGGCGCATCTCAAGCTGCGGCTTTTGGTTTTTGCCTGTATCGCATCTGTGGTGACCGGTGGCCTCGGAGCGTGGCTGGTTTCGTTAGTGGCGCGGCACATAGACCCACAGGGCGATCCAGCACTGAGTTACTACGCTTGTTTCGCCGTGCCGTTGGTTCTAGTGACGCTTATGACCGTGGGAGTTTTTTCGGTCGGCGTGAGCAGCAAAGTAACGAATGATGATGACCGCGAATGGTGGGCGCGAGCCGGTGGCTTGATGATGCTTGTCACCGCCGGCTGGTTGGTCTTTTCCTCTATTGTGCTGTTGTTGCCCGGATTGATTCTAGATCTCAGTGCAAAATGGCAATCGGCCTGTGCCGCGTTGAGCGCGGCGGTTGGTTGGTACGTGACGCAGCGCGGGGCGAAGTCTGATTCGCGGCCGACCTCTGGCCCGCAGACGAGTACAGAATCATCGTGGACGGAGAAGATTGATGGCTTGTTAGTGCCGGCGGGCGCCGTGCTGTTTCTATTGGCCGTTGGGTTCACGTTGACGATGGCGAACAGTTATCTTTGCAGCAGGCTGCATGCGGACAAGGGACGACCGCCGGCCACCGTGGTGCTACTCGTGGTTGAAGTGGCGCTGGCTCTATTGGCTTCGTATGCAGTGAATGTGAACAAGTTCTCGCTGCACGCGATGTACCGGATGCGCTTGATCCGTGCTTATTTGGGAGCGTCAAACACCAAGCGCGATCCGAATCCTTTCACTGGTTTTGATCAGAACGACAATATCGCGATTCACGAGTTGAGCACTGAGAAACCGCTGCATGTGCTGAATCAATGCCTGAATTTAGTGAGTGGTTCTAAGCTGGCGTGGCAGCAGAGGAAAGCGGAATCGTATACGATGACGCGGCTGCATGCGGGCAGTTTCCGCGTGGGATATCAATCGTCGGCGACTTATGGGCATGGCAAGATGCCGACCGGCTTGTCGCTCGGAACCGCCATGGCTATCTCGGGTGCGGCCGCAAGTCCAAACATGGGCTATCACTCATCACCTTTAGCCGCTATAGTCATGACGCTGTTCAACGCGCGCATGGGTTGGTGGCTGGCCAATCCCGGTGAGGCGGGCCGGCGTTTCTGGGACAAGGACGGACCAGCCTTTGGCATCAAGCCGTTTCTCGATGAGGCCTTGGGAAATACCGATGATGAAAACCGCTACGTTTATCTTTCGGACGGCGGCCACTTCGACAATCTCGGTCTCTATGAGATGGTGCTTCGGCGCTGCAAATATATTGTCTCGGTGGATGCGGGTGCCGATGACGATTATACGAAGGAAGATCTGGGCGCGGCCGTGCGGAAGATTCGCATCGATCTCGGCATCCCAATCGAGTTTCCCTGGGGTGTCGACATTGACCGGAAGCTCGGCGCGGAAGGCAAACGGTGCGCCATCGGTAGGATTCGCTATGACCTGATTGACGAGAATGCGGAGCCGGGGCAGATCCTCTACATCAAGCCAGTGCTTACTGGGAGTGAGCCGGCGGATGTAAAGAACTATGGCAGCGTGAGTCCGCACTTTCCGCAGGAACCAACCAGTGACCAATGGTTCAACGAAGCGCAGTTTGAAAGCTATCGGAGCCTGGGTGCGTTCACTATTGAGGAGATCGCGGACACGAATAGTGCCTTGAGTGTGCCTGACCTATTTAGGCGAGCGGCGCGGTACCTTTCGAATAATGCCGCAAGCGAGCACGTGCGCAGTGCGGCCGCGGGCGACCCAGTATAATCCAAGCGTGAAAATGACCGGGGCCGAGTGTCTGTTACGGACACTGTTGAAGAACGGGGTGAATGTATGTTTCATGAACCCCGGAACTTCCGAAATGCAGTTCGTAGCAGCACTTGATCGGGTGAGCGGGATGCGCCCGGTCTTAGGTTTGTTTGAAGGTGTTTGTTCAGGGGCAGCGGACGGTTATGCGCGGATGACGCGAAAACCGGCGGCCACCTTGCTGCATCTCGGGCCGGGGTTAGGGAACGCGCTGGCCAACTTTCATAATGCGCGCAAGGCGCGATCGCCCATTGTGAATGTTGTGGGCGATCATGCCACGGCGCATCAGGCGTTCGACGCACCGTTGAGTGCCGATGTGCCAGCCTTTGCGCGAACGGTTTCGGACTGGGTGCGTGTAGCGGGCAGCGGCAGCGAAATGGGTTCCCTGGCAACGAAAACAGTGGAAGCAGCGTTGGGTCCGCCGGGTCAAGTGGCGACTCTCATTGTGCCCGCTGATTTTTCCTGGAATGAAGCGGGCGAAGTAGGCGGTGCAGCAAACATTGCGTCGCGGGCGCGCGCGACCACTGGAGATTTAGAGAACGCTGCGAGCATTCTCCGCGAGTTGGGACCTGCGGCGGCGGTTTTGATTGGCGGAGAAACGGTAGTGGATGCCGGGTTGAAGGCAGCCGAACGAATTGCCAAAGGCAGTGGCGCACGTTTGTTTTACGACCGAAACACATCGCGGTCGGCTTTAGGACGCGGGCGGTTCGCGCCGCAGCGCGTGGCCTATTTTCCGGAGAAAGCGGAAGCGCAATTCAAAGGACTCCGGCACGTGATGTTGATTGAAGCGAAAGCGCCGGTTTCGTTTTTCGCTTATCCAGGAAGAAAAAGCACTCTGCTGCCGGATGATTGTGCGGTGACGGTTTTGGCGGGAGTGGCTGGCGATGGGATTTATGCGTTGGAGGCGTTGGCCGATTGTTTCCCCGTCCCGAAGTTTGCGTTTGAGCGGCGGGATCGAGTGCACTCCGTTCACAGCCAGGAGTCATTGACGACGGAGACGATTGGGCGCGCGATTGTGTTTCACCTACCGGAGGGAGCGATCATTTGCGATGAGATGGTGTCCTCATCGGAGGCGGTGGTGCCTCTGCTAGGAATGGCGAACCAGCATGATTTTCTGCCAGTAACCGGAGGTTCGATTGGCCAAGGGTTGCCGTTAGCGGTTGGTGCAGCGGTCGCGTGTCCGGATCGTAAGGTCGTTGCCCTTGAAGCGGATGGAAGTGGCATGTATACGCTGCAGGCGCTTTGGACGATGGCACGCGAGAAGTTGAATGTGACGGTGGTGATTTTTGCAAACCGGCGTTATCGAATTTTGGATGTAGAAATGAAGCGAACCGGCGCGGGAGAGTTGGGACCGCTGGCCAATCAGATGCTCGATCTCGGGCGGCCGGACCTTGATTGGGTGAAGCTGGCTGAAGGACTCGGCGTGGAGGCAAGCAGAGCAACCACCACGCGCGAATTCGATGATCAGTTTCAAGCGACCCTAAAAGCTAATGGGCCGAGGCTGGTGGAGGCGGTGTTGTGAGTTCCCGGTAAAGTTTTTCACCGACAATTTTGTGAACTGCCGTGGACGGATGGCCGGAATGATAGTAGAAATGGTCGGCGGGTGAGTGACACTCGGTGGTGTCCTGATGGAAGATGGCGCGACCAGCGCAGGCGTCGGTGGTGTTTAGAATGCCATATTGCGCTGGGTTATGCATGACCTCATCAAAGAACGGCCCCCACTGGCTAAGCCGGATGTTTGCCTGCGGAAGTTCGGCAGCGAGTTGTTGCGGGATCAGGGCAAGCGCTGGATTGAGTCGCTGGCCAACGGCAGAAAAATTTGGGATGGCCACGGGCATCAGCGCGAGTTCGAAGTGATGAGCGCCTAAAGCGTAGAGTGTCTTGATCTCGCTCTTCAGGTTGGCCACCGTGGTTTCGGTTGGGAGCTTACTGTCGTTCAGACCACCCGCGATGAAGAAGAGCGTTGTTTTTGGCGCGAACTTGATTTTGTGCGAGTGGACCAAGGCGGCGAAATCGTTGACTTGATTCTGCATGCCGTAGCCGAGCAAGGCACCTTCAGTCTTAGAGCCAGCGCCTTCTCCAGTGCGTGCACCGCTGACGGCGAAATCTAAGCTCTCGCCGCTGATGTGAGGCGAGTTCGACGGCAGCAGATGAAGACCCAGGTTTTGGGCTAAGTAAGCAACCGCGGTGGGACCATCGCCATCTAGGTAGCCTTCGCCTATGTCTGAGTAGCTATCGCCAAACACATAGAGCCGGCGATAGGTTGGATGGTCTTTGGCGAAAGCCGCCACGGTGCAGATAAGGAGTATGAATGCCAGGCGCACTTTGAACCATGATATGAAAGACGGTCAGGCGTGAGGTTCAGCGTAACTTGTGTGCCATTTGCTGAGCGTGGTTCTCAGATCTTTCGGGGAGATCGGCTTGGAGAGAAAATCATCCATGCCCGAGGCGTAGCAGCGATCTCGCTCTTCTTTCAAAATACCGGCAGTGAGGGCGATGATGGGCGTGCGGCGGCCGCTTGTTTCGAACGCGCGAATTCTTTGCGCGGCTTCGAAGCCGCTCATAGTGGGCATCTGGCAATCCATCAATACCAGATCGTACTTCTGACGCTGCACTGCAGTGCAAGCTTCCACGCCATTTTCAACGATGTCCACTGTGCAGTTCAGTTTCTCGAGCAAAAGCTTCGCCACCAACTGATTCACTTTGTTGTCTTCAGCTAGTAAGATGCGCGCGCCTTGGAGAGAGACGGCAGCTTGGTCTCGCTGCTCTTCTGTTAAAGGGTTGGCTGCTTTGCCTTCAAAGATAGCTTGCAGCGCATGAAGCAAAGGCAAACGTCTGACAGGTTTTTCAATGAAGGCCGTGCCGTTCGTTTGATCGGTGGTGAGCCACTTCAGATCGGCCTTGCAGCCGAGAATGAATACGGGTACAGCAAAGGCATTCCATAAGCCAGTTGAGAACGGCAAGACGCTGGCGGAATCGATAAGCAGGAGATCAAAGTGCTTGTGTTCGGGCCGGGGGATGTTTGGGAATGTCGAAACGTTCACGCCGACGCTATCCAAATAAGACGAGATGGTCTGCGCCGTTTGGGCATCGCTTGAGACAAGCGCTATGTGCTTGCCGTGAAAGCAGTGGGCGTCTTCAAAGACGGAGACTGACTCAAGACAAACATTAAACCAAAACGTGCTGCCCTCGCCTGGCTGGCTGTGAACTCCGATGGTGCCGCCCATCATTTCAACCAGCCGTTTAGAAATGGCAAGGCCCAGGCCGGTACCGCCGAAGCGCCGCGAGATGGAGATCTCACCTTGTGCGAATGCCTGGAAGAGGCCTTCCTGTTGCTGCGGAGTGAGGCCGATGCCAGTGTCCTTGATGGCGAACCGAAGAATGGTCAAGTTGTTCTGGGTGGCTTCGCGAGTGACCGATAGGCTTACAGAACCGTGGGCGGTGAATTTGACGGCGTTGGAGAGAAGATTTAAGACGACTTGGCGAAGACGGATGGGATCGCCCAACAGGTCGAGTGGAACGGAATCGCCCACTTTACAAGACAGCGACAGGCCCTTGGACGCGGCCTGGGAAGCAACCAGCTCGGTGGCTTCGTCCAGGAGCGTACTGAGATCGAATGGAGTTTGCTCCAGAGCGAGGCGGCCGGCTTCTATCTTCGACAGGTCGAGGATGTCGTTGATCACGGTCATGAGGGCTTCGCCGCTCGACCGAATTGTGTCCATAAAGCAACGCTGCTGCGAGGTCAAATCGGTATCAAGCATGAGGCTTGCCATACCGATAACACCGTTCATCGGTGTGCGAATTTCATGACTCATGGCTGCTAGGAATTGGCTTTTGGCACGAGTTGCAGCCTCAGCCCGATCACGAGCTTCGGCGAGTTCCAACGTGCGCCGAGCGACCGCGTCTTCGAGAGCTCCTTCGCTGCGCTTTTGGTCTTCGATGTCGGTGCCGGTACCGATCCAACGATTGATGCGTCCTGATGCATCGCGCACGGGCACACCGAGATTTTTGTACCAGCGATACTCGCCGCTCTTGGAGCGGAGGCGTACCTCTACGTCAAAGCGCGAGCCGGACGAGATGGACGCCTGCCAAAGAGCGCCGACGCGCTCACGATCGTGGGGGTGCACTAAGTTGAGCCATTTACCGCCTTGTAAATCTGCCAACGGAAGACCGGTAAATTCAGCCGCTCGTGGACTCATGTAATCGGCTTCGCCGCCAGGTCCGGCGGCCCAGACGATTTGCGGCAGAGTTTCAACCAAAGCCTTCCACTTCAGTTTGCTTTCGCGTAGCTCGGTGGTGCGTTCCTCAACCAGCGTTTCGAGGCGGTCGTGGGCGAATCTGATTTCGTCTTCCGCGTGTATGCGCGCGGTGATATCGAGCATTAAACTCAAGCGCAAAGGAGAGGAGGTGCTGCGCAGGTCTTGCACGGCGATTTCCACCCAAATGGTTGAGCCGTCCTTGCGGCGATGCCGCCATGGACCACTGGGTTCATGACTGGAGAGTTTAGCCAAGGCCGCTTCGAGAGCGGCAGCTTCGTCCGGAAGGCGAATATCGTCCACTCTTAAGCGGAGGAATTCTTCCCGGCTCCAGCCGTAATGCGCGATGGCCGCTTCGTTGACCTCGCAGATCCTGAACGTCTCGGTATTGTAAATCCAGGCGGGAAGAGGATTTCTCTCAAAGAGTTCGCGATGACGCTCTTCAGACTTATGCACGGCCTCCGCGGCATTTCGGCGCTCGGTGACATCAAGAACCATGCCGCCGAGGAAACGTCGGCCACCGGCATCCCGGAAAGCAAACTTCGTGGCCAAGAGTTCGCATACTGAGCCGTTCGGTAAAACGAATGTATCAACAGATTCCTGAGCGGTCTCTGATTGGAACGCAGCAAGATCCGCGGCGTGAATCTGGGCGGCGAGTTCAGGAGGCCAAATTTCTGAATCGAGTTTGCCAATTAAGTCAGCCACTTCGCCGGGATAATCCGGAAAGGGCTTGCGATTGGCGTAGATCAATCGGCCCTCCTCATCCTTGATGAAGGTGAGCGCAGGATTGTTCTCGAGAAACGTGGACATGAGCGCTTCACTCGCCTTGAGGTCGGCCTCTGCCTGTTTGCGGGCTGTGATATCCGCGTTCGATCCAACCAAGCGTACTGCCCGGCCGCGCTCATCCCAGACGGCTTGCGCGCGAAGATGAATCCAACACCAATGGCCATTGCGGTGTCGCAATCGGTATTCGCTCTCGCAGGTGGCTGCCCGATGAGCAAGATAATCGGCGATTTGTTTTTCTACGCGTAGACGGTCATCCGGATGGACACGTTGCAACCATGTTTCATAAGTGCTGGGCAATTCTTTTGGATGATACCCGAGTTGCGCAAACCAATGAGGCGAATAGAATGCAGAACGGGTGCGGATATCGGCATCAAAAATACCATTGTGATTTGCTTCGAGAACTAACGACCAACGCTCATGTTCGGAGCGCAATTGCTCGCGCTGGCGGGAGAACTGCCGCTTCAGGATAGGAAACGCGATGCCTGTGACGAGCACGAGTGAGCCCAGCGCGCCCGTCAACAATCCCCAAAGGGCTTCACTTGAAACGACAGGAAATGCGATCAAAACTTAGTCCATTGCCTGGCGACAGGCCTAACCTTGTAGAAAGCGGTTACTCTACTGCAGTCCATTTCGGCAGCAGAACGCAAATACATTAAATTCGAAGTGGGGACGCAAGGATAAGACGATCATCTTGAAAACGGGAAAGCTGTATCTGATTGGCGCGGGGCCGGGCGATGTGGAATTGCTCACGCTGCGAGCGGCGCGCGTTTTGGGAGAGTGCGATGTGGTGTTGTATGACCGGCTCACGACTCCGGAAGTATTAGCTCTGGCACGCCCTGACGCCGAACTGATCTACGTTGGCAAACATGACGGTGAGCAGGAACGAGAGCAGGCGCGCATATTTGATTTGATTGTTGAGCACGCGAAGTTAGGACGAAGGATTGCGCGGCTGAAGGGCGGCGATCCGCTGGTGTTCGGACGCGGCGCGGAAGAATGGGACGTGGCTACGGAACATGGGATCGCGGTGGAACTGGTCCCGGGGCTGAGTTCGGCGATCGCGGTGCCGGGTTTAGCGGGGATACCACTGACGTTTCGCGAGGTGTCGCGCAGTTTCGCGGTGGTGACGGGGCACTGGAAGACTGGGACCAATATGGACTGGACGCCTTATGCCAAGATCGATACGCTGGTGATCCTGATGGGCACGAAGCAGCGAGTGGTGATCGCCGCGTCGTTGATTGCCGCGGGGCGGAGCACGCTGGAGCCGGTGGCATTTGTGGAGCAGGGCTCGCTGGCGGGGCAACGAGTGGTGGAGACCGACCTGGCTACTTTGGCGAAGGGCGAGGTTGAGGTGAGTGGGCCAGCCGTGATGGTGGTGGGCGAAGTGGTGCGGCAGCGACGAAGATTTGGGGAGTGAACCCCGAAGCGCGCGGCGAGAGCGGATTTGAAAAAACGAACCCAACCGGCACGATAAAAAAACGAACCCAAATACGCAGGCGGGAAGCGCGGTAAAAAAGGGAAAAATTGGGGGAAGAGCGGGCGAAAGCCGGGGGAATATTTGGAGTCTATT
>PMQB01000073.1 GCA_003169195.1 Bryobacterales bacterium
TTCGACCGAAACCGAGTGACTGCAGGTAACGTGGCTGTCTGCGAACATCTAGACTGA
Source organism: Bryobacterales bacterium (assembly GCA_003169195.1). Classification (GTDB taxonomy): domain Bacteria; phylum Acidobacteriota; class Terriglobia; order Bryobacterales; family Bryobacteraceae; genus Bog-105. Next base: position 58 of record PMQB01000073.1, read on the forward strand.
CGGATGGGTGCCGAAATGGGCTCGCTTTAGTCGCTGATCCACGCGAATGCATGCCGGTCAAGAAAGCTTCCTGACCTACCCAGAATCAAATGCTCTCCCAATAGATGGCCCCGACAAAGCCCTTCGCGCGTGAGATCGAGCGGAAGGGGCAAGCCGTCAGCTTTCCCAATGCCTTGATATATACTCAAACTCGACTGCAGCTATCACCCCTGTGAATGGCAGATATCTTGTTCCGTTGGAGGTCCTATGTTGCACCTTTTCCATGACAGACACTTAGCGCGGTTATTGTCAGTCCTTTTTCTATTCCTTCTGACTGGCTGTCAGCGGTCGACATCCAACGCGCTTTCTTCAGATTCAAACAAAGTTGCGACTGCGGACGCTAGCTCCAGTTCGTCGCTGCCCCAAGCCGCCCAGCTAGAAGAGTTCCACTCTGTGGAACCGGCAACCGCTGGCCTGTCATTTGAACTCAGCGCCCTGCGAATGGAATGGAACAGAGAGGGTTGGATGAACGGCGCGATCGGCAGCTTTAAGGTCATTGACTCGCGTGGCCGATCCATGCCCGTAGCACTCCTATCGAACAGTATCATTGATGGGCAGATTACCACCAGAGATTTCGGTGTTATCAAGGCGCGCAACGTGGGCGGTCTTTCTGTGGATTACCTAATGCAAGACAGCCATTTGAAAGAACTCCAGACGCAGCTCCAAAACTTTCCGAACGTCAAGCAGCAGTCCCACGCTCCAGCTAGTCACTAAGCCCTTCCTGGTAGGACTTCATGGGGCGACAAGAATGAACTAATGGACAAAACCCGAAATCGATTGCTTGTCCCCACAGTCTTTCCCTATGCGTTCCAGCCGACGGGCAACATGGAACCAGTCCAAACGATGCTTACATGTTTTGCCAAAGCAACCGACCACGCTATGCAAGCCCTTTCTCGCCATCCAAAAGGATGGTCAACTCCGTCGCTCGTGCAGCGCGACAGTAAGCTGCGCCAACGCCCGAAAGAGCGCCGAGCGTTGGCGTGGAGGTTAATTAAGTTCGCGAAGACCGAAGTCAGCGATTGCGGCCACTCGCGCCGTTCAACGGAGGCCAAGGATTGGGGGCGACAGTTTACGTCCATTGACGGGTGTTTGCAAGCTCCTACACTTACGCGGCGATTCCAACTTGACTGCCTGAATGAGGCCTCGACCTGCTGCGGACGCCGCTTTAAAGCGATTTCGCCATATTCAACCACCCCGTCCCGGGAGATTCAAATGCATTCACAATTACCCCGTCTTGTCGCTTCCGTTTTTTCGACCTCACCACAAAGGCAGAGGGCGCTGGTTCGTTAGGGTGTGGAACTCAGATATTTAATTTCGTTAGCTTCGATCTTTTCACTACTAGGATCAAGCTTTCCTCGAACGGCATAACGGCCCACCAAGGGGTAAGCCATCAAAATACGCCCCTGCTTGTCAGTGATAGCCGAGCCCAACGTTACCTGATAAGTGCCATCTTGCTTGTGAGTCAGCCCTTCAGGCAACACAAACAACTGTATTCCACTGAGAGCGACAGAGTACTTGTCACCTTCGCGTCGCCAATCCTGTGGCACCACTGTGCTCTTAGCTAGCACAATCTCGTACTTTTCATTACCAGCCTTGATCCATAGCAACTGGGCACCTAATCCGTCCATAGTGGATTGCTCCGTAAGTAGCAGCTGCCCCTGCAAAACGTCCGGAAGGTTCGTTGCGGCCTTTCTTGCTGGGTCTTGCGCTTGAGTACCTCGTTTGGCAGTTGGTGAAGTTCGTGCCGCGGGCGGGTTGGCTGCCTCGACCTTCGCCAGCGCCGTGCCCGCATCAAATGCCACAGTGACCTCCGTATCCTTTTGGGCGACGGATAAGGGCGCGATCGCTCGCCTGTCTTTGATCTCGCCCAACGCCGAAGCCGCATTGCGCCGAACGTTCGAATCTGGGTCCTTTAGCGCAGAAATCAGCGGTTCGACCGCGCGGTTGTCTTTGATTCTGGCCAGTGCCACCGCCGCATGCCACCGGACGTCAGAATCTGCATCGGAAAGGGCCGATATCAAAGGCGCGACTGCGCGGGAATCTTTGATCTCGCCCAACGCCTCGGCCGCCGCAGATCGAAGCACCCAATCCGTGGCCTTTAGAGCATCGACCAAGGGCTCGACCGCGCGCGGATCATTCGTTTCGCCCAACGCGGAAGCAGCGCTCGGATACCCGTGTTTCAGATTATCGATTAGTAGGTCTACCCGGTTGCTTTGTCGGGCACGATCGTCGCCTGAGATCCGATTGATAACTCCTTCGAGTGGTTCGAAATGCAGCGACGTTGATGTCTCTGAGTCTAGCTTCTTCTTGATTTCGCGGATTTGTTCGTTCGTGAGGAATAGCAACATCTCCGGAGTTGAAGCGTCTGGTACTTTTATGCGCATCGTTCCGAACTTGACAGTACTCACCATCCCTCCTCTCACTTTTTGCGAAGCAAGCTCGATTTGCATTTCTTGGCCGCGAGCATTTGTAAATGTTATTCCGCCGATTACCATGTCCATCGACGAACCGCCATTATAGAACCAAAATGAAATGTCCGACACCTTGAAATTCAGTCCGTCTTTCTCTGGGTTGAGTCTTCGGTAGACAAGAGCAGGAGCTGCTTTAGATTTCGCGTTTCCCTGCGGGCTCTTATTGGACGGTTGCGCCTGAGTGAACCCGTTTGCCGGGGAACCGACGACGGACGCTAGGCTCATGACCAATGCCACGCTAACAATATGTGGAGCTACCTTCGGTTTCATCGTGTGCATTATACAGCTTCATACGAGCTTCCGGAAAACACTCCGCGGAGTGCGCATGGTAGTGATCGAGCCAGTCCTTTAGTCCGCAGATGTAGTAGTCCGCAGATGTAGCGATTGCAGTGAGGACCTGCGAAAGCTAGATCTGCTGGGAGCCTTCACCTGCGTGCTGTTCGGCGATAATGTGGTCTATTTGAAACCGCGCGCACCATGCACATAGAACGGAAGGCCTTCTTTTTGAAAGGCATCTACGTACGCGTGAAGCGGGGATTCCGCGCCGATTGTGCCAAATTGCCCTTTGTCTCCAAATGTCAACGACGGTCGATCCATTAGATGGATCTCGTCAAATAGCAAAATAGCCTTAATCAGCGTAGTTTTATCGAACACGAATTCGGGATAGTAAAAAACACTCAGTTTATCGCGCACGAGATGGGCCTCTTAATTAAATTGAAATCGGTTCCACAACCGCTGTGCTGAGTGCCAGCTACCCGGCCTTGGCCAACACGCAGACGCCCCCGCCGAGTCCTATCACTGGGCGGATTCCTGACCGGCGGTGGTTTCTTAGACCTGTTCGGACTTCTCCGATGACTGAATATATTCCACGAACGTTATACCCTTTCGTAGTAAGCCATATGGTATTTCGCCTGGATTGAGCTTCTGCTGATTCCGCTCATCTTGCACCAACAATCCCAGTGATTGCAACTTGGCACAGATACTCTGTCTATCACCGACAGCCAAACTCTGCACGGGTTGAATGACCAAGTCGGCGGGACCGTTCAATCGCGCCCAAAAATCGTTTGAAGAGTTGATATCCGTTCGGCCTGTGCACTGATTAAACGAAGCACGCTGGCCTTCCACGATGGCACGCAAAACGATGACATCTTCGTCCGAGAGGATCATTGCAAGACGCATCATCTCTTCAGCGGTGTCCGCTGCCTCCGCCGGTCCAACTTCCAGCGAGTGCGCCAAGATAGCAGCAATACGCCGAATTTTCGACTTACCTCTGGTTTGTTCCGCCTTCTGAAGACCATCCACAACTAGAGGAAGGAATTCTTCCTTTGCAAAGATTTTATGAGCTTCATCAACCTCTTCCAGCTTGCTGTGCAAGCGACGGACTTCGTCGCGAAGACTGCCCATTAAGTAGCCTGCGCGTCCTTCTTCAATCTTGTTTACTGATGCGGCACAAATCTTCGCTAGGGATTTCCCAGCCGCGACCTCGCCCTTCGTAAATCCAAACAGTTCCAACGGAATAATATCGAAGAGTTTCGCTAATTGCGGCACAAACCGGGTGACGGGAGACTCTGCCCGCCGTTCCGCGTCGACGCGCTCTTCACTCGCATCTAGCGGATCATCTATTCTGGCCATCTAATAGCTTCGCCCTTGAATATCTTACGCGACTGAGAGGAAGGCAAAAGGTTGCTCTGCAAGTTGCAGACTTCCATTATTCAGTTGCAGGTGGAAGCGTTGGAAGCCGCTAACCCGAAATGCGTGCGCTGCGGCCGGAATCAGAATGTCAAAGATGCAAGAAGCCGCCGCGTCCAGACCGTCTTCGGTTCAGTCCGGGTTTCGTGTCGGCGTTATCTTCGATGTACTTGCCAGGGAGGACGGAGGGGAACTTTGTGGCCGCTGAATTTTGGGCAATTTTCCGTACGTAACGCCGGAACTTGAATATCTTTACGCTACGTAGGGCAGCAAAGTGCCTTACCGTCGAGCCGCCGCCGTGCGGAGCGCGACGGTAACGGACACGCGCCGTTTGGGTGACACACGACGATGGTGTATGCCCTGGAAAGAGAGTTGTATCTTGGATCAACGTTTGCAGTTTTTATCGACTTATCAGAAGGAAGAGATGTCAGTGGCGGACCTGTGTCGCGCGTATGGAATTTCACGTCCAACGGCCTACCGCTGGATCAACCGTTACAACGAGACCGGACCGGAAAGACTCGTGGATCGCAGTCGCCGGCCGCATACCTGCTCGCACGCAACCCTTGAGCCGATGGAGAACGCTATTCTCGCTCTTGCTCCACCTCCGCAACTGAGGAGCTACACCATGCGAGTGCTCGCCCTTTGCCTTATCGCACCTCTGGCCGCCTCAGCGGCAGCGCAAACCTCAAGACCCGCTGCCCGGCCTGCCCCCAGATCGGCCGCCACTTCGGCCACAGCGCCCGTCTCTGCCAAGCCATCCTCCGCCGCCGCTGCCCACTTCACCGCCGCCGGATTCAACAACGAGGACGACCTCGTCCGCATCTACACCGGCGACTTCCAATCCATCAAGCTCGAATCGCGGCGGCACTCAGTTCATGATGATCATCTCCGGTTACATGGAGGACTTTGGCAGAGACTGCAAGCAGTACCTTCCGCCCAATAAGGTCGAGATCACGGTACAAGTCTGCAACGACGCACCCTCCACGCCGACATACAACCCCTACAGCGACCGCGATGTAAATGGCAATCCCATCCAGAGGACCGGCTGCTCCGGATATCACACTGAAGGCACCGGCATTTACGCCGACCCGAACCTCTACAACGCCGTCAACGATATCTCCGCAAAAGCCCAGGTAGGCCTCCTCCAGAGCGTGCTGGGCATAGGCGGGGGAAAGGGGGGCCGTATAGCCAATCCACTCACTAATCCCGGTCAGCTCACGGACCAGATCGTCGCTCTGCAGGGCGAAACCAAAGCCCTCATCGAGGTCAACGGCTGCGGCAGCCCCGGCCTTAAGAACTTCCAGTCCAACCTCATCCGATTCGCCAAAGGCGAAGCTCCCGTGAAGTACGCGGGGGCGGTCGTCTCAGCCCCCGTCGCTGTCCTGCCTGGCATCAGAGATGCAGACTTCACTCGCCTCCTCGATGACCTCGTCGCCGACAACTCTCACGGATGGATGATGAATCGCTACCAGCCCGGCAGCATATCCGATCCCATCGTCTCCCATGATCCCGCCGGCTCGCCGACCCGCATCATGGCTCGCTATAGCTTCTCCGGCCCAAACGGCAGGCAAACCGGACGGCTCACTGTGTCCTTCAAAGATGGAGTGCCCGACTGCCTCTACTTCTCCGACGCGCCGGATAGCTGCCGCTTACCCAGCCAGCGCATCATCTCTGCCTACGAGAAGAGACGGCTGTAATGCCTTTATGAAGGCCCCGAGGACCTCCAGGTACGCCCCGTCCGATCCCGAAGGCTACTGTCAATGCCTCAGTAGCGGTTATCAGAAGGTGATGACCCCCGCAGAAGAAGTCTTCTACGGACAGAACTTTGAAGCTAAATTCTGGCGTGGCATCGCGCAGCCGAGATCGGACGATCCAGCATGGCCCCGCCTGAATCCAGTAGCTGTAAGTTGCATGCAATAGCCTGAAGCTGCGCTTGCGCCAAGAAGCAGCTTTCCGCTGCTCTGCATCCACGCTGTCAATTTTCCTAATTCGGGTTCTGACTCAGGTTTGGGGGATTGTGGCTCACACTAATTGCAAAGCATGACGTAAGGTTTGGAGAACATGGCTAAGTCGGTGTCGGGGTATCAACCACATGCAGACGAAAACCTCGTTATCCACATGGGGATTTTAGGAAAGGGGTACGCCTGCTTGAAGAAGCGCCATCCTGAATCGGAGTGGCTCGTCCGCATTGATCGCAAGCACCTGAACCGTAGCGCGGCCGACCGATGTCTTTCCCACAAGGAGGGCCTCCACGAATTGAAAGTGCTCGATCCAGTTATCACTCCGCGGATGAAATAAACGGACGAGTTGACCAGACTGTGAGTCAAGGCCAGCAATATTGGGACCTTTATAGCGATTGCAATGAGGACAGGCCAGGGCGAGATTGTCTAAGACAGTTTCGCCTCCGTGCTGTTCAGCGATGACGTGGTCGATTTGAAAGCGAAGCTGTCGCGCCGATTGCGGGACGAGGCAGTATTCGCAACGCTCGCCCGCTCGCTCTCGAACGGTTTGAGCCAGATCACGATTCACTGAGGGGATAGAGTCGATTCCATTGGGAGCAGTCGTCGAGCTTTTGCATGCATCGTGCTTAGCAGAAAATCGATGTGCAAATAATTGTCCAATTCCTGGGTCTCGGCCTCGGTGAGCGACCCGGCCCTTGCTTTAGCGGACAACTCATCCACACGATCTTGATCGCTGGCAGGGATCTTCACCGAAAGCCAATAGCGAGCGGCGTCCAGAGTCAATTCCTGTTCGTCGGCCTGCAGGATACGCGCGAGAATCGCCGATTCAGTGTTGGGGATAAGGACTTGCGAACTCATACTCTCTCCTTTATCATGCCTTATTTAGGGCTCAATAGGAAGTTTTTCCATCTCGTCGTCGCGAATCTCATCACCCGCCGTTCGTAGAGGGCGTCGGGCCACGCGCTGGCATGCGCGGTCGTCCGCTGCGCGAGTTCGAGCTTGCCGCCGTTTTTGAGTTGATGTTTTTTCACAGCGGCATCTTGTGAGACGCGCCCTCGCGGGCGGCGCGCCGGCGTTTGTCGTAAATCTGGGTGGTAGTCACGTGCCGGTGGCCGAGCAGCTCTTTGACTTCCATGATGTCCACGCCGGAGTCGAGCAAGAGCGTGGCCGCAGTGGCCCGGAGCGAGTGCGGCGTGTACACGCATTCCATGACTTTGTTTCCGTCCGGCAATTCCCGCTCACGGAGCGCGTTGGGAAGCATGCTCAAATATTCCTTCAGGATGGTCCACATCGTCCGCGGCTCCATCGCCGTCAACGCCAATTCCTCGGTGTGCGAATGCCGGCGCGGCCGGAAGAGCGGGCCACTCGTGAGTTCGGCGCGTTGCAGGTACTCGTGGATCGCCTGCGCTGCAGCGTAGTGCAGGCCAATGGTGCGGCGCTTGTCGCCTTTTTCGCGCAAGCGGAGCGTGGCCTCCTCGCCCTCTTGCCGAAAGTCTTCGACGAGGAGAGAGCAACCGGTAGCCAGGCGGATGCCGGTATAGAGGTAGAGTTTTACAATCGCGCGGTCGCGATGCGCCAATATCGAATCGCCCGCAGACACGTTCAACAGTTGCCGGGCGCGCGCCGCAGGCAAAGAAAGCGTTTCTTCGCGCGGATCGGACGACTCACGCGCAATGAATTGCGAATGCGCAGGGTTGGGGACCAGGATCGGCAGGCGCAGCTCGGCCGCCGACAGCGCCAGGTATTTGTAGAACGAGGACAGCGCCGAAACCCGGTGATTGATGGTTTTTGGCGCGGCGCCAACGGCGGCCAGCACGTCGCGGTACGTCTGCACGTCGGCCACCGAGATCGTCAGGAGC
>PMQB01000600.1 GCA_003169195.1 Bryobacterales bacterium
CCGTAAACGCTTGTCTGGTAAAAGGTGGCGGCTTGACCGGGTAAGGCTGCGTTTCCGAGAGATGCTCACCATCTAATTGCGACGCGGGCACCGGCCGGTCCTTTACCGGAAACAGCGGCTTACCCGTGCGACGATCCAGCACGTAGACATATCCGGTTTTGGTAATCTGAGCAACCGCCTCCACCTTCTTCCCGTTGCGCGTCACCGATACCAAACTGGGCGCGGCCGGAAAATCGAAATCCCACACATCATGCTTGATCCCTTGAAAGTGCCAGATGCGCTTTCCTGTTCGCGCATCCAACGCCAGCACGCAATTGGCGAACAAGTTATCGCCAATTCGATTGGCACCATAAAAATCGAAGGACGCCGACCCCGTGGCCGCAAACACCATGCCCAACTTCGGGTCAACACTCAACCCGGCCCAGGCATTAGCACCTCCCGAGATTTTGTACGAATCTTTTGACCACGTCTCATAACCGAACTCACCCGGCCATGGAATTGTATGAAAGATCCAGCGCTGCTTTCCGGTCTTCGTATCAAATGCTCGGATGTGTCCCGGCGAACCAGGCAGTGTCTCCGGTACGGTGCTGCCCATAATGATCATGTCCTCGAAAATCACGCCGGGCGTGCTCGCGCTGACACTCATGTTCTGCACAGGCCGCTCCAAACCTTCGCGTAAATCAATGCGTCCTTCGCTGCCGAACGAAGGAAGCGGTTTGCCGGTGTTGCGATCCAGCGCGTACAAATAATTGCGATATGTGAAGAACAAGCGGTCATGATCAATCGTTACGCCGCGATGGCGGAATCGCCGCGTGGGTGCCGCACCGCCTGCCGGATCGAAGGCCCACAGCTCTCTGCCCGATTCGGCGTCCAGTGCCACCACGCGCATCTTGGGCGTAGTGGCATAGAGTACGCCGTCCACAATAATCGGATTGCTTTGCATCTCCGAGTCTTTGAACGCGTCGTGTGCGTCATAGCTCCACGCTACTTGCAACCGTCCAACATTCTGCGGTGTGATTTGTTTCAACGCGGAGTAGCGAATGTTGTACGCGCCGCCATTCATGGGCCAATTGCCGTCGTTTGCAAATGTGACGGTCACGAACAGTAGGAGGAGGAACAGCTTCGGCAGGTTCATGGTTATCAGATTGTAGCTTGCGTTTTGCGACTCATTTTAGAATCACCGCTTGCCCGAGCGCGATCCCGCCGTCGTTGGGCGGGACCATCCGCTGGGTTAGAACTCGAAAGCCTTCTTTCGCCAATAAATCATTGGCCAGCGTTAGAAGATATACATTCTGAAACACGCCGCCGGTTAGGGCGATTGTTTGCACGGCGAACTCCTGGCGCATGCGACGGCTGTAGTGAAGAATTACCTCCGCCATCGTGCGATGAAAACGCGCTGCGATGACTCTTGCCTCAGCGCCTGCTCGGAAATCCGCCACCATTTCCACCCACATGGGAGTGACATCAAACTCGTCAGTGCCCAACGTGACTGGATACGTACTTTCAGTTGTTCCAGCCGCTAGTGCTTCTAACTCAATCGCTGCCTGTCCTTCATAACTCACATTCGCTCGCAACCCCAGCAGTCCCGCTACTGCATCAAACAGCCGACCCATACTGCTCGTCGGAATCGAACGCGCGCCCGAACTTAGCTGCTGCCGCAAGACGCGCAATTCTACCGTGTTGCAGGCTCGCACGCAGGGTAAATCGTCACTCCACTCAAGGCCGGCCGCGAACAAATGCGCCAGTGCCACGCGCGCCGGATGTCGAATCGCCGTATCGCCCCCAGGCAGCGGCACATACTTCAAATGGGCCACTCGCTGAAACCCGTCATAGCGCGCCAGCAACACCTCGCCGCCCCAAATTGCTCCGTCCGTTCCATAACCAGTTCCATCAAACGTAAAGGCCAGCATTGTGGCATCTTCCGGCAATCCATGCTCTGCCATTACAGACATTGCATGCGCATGATGATGCTGCACTTCTATCAAGGGCAACTCGCGCTCATGCGCATATCCGCGCGCCCAACGTGTGGAAAGATACCCCGGATGCGCATCGCAAATCACTCGTTCTGGCTCGCATCGGAACAGGGATTTCATGTGCTGCAGAGCGCGTTCAAACGCGTCCAGCGTCTCCAGGTTTTCCATGTCGCCAATGTGCTGGCTCATGTACGCGTACTGCCCGTGCGTCAAACAAAAGCAGGCCTTCAATTCCGCACCCACCGCCAGCGTCATCGGCCGTTCCACGGGGAGCTTCACCGGCATCGGACTGTATCCGCGCGAACGCCGGATCGGCAACTCGTGGGTCACTACTGAGTCATCAACGGGCACATGAATCTCTCGATCATGAAAGAGAAATGCATCGGCGATATCGCCTAGTCTTGCCAGTGCATCTTCATTCCGATACACAATCGGTTCCTCACTAAGATTGCCCGACGTCATCACAAGTGGCCCATCATCCAGCAGCAAATAATGCAGAGGCGCATAGGGAAGCATGAAGCCGATCATCGGATTGCCAGGCGCCACCGAGGCAGCAAGCCTAGATGCCTCGCGCCGCCTCAGCAATACGATGGGCCGCTGTCTACTGCGCAGCAACTGACTATCTTCGTCGCCCACGATCGCGTATTGCGCGATCCCCTCCGCATCTCGCGCCATCAATGCAAACGGCTTATCCCGCCGACCTTTGCGAACGCGCAAACGCGCCACTGCGGCTTCGTTCTGCGCATCTACCGCTAAAACGAACCCGCCGATCCCTTTGATGGCCACAATCTGACCATGCGCCAGTGCCTCCCGTGCACCCGCAAACGCCGGCTCCTCCCAAACAGTCTCGCCACTTTTCTCGAACCAAACCTTCGGTCCACAAATCCTGCACGCATTGGGCTGCGCATGAAATCGCCGGTTCGTTGGCGAATGATATTCTTCCTCACACGCCGCACACATCGGAAACGCCGCCATCGTTGTGTTCGGCCGGTCATACGGGATATCGCGAATAATCGTGAACCGCGGCCCGCAATTCGTGCAATTAATGAAGGGGTAACGGTAACGGCGGTCGTTCGGGTCGAAGAACTCGCGCAAACAATCCTTACAGGTCGCGATGTCCGGCGAAATCGGCGTGCTTACATTTGCCTCACTCACACTTTCGACAATGCGAAACTCCGATTCCGCGAAAGGCGCGATGTCCTCAACGCGAATTTCGTCAATCATCGCTAAAGGAGGCGCTTCGGTTCGTAACGAGTGAACGAAGCTTTCCAAAGCCGGAGGTGCACCCTGCACCTCTACAGAAACGCCGTCACTGCGGTTCGCCACAAAGCCGGTCAATCCGTTCTTCGCCGCCAGCCCGTAAAGAAACGGCCGAAAGCCCACCCCCTGCACGATGCCCCGCACAAAGATTCGCCGCCTCTGCATGTCCACGAGTGTAAGCCTCAGCTTGCAGGGCTATTTTTGACCGTGGTCAAAAAATCTCTTGACATCCACCAGCTAACAGCTCAATATTTGAACATGGTCAAAAATGAGCGCACCACCGACAAAGCGGAACAAACGCGCCGCCACATTTTTGAAAGTGCTCTGGAACTCTTCCGCGAAAAAGGCTTCGATGCCACCACCATGCAAGAAGTCGCCAGCCGAGCCGAAGTAGTCAAAAGCGCGGCGTATTACTATTTCCCCAGTAAAGAAGCCATCATTCAGGCCTATTACGAAACCGTTCAGAATGAGCAAGATTCCATCTGCGCCACACTCTTCGCTCAGACCAAGAGCCTGAAGGCTCGCATATCCGCTGTCTTTCACTCCAAGTTCGATCTCGTGCAGAGCGACCGCAAACTGCTCGGCGTCGTCTTCCGCTATACAGGCGAGCCTGAGCATCCTCTCTCTTGTCTAGGGCCTGGAACCGCCGAGGTCCGTCGGCGCAGCACCCAAGCGTTCAGAGATGCCATCGCGCTGGAGAAACTGCCCAAAGATCTGCAAGAGCTCCTCCCGCTCGCTTTGTGGGCCCTTCAAATGGGCCTTCTTGTTATGTTTCTTTACGACTCATCGGAACATCAGCAGCGCACGCGGCGAATGACTGACGGCTCAGTAGATCTCACTCTGAAACTTCTTGGTCTCGCAAAGATATCTGTCTTGAAGCCTATCCGCACCAAGATCCTGACGCTCTTGCGTGATTCAGACCTGCTGCCAACCAACCGAACGGAGACGCCATGAAAGAAACCGCCGCCGAGTCATACAAGATCACCCGTTCCCAATGGATGCTTATTGGGCTGATCGTCTCATTAACAACTGCTGCTCTATTCTATAGATTTCTGCGGGACGAACAACTGGGTCATAGTGCCGCCATGTTCCTTGGCGTCCCGGCAGTCCTGGCCATCTTACTTGCCCTTACTCCCAAAGCCACCTCTGCTACCGGCGGCATCCTCAAAGGCATTACCCTCGCTCTCCTTCTTGTCGCACCACTGGTTGGGGAAGGGTATCTGTGCATTATCGTTGCGTCGCCTCTTTTCTACTTGGTCGGCATTATCGTGGGCCGCATAACCGATCATCAGCGAAAAAAGCGAAATGCCGCGCTAAATTGCATGCTTCTTTTTTTATTACCTCTCTCTCTGGAGGGGGTTTTTCCTGAGTTGACATTCAATCGATCTCAATCGGTTGAGGTCACTCAGATCATTGCCGCTCCTCCAGATTCTGTAGAGAATCATCTCGCCCAGTGCCTGAAAGTAGAGACCCCGTTGCCCCGATTCTTACGCATCGGTTTTCCACGCCCGCTCTCGGCTTCGGGCCACGGACTCGCCGTCGGCGACACTCGCACTGTTCATTTCTCGGGCGCAGAGGGCGATCCTCCGGGAGATTTGATCATGCGCGTTGCGGAGCATCGACCTGGTTCTCTCCGCTTCGAGACAGTGAGTGACGGAAGCAAGTTAACGCAGTGGGTCCGCTGGACAAGTTCCGAGGTGCAATGGAAACAACTGAGCGCTGGTCGAACAATGGTGACTTGGCGGATTAACTTCGACCGCCAACTCGATCCCGCGTGGTACTTCACTCCCTGGGAGAAAGCAGCCGTTCGTGAAGCAGCAAACTATCTTATCGACGCCAACATGAATCCAGCGAGAGCCACTAGATGAATCGCGCGGATCTTGTGAGAGCAGCAGCAATCTACCTCCCACTCACAGCGGCCGTGATCGCGAGGCTACTAGTCGGCCGCCACCCACGTCAGTTTGTCGCATGTCTCTTGAGCATTCTTTGGACAATCCCCTCGCTGCTTCTCCTCCAAATATGCAATCAACACGCTCATTGGTGGAGCTTCGCACCCGGCTATGCGGCTGAGTTCCGGGGCATGCCATTGGAACTGTTTCTCGGATGGATAATCCTCTGGGGACTTCTCCCGCAATTAGCGTTCCCGCGTCTGGGGATTATTGCGAGCGCCGCGCTGCTGGCCGCTCTTGATTGCGTGCTCATGCCGATCTCAACGTCAATCGTTATCTTAGAATCGAACTGGCTCATGGGCGAAGCACTAGGTGTCACCATTGTTCTCTTCCCATCACTCTGCTTAGGGCATTGGACCTCTCAAAACACTAATCTCCGTGCCCGAGGTGCCCTTCAAATTGCTACTGCCGGATTGTTGTTTCTCTTCCTCATCCCCGAGATTATCTTCGCAACGCGCGATGGCAACGGCTGGACACCCATGCTGGGTCTGCCGAGTTGGCTGCTGCAGACCAGCCTGCAGTTGATCTTTTTGCTGGCGCTGCCGGGCAACTCCGCCGTCTTCGAGTTCGTCGACCGTGGGCGAGGAACTCCGATTCCCTACGACCCGCCACAACGCCTCGTCACCACAGGTATCTATCGCTATAGCGCCAATCCTATGCAACTCTCCGCTATGTTGGTGATGCTGGCTTGGGCGGCCTTATTGAGAAACGGTTGGATGGTCGCAGCCGCTAGCACAGCCTTTCTCTACAGTACAGGCATCGCTCAGTGGGATGAAAAGCAGGATCTCGCTGATCGGTTTGGGCAACCTTGGCATGACTATCGCGCCAGCGTAGGCAATTGGTTGCCTCACTGGATTCCCTACCACGCTGGTCCCTCGTCGATCATTTACGTATCCCGCACTTGTGGACCCTGCAGCGAGGTCCGCGAATGGCTCGAAAGACGAAGACTGACGGGCTTACAAATTGTCGATGCCGAAACCTTGCCCGCTAATTCCATTAGCCGTGTGCGTTACGAGCCGGCAGATGGTACCCCGGCCGTTGAGGGTGTTCTTGCCATTGGCCGCGCGCTGGAGCACATCAATCTAGGCTGGGCGCTCTGCGGAATGTTCCTGCGGCTGCCAATTCTCTGGAGAATCATCCAGCTTCTGATTGACGCCAGCGGTCTCGGCCCGCGCCAACTCCCCGCCTAATGCGCGCATATAGCATGTTGAAGCCATAGCAAATTGCCCCGCTGGGCTGTACGCTCTCGACAGGAGCGAGTCCCAGCCATGCCCACTACCACCAACGGCGCCACCACCCTCACGCCGCCGGAGCAATTACAAGCCAGACTCTCCGACCCAAAAATTCTCGACGCCCTGAACCGCCTCCTCGACCGCGCCGAACTGCTCGCCTTCAGCGCCGATGCCCTCGACGGCCTGATCCGCCGCGGTGACGAAATCACCAACTCTGTGAACGAAATGGTGGTCGACGCCCGCAACGGCGCCTCGCCCAATGAATTCATGGACGTCGCCGGCAAGCTTCCTCAACTCGCCCGCGCTGGTGTCCAAGTCGCTAACACCGTCGACAAACCTGAATTTGGCGCGCTTCTCAATTCCGGCCTGCTCGAACAACTCGCCAATCCCGCGGTTATCGAATCTTTGAAACTCGTTCTCAGCAAGATCGACCTCATCGCGTTCGCCGTCAAAGCCGCGGACGAATTCTTCAAACGCGGCGACATCATCACCGACAACATTGGCGAGAGCATCGGCGATCTTCGCAAACTCGCCTCCAGTGTGGATGTGGAGAAGGTGCGCACCCTTGCCGCCGAACTGCCCGTTCTCTTGGACGCCAGCAACGAGCTGATCAATGCCGGCGTTCCCGCCAAGCTCAAACAACTGGTTGACGCCAGCGGCATCGTCGTCGATTCCGGCATGCTTGATCCGGATACCGTCAAACTTCTGGCCCACGCCGGCAAGATCGCCGCATCCAGCTACATAGAAACGCAGGCCGCCCCGCGTCGCGACATCAAAGGCATTTTCGACCTCCTCGGCGCTCTTAAAGACCCCGGCGTTCAACACGCCCTCGGCTTCTTTGTCGAATTTATGAAACGCTACTCGGCGAAAATGAAATAGCTTGCATGAACTGTCCATCGTTCTCGGCGTCATAGAAACCGTTTCCGAATCGGCCAACGCCGCCAACGCCAAAAAAATTATCGCTACCTATCTCCGTGTGGGTGCTCTGGCCGGCGTCGTGAAAGATGCGTTGCTCTTTAGCTTTGAAATCGCTAGCAAAGACACCCCACTCGAAGGTTCGGACCTGGTCATCGAAGAATTGCCGCCCCTCATTTTTTGCAGAGTTTGCGACAAAACTGTAGAACTCGACAGCATTCAGAGCTTTCGCTGTCCGGTCTGCGATACCCCGAGCGCCGACCTCCGCCAAGGCAAGGAACTGGAGATACGCTCCATCGAGATAGAAGTGTGAAACGATGTCGGTTATGACCACTCGCGTTCTCGAAGTGCGCAAGAACGTTCTCAACAAGAACGACGAACTTGCGCGCGAGTTGCGAAGCACCTTCCAATCGGCTGGTGTTTTCGTCCTGAATCTAGTGTCCAGCCCAGGCACCGGCAAGACCATGCTGCTCGAAAAGACTCTCGCCGCCTTGCGCCAGCGCGGTCATCGCGTGGCTGCACTCGTGGGCGATCTCGAAACCGACAATGACGCCAAGCGCCTGGCCCAAAGCGGTGCGCCCGTTCGCCAAATCAAAACCGACGGCCGTTGCCATCTTGAAGCCACCATGATTCGCACTCACTTGGAGGGCTGG
This sequence comes from Bryobacterales bacterium, assembly GCA_003169195.1. Classification (GTDB taxonomy): domain Bacteria; phylum Acidobacteriota; class Terriglobia; order Bryobacterales; family Bryobacteraceae; genus Bog-105. Next base: position 7,983 of record PMQB01000600.1, read on the forward strand.
TCTCTCACTGACTTGGATTTTCTCTTTATCGAAAACGTCGGCAATCTTGTCTGCCCCGCCAGCTACGACCTCGGCGAGGCCGTTCGTGTCGCGCTCCTCTCCGTCAGCGAAGGCGAAGACAAACCTCTCAAATATCCCACCATGTTCAACAGTGCCGACGCCGCCGTTGTCACCAAGATGGATCTCGCTGAAGCCTGCGAATACGATCGTGAAACTGCCTTGCGCAATATCCGCGAAATTCGTCCCTCCATTGAGATCATTGAGCTTTCTGCGAAGCGTGGCATCGGCGTGGATTCCTGGCTCGACTTTCTGGAACGTAAAAAACGCGGCGTTTGATTACGATAAACTCTAGTGGATGAGCGCTGGAACGGCACTACCGGGTCGAATGGATTTCGATTCAGTGGGTCCCGGCTCGGATGACGAACTGGTGCGCTTGCGCGCTGAAGTGGCCCACCTGCGCCGCGAAAATCTCTGTCTCACGGGCGAGTCGGAATTGCTCCGCGCTGCTGCGCGCATTGTCGTCGAAGAACTCGACACCCGCGTCCTCATCCAGGAAATAGCTCGCCTCGCCGCAGCCGTCCTGACCGCCGATCACGCCGTGATTGGCCTCTGCGACGAAGATGTGTTCGCCCAGGAAACAGGCTATTCTCACGGAGTCGGCCCCACCAGCGATGCCGGAGTCGCTAGTGATCCGGTCGCCAATTGGGTCTGCAAGCATCGCGCGGCTTTTCTCTCCAACAGTCCAGCCGTTGATTCCCGACTGACAAAAACTCCGACACCTCCCACCTACCGGAACGTGCTCGCAGTTCCGATTCTCAATCACCAGCGCCTGGTGATTGGCGTACTCGAAGTGCAGAATCGCCGCACCGGTGTATTTACGGAGCGCGACCGAAACGCTGCCGAAACACTTGCTCTGCTCGCTTCCACCGGCTTATCTCGGGCCAAGCTCTATGACCGCATGCAGGAATGGTCTCGCTCTCTCGAAATGCTTCTTGCCTTCAACGCCGCCGTCAACCAGCACCTCGATCCCAAGTCCTTGGTGAAGAAGCTCGTCGAAAATGCCGCGCAGTTTTTAGAGGCACAAGGCGGCATGGCTGGGTTGGCCATCTCCTCCAAAGAAGGCGAGACACAGATGGTTTCGGAGAGTTACTGGTTCCGGGGCACCTGGCATGAGCGCCAGCGGCGTTGGGATCGCTTCGAAGGTCTGCCCGGCACTCTTCTCGAAAACGAGTTTTCCTATCTTTCAAACGACTATCAGTCCGATCGTCTAGCCGACGAAGAGTTAAAAGCTAATTTCGAAGTGCGCCGCGCTCTTTGTGTGCCCATCAAAGATGTGGACGATCGTTTGGTGGGATTCTTCGAACTCCACAAAAGCGGCAGTACAGCGCCCTTCACGTGGCAAGATACGGCGTTTCTCGAATCTCTTGGCAACACAACGGCTGTAGCCTTGCAAAACGCTCAACTCCTCAAGACGCTGGAAATTCGCGGCCGTGAAATGGAAAATCTCTCCCGGCGTCACGTGACTCATCTTGAGGAAGAAAGAGCGCGCATCGCCCGGGAGTTGCATGACGAAGCCGGCCAATTGCTCATTGGCATCAAGCTGAGTCTCCAAGTGCTTGCCCACCAAATGCCGGAAGACATACCGGAGGTGAGACAGGAACTAGATGAGTTGCGTAACCAAGTGAATCAAGCGACCTCCCGCTTCAAGGATCTGGCGAAAGGTCTCCGTCCTCCCACACTCGACAAACTCGGACTCAATGTATCTCTCCGCCAACTCGCTGCCGACCACGAACGCCGCACCTGCATTCCGGTTCATTTGGAGTTAAGCACCAACATGTCCCGCTTAAGTCAGTCGGCAGAGATTGCGCTGTACCGGATTGTCCAAGAAGGCCTAACGAATGCGGCCAAGTATGCCAATGCCACCGAGATTTTCATTTACCTGCAAAAGACCGGCGCTGACATCGAACTGGACATTCGCGACAATGGAACGGGCTTTGATCCAGGCCGAATAAGTTCGGGCTTGGGTCTACTCGGCATGCGGGAGCGCGCCAGTATGCTGGGCGCTCGCTTTTACGTCAAGAGCTTGCCCAACAAAGGGACGGAGATTCAGGTAAGAGTGCCCAACGTATGATGTCAAACTGGCGCGTAATGTTAGTGGATGACCATAAATTGGTCCGTCGTGGCTTAGCCGCTCTCCTTCGTCTGGATGGTCGATATCACGTGGTGGCCGAAGCAGACGATGGCGAAGAAGCCCTCCAGCAATTGGAGACCGTTCCCGTGGACGTCGTGATTCTCGACCTTTCCATGCCGCGCCTCAATGGCATGGAAACGATTAAACGCATAGTGAAAAAGTTTCCTAAAACGAAAACGATGGTACTGTCGATGCACGAAGACGAACAGTTCGTTGCTCGTGCTTTCCAAGACGGTGCGCGCGGCTACGTCTTGAAGCACGCCATGGATGACGAGCTTTTCAAGGCCCTCGATACGATCCTCCGCGGTAACCAGTTTGTTAGTTCCGCCATCGATAGGGCCAGCGTAGACGCCCACGCCCTTGAGTCCGACGAACTCACCGCCCGCGAACGCGAAGTGCTACAACTCATTGTCGACGGCCACACCACTCAGGCCGTTGCCGATATTCTTTCCATCAGTCCCCATACTGCTACCCGACATCGCGCCAACCTCATGCAGAAACTCGCCGCCCACAGCCAGGTCGAACTCGTTCGCAACGCCGCTCAGCGCGGCCTCATTATCATGCCCAAAGCGTCCCTCGAAGGTTGACCGTTGCGTCTCTTTTTCGTTCAACCCGCAACTCTACATACTTCTTGCTATTGAGTATTCCGTCAGTCCCTATAGACTTGCCATTGGAGCCTCAGTCGTCTTTTCTATAGGAGTCAAAACCATGGCATCAGTTTTGTGGCTACAAGGCGGAGCGTGCAGCGGCAATACCATGTCGTTCTTAAACGCCGAAGAACCGAGTGCGTGTGATTTAGTAACTGATTTCGGGATTGACCTCTTGTGGCATCCCTCTCTCGGTATGGAGATGGGCAACAACGCCAAGAAAATTTTTGAAGATCTCGCCACTGGCCGCAAACCCCTCGACATTTTCGTTTTTGAAGGTACCGTCATACTGGGCCCCAACGGCAGCGGTCGTTTCAACATGTTTGCCGATCGCCCTATGAAAGACTGGGTGAAGGAACTCGCCGCACAAGCCAACGCTGTGGTCGCTTTAGGTGACTGCGCCTGCTGGGGCGGCATCCCCGCCACTGAGCCTAACCCCGTCAATAACGTCGGTCTCCAATATCTGAAACGTGCGCAAGGCGGCTTCTTGGGTTCCGACTTCCGCTCTAAGTGGGGCTTGCCTGTTGTCAATATTCCAGGTTGCCCGGCTCACCCTGATTGGGTCACACAAATCCTCGTAGCCATCGCCTCCGGCCGCGCCAAAGATATCGCCCTCGACGATCTCCAACGTCCCCAAACCTTCTTCAAAACCTTCACTCAAACGGGTTGCACCCGCGTTCAGTTCTTCGAATACAAACAATCTCCCACGGAGTTCGGCCAAGGCACTCGCACTGGGTGTCTCTTCTATGAATTCGGCTGTCGCGGACCTATGACTCACTCGCCGTGCAACCGTATTCTTTGGAATCGGCAGTCCTCCAAAACCCGCGCCGGCATGCCTTGCACCGGTTGTACCGAACCTGAGTTTCCCTTCCACGATCTCAAGCCGGGAACAGTATTTAAGACTCAAAAAATCAGCGGAACCATCCCCAAAGAAGTGCCATCTGGCACTGACCACGTCACCTACATGGCGCATGCGGCAGCCGCTCGGATCGCAGCTCCTAAGTGGGCCAAAGAAGACATGTTCGTCGTGTAAGACCCTTATTGAAAACTGGAGCCTCCCAATGTCGACTACGTTAGTCTCTCCCTCAAAAATGCATATCAGCCCATTGGGCCGCGTGGAAGGTGACCTCGATCTCACCATCACCGTTAATGATGGTGTTGTCACAGACGCTTGGACCACGGCCAGCATGTTCCGCGGCTTCGAGATCATTCTCAAGGGTAAAGATCCTCAAGCCGGCTTGATTGTTACACCGCGTGTGTGTGGCATATGCGGCGGCAGCCACTTGTATAAAGCAGTCTATGCTCTTGATACCGCCTGGAAAACCCACGTGCCCAAGAACGCCACGCTTGTCCGCAATATTGCTCAGGCTTGCGAAACACTGCAATCCATCCCGCGTTGGTTCTACGCCCTGTTTGCCATCGATCTTACTAACAAGAACTATGCCCAAGCCAAGGAATACGACGAAGTGGTTCGCCGCTTCGCTCCTTTCGTTGGGACTAGTTATGAAAAAGGCGTCACGCTCTCCGGCAAGCCCGTCGAAGTCTACGCCCTCTTTGGCGGTCAATGGCCGCATTCCAGCTTTATGATTCCTGGCGGCGTCATGTGTGCGCCCACTCTCTCCGATGTCACTCGCGCCATTGCCATACTTGATTATTGGAAAAGGGAATGGCTAGAGGCCACTTGGCTCGGTTGCTCCATCGACCGTTGGCTGGAAAACAAGACTTGGGCCGACGTCATGAAATGGGCCGACGAAAACGACAGTCAGCGTAATTCTGATTGCGGCCTGTTCTTGCGCTTTGGTCAGCGCGTCGGTCTCGATAAATTCGGCCAGGGTTGCGGCGCTTATCTCGCAACTGGCACCTACTTTCAGCCCGAGTTATATGAAAATCCCACGATCGACGGCCGCAACGGCGCTCTTATCAATCGTTCAGGTATTTATGATGGCTCTGGCTATCACGATTTTGACCATCTTCGCGTAAAAGAAGACATCACCAACTCCTTCTACCGCGGCGCCTCCCAACTCCATCCTTGGGACGGTGTTACGGAACCGATCGATCCCATCGATGGTGAGAAACAAGGGAAATACAGTTGGGCCAAATCTCCGCGTTACGACGTGCCGGAAAAGGGCTTTCTCCCCCTCGAAGCGGGTCCGCTCTCTCGCCAGGTCATCGCTGGCAAACCGAACCCCGCTCCCCACCAGGATTTCGATCCTCTCTTCCTCGATGCCATCCGTACCGTGGGTCCCAGCGTCCTCGTCCGGGTCATGGCTCGCATGCATGAAGCCGCCAAGTACTACAAAATAGCTCGCAAAGCACTCGATGATCTGGAACTCCACGACAAGTACTACACCAAACCCGTCGAATTGCCCGAAGGCAAAGGGTTCGGATCGACCGAGGCCGCGCGCGGTTCTCTCTCCGACTGGATTATTCTCAAGAACGGCCGCATTGAGAATTACCAAATCGTGACTCCCACCGCCTGGAACATTGGCCCGCGTGACAATCGCCAAATCAACGGTCCTATGGAGAAAGCCTTCATCGGTGCACATATCACCGACCCACAGGACCCCGTAGAAATGGGTCACATTGCCCGTTCGTTCGATTCTTGTCTCGTATGCACCGTGCACGCATACGATGGCAAGACTGGCAAAGAACTCTCTCGCTTCCGTATCGGCGAAGGTTCTTAGTCTTTCTGTGATCAACAGAGGGCTATGCACGCCAAAGTTCAAACACTCATCATTGGCTGCGGCAATCTATTGCGCGGTGACGATGCCGCTGGCCCGGTCCTGATTCGCCGTTTATGGGAGATGGGCCTTCCCCCCGGCGTCCAATGCGCCGATGGCGGCACTGGCGGTATGGACGTCGCCTTTCAAATGCGCGGTGTCCCCAACGTCATTCTTATTGATGCCTCCCACACGGGTTCCGAGCCGGGTGCCATCTTTTGCGTACCCGGTGATGAATTAGAACGGCTGCCTCCCCTCACCGGCCTCAATCTACACTGTTTTCGCTGGGATCACGCACTCGCTTTCGGTCGCTGGTTACTCAAAGACGAATATCCAAAACAAATTACGGTATACCTAATTGAAGCGGCCAATCTGGAGTTTGGAGCCGAGTTGTCCACCCCAGTAAAAGCCGCAATCGAAAGCTTGGCGAAACAGCTTTTGCACGGATGTACAGCACATGCCTGTGTCGAGGTATGAGGTGGAAATAACAAACCGCGGCTATCTCTACCTAAGCGCTGACCTCGCCTCAACTCGTTTCCCGTACGATGCTCTATTCGCTACCCTCGAATCCGGCAATCTGGTCTTATGGCCCACCAGCGGCGCTACTGCCGGCGGCCTTCTGCTCAAGCAACGCAACGTCTCTGGTGATCGTTGTGTTCTGATGTCCGAAATCTTCCATGCCGATACAACTCCCGGTAAACGAGAAGCTGTTTGGGATGATCGACGCTGTCATCTCTCCATTCCTCTGATCGCGAGGAAGGCTCCGCAAGCCGTCGCCGCCAACACACTCATCCAAGAAGAGTGCGGCCGCTGGGTCGTTTACCTGGAAGTGGGCTTCTGGGAGCCTTCAGGTAGCGCTCCTCTCAAAGTCACTCGCAATAGAATCAGAGATTATCCAACACGCCGAGACGCAGAAGTCGCGGCCTCTTGGATTCAGCGTTCGGCCGAACGAAACGTCAGTCGTCCTGTGGAAGGAAGCTAACTGTGACACAGCCTATCGGCATCTTTCCTCCACCTGCCGCTCTTCTTGTCTTGCCTCCTGCCGGAGATCCCGATGCCCTCGCCGCTTTACTCCGTGGCGATATCACTCATCTACTCCCTCCCGAATGGAACTTCTTTGAAGCCGCGGTCCACGGGCGAACGAAGGAAGCCTTAGAAATCCTTGCAAGCCTTGACGCCCCCATCGCTCATTACAATCTCTTTGTTCTACAAGGTGGCGACCTCGCGCGCTACCGTCACCTGCGTGCCAACCTCACTCCTGACCTAGCCAGCCTCCTCCAAGTAGCCGCCTTTCAATTCGGTCTGATAGAAGAACTGCCGCTTGCCGAATCCCTTGAGGGTGAATGGAAGGCTGTCCTACTTCTAACACGCGCCTCGCGCCATCTGGAAAATCAAGAAACCACCCGAGCCATCGTCGATCTCGAGCAGGCCGTCGAATGCGTGCGAACTTCATCTCCTGTGTTCGCAGCCCAACTACTCGGTCAGATAGCAGGCCTTCGTTGGAGCGCTCCCGGCCAAGATGTCTCCCAAGTCATCGACAATTACAGTGAAGCGATCAAACTCGCCGGCAACACACCACTCGATGGACTCTGTGCCGAACTCTGGCTCAACCTTGGCTCGTGTTATCAGGAACACTCCGACGGTCGTCGCGACTATCTCACTCACGCCATCCAGGCATACCAGCAAGCCATTCAGTGCGACCTTTCCGAAACCAATCACCCTGAAATGTACGCCCTCGCGCAAAATAATCTTGGCTTGGCTTATCTTACTATGCCCATGATCGAAGCGAGCGACGATCTCCGCAAAGCCGTTGCTGTTCAATCCTTCCGCGAAGCTCTGAAGGTCTACCAGTCCCACACTCATCGCCTCGAATGGGTCAGCGCCAAGCTCAACCTCGCTAACGCTCTCCAGCATCTCCCGTCCTCCCACCCCGAAGAAAATCTAGTTCAGGCAGTCGATATCTACGAAGAGCTATTGCAAACGCGCAGCCGCGCCGAAGACCCCGTAGGTTATGCGCGCCTATTAGCGAATCAAGCCAACGCTCTCGCCCATTTGGGCTTGTTTTCCCAATCCTTAGAAAAAGCCAACGAAGCGTACAAACTATTCCACTGGCACAATGAAGCCGATTCCGCTGCTAGCGTCCTGGAATTGGTGGGCAAAGTTCATGAAAGCCTTGGAAACAAACAGGTCACAGCCTAAATGGACCTCCACGAAAAACAGCAATTCGATTTCCTTCTCAATACCGCGGTAGAGCGCTATGTTGAACGTTTGGAACAGCGTAACGGCGGTGTGGAAATCGCATTGCAGCGTCTGCGCCATGATCCTGACTCCGAGGGAATTTGGCTCACTCGATTCACTCAGGCGATATTTGATGATTTTCTCCTTTCCAACGTCGAAGGCGCTTGCTTCATTCTGAAAGCCCTAGCAAAGCGCCCCGCACGCACTATTGCCCCCGGCAAAGTCGAGTTCACGCTATTGGCTATGGCGCAGCAGATCTTCGCGGATCTACTCCGCCAAAAAACTGAAGAAGCCTTAGAGCAACGCTCCGGTCGGGAAGTCGCATCTATTAAGGAAGGCTCTGCATGATACAGTCCGTCTTGGATCAGACAGAACTACAAGATCTTGCCAAACGCGTGGATACCGCAGTGCAAGCAGTTCGCGACCTCAAGGGCGATGCTCGTGAAAAAGCGCTTGCCATGAAAACGGCCATTGAAGAGTTTCACAAGAGTGCACTTACTCGCATGATTCAGTCACTCAAGTCTGATCCGCATGGCAAAGAATTGCTCTTCGCCATGATTGACGAGCCTGAGATCTATGCCATGCTCTCCATGCACTCGCTCATCCGCCCGGATCTTGCCACCCGAGTGCGCAGCGTTATCGAAAACGTTCGGCCCTACATGCAGTCTCACGGCGGTGATGTGGAACTTTTAGAGGTCACTACCGACACCGTCAAGTTACGTCTCGCCGGCTCTTGCAATGGATGTTCCCAATCCGCTGTTACCCTCCGCAATGGCGTAGAAGAAGCTCTGCGTGAAAGCGTTCCGGAAATCTCTCACATTGAGGTAGCCCCAAACGAACCAGGACCCTCACTGATTTCTGTTGAAAGCCTGCTGCACGCCAATCAAAAAGGTTGGATAGCTGGACCCGCTCCCGAAGAACTCACAGACGGCAAGCCATTTCGGATCGAAGGCGAAAATAGTGGAGTCATCCTCCTACGCTCGGGTAATGAGATTCAAGCCTTTCGAAACGCATGCGCCCACATGGGCCTGCCTCTTGATGGCGCTATGGTCGATCGCGAAGCCGGCACCATCACTTGCCCCTGGCACGGCTTCCGTTTTGATTGTCGGACTGGTGAGTGTCTCACAGCTCCGCACGCCCAACTCGAGGTGCTCCCGTTGCGGCTGGAGGGCGGCATCATTCATGTGAGGCCCTCATGAAGCCTCAATTATGGCTAGGTGCACCCGCTCCCGGAGGTTTAGCTCTTCCTGCCGCGAATCCCACGCCTTCGCAGTTCTACGGGCCCCGCGGCGTGTTCCTCAACGATGAACTCCTTATCGTCGCCGATTCTGGCAATCACCGAGTTCTCATCTGGAGCCACCCTCCCACTCAGAGTCACCAGCCTGCCGACATCGTCCTAGGTCAACCGGATTTCTACACCGAAGGCCCTAATCGCCATCGCACTAACATCCTCAAGGGCTTCTTCCTGCCCACCAGCGTCGCCGTCTTCAATCACAGGCTCTTTGTCGCTGACGCCTGGAATCACCGCATTCTTGTTTGGAACTCCGTACCTACCGTCAGTGACACAGCTCCAGACTTTGCCATAGGTCAACCCGATCTCTCTTCCGGTGAGCCAAACCAGGGGGAAGCCGTCAGCGCGTCCACTCTCTATTGGCCGTACGGGATCGCGTTTATCGAACAGAATTTCTACGCGGCCGATACCGGCAATCGCCGAGTGCTAGTCTGGCGCGGTCTTCCCACCTGCAATCAACCCGCTGACATCGTCCTCGGCCAAGATGATTTCAACCAGAACGGTGAGAATCGTAACGTGGGCGTCGGCCCTTCTTCGTTTCGCTGGCCCCACGCTCTCGCGGGGAATGCCGATATTCTCTATGTCGCCGATGCGGGTAATCATCGCATTCTGGGTTGGTACCCACCTCTGCCTAGAGATCGACCCGCCGACTTCGTCCTTGGCCAACCTCGCTTCGATTCCGCAACCGAATTCCCCTACGCCAAACAATCCGCCGAAAAACTGCGTTTTCCATACGATATCGCCTGTAATAACCAAATCGTCGCCGTTTCCGACAGCGCCAACAATCGCATCTTACTTTGGAAAGCGCCACTGCAGCGGTCCTGTGGCGCCGCCGCGACGGCGGTCTTGGGCCAGCCCGATTTCGCCCTCAACGGCGAAAACCACTGGAAAGAAGTGAATGAGAAAACTCTCTGCTGGCCTTATGGAATTTCTCTTCATCGCTCCGCCCTTGCTGTTGCCGATTCGGGTAATAATAGAGTCATGATCTGGGATCTCAGCGAAATGCTCAATTTTGAGCTTGAGAAACTAACCGCCGAACAAAGAAGCCTTATATGTGTCTAGCCGTTCCAGGACAAGTAAAAGAAATATTCGAACAAGGTGGCACCCGCATGGGTCGGGTCAACTTTGGCGGCATCACAAAAGAGGTCTGCCTTGCTTATCTGCCAGATATCGTTGTCGGAGATTACACCATCGTTCACGTTGGTTTTGCCATCAGCAAGATCGACGAAGAATCTGCGCAAAAAACTCTTCAGATGTTCCGTGATCTCGGTATCCTCGAAGAAGAGTTAGGCGTCGAACCTGTTGCTGCCCCGTTGTCAGTGAGTGGCCCATGAAGTATCTGAACGAATTTCGAGACGGCGAGACCGCCCAAAAACTATTTCGCGAAATCGCCCGCGTCACAACCAGGCCGTGGGCGATGATGGAAGTCTGCGGTGGACAAACTCACTCTATCATCCGCAATGGTATTGACCAACTTCTGCCGCCGGGCATCGAACTCATTCACGGTCCGGGCTGCCCTGTCTGTGTCACTCCTCTGGAGATGATCGACAAAGCCCTCGCCATCGCCTCCAAACCGGGCATCATCTTCTGCTCTTTCGGCGACATGCTGCGCGTCCCCGGCAGTGACAAAGATTTGTTCCGCGTCAAAAGCGAAGGCGGCGACGTGCGCATCGTCTATTCTCCACTTGATGCCCTCAAAATCGCCCGCGAAAGTCCCACGCGTCAGGTCGTCTTCTTCGGCATAGGTTTTGAAACCACCGCACCTGCTAACGCCATGGCTATCAGTCTAGCGGCAAAGGAAAATCTAACCAATTTCTCTGTATTGATCTCCCATGTCCTTGTCCCCCCCGCTATGGAAGCCATCATGAGATCTCCCATCAATCGCGTGCAGGCGTTTCTGGCCGCCGGCCATGTCTGCAGCGTCATGGGTTATTGGCAATATCCACCGCTGGCCGAACGCTTTCAAGTGCCCATCGTCATCACTGGCTTCGAACCTCTCGACGTGCTTGATGGCATCCGTCGCGCCGTCATCCAACTCGAATCAGGCCGCCATGAAGTTGAAAACGCATATGGCCGCGTTGTCAACTTCGATGGCAACAAGCCTGCGCAACAAATGCTCGAGAACGTGTTTGAAATCACAGACCGCACCTGGCGCGGTATCGGCATGATTCCCAAGAGTGGTTGGCATCTGCGCCCCGAATATCGCAATTTCGACGCTGAATATAAGTTCGAAGTGCGCGGTATCGTCACCAAAGAGTCACCTCTTTGCCGCTCAGGCGAAGTCCTGCAAGGTGCCATCAAACCAAACCAGTGTTCTTCGTTCGGCACCGTCTGCACGCCTCGTTCGCCCCTGGGCGCTACCATGGTGTCTAGCGAAGGCGCCTGCGCTGCTTATTACAATTACGGCCGCTTCATTCAAGTGGAGGATCTTGCAACGGCATGTCCAGTCAAATAGATTTCTCTTCTTGGACCTGTCCGCTTCCCCTTCGTGATTACCCAAATATCGTTCTCGGTCACGGTGGCGGTGGTAAACTCTCTGCTGAGTTAGTAGAGAATCTGTTTCTGCCAGCCTTCCGCAATCCTGCCATTGAGTCTCTCGGAGACTCGGCCGTTCTCCGTGTTCCTCCTGGCCGTCTCGCCTTTTCAACTGATTCCTACGTCGTTCGTCCTCTCTTCTTTCCCGGCGGCAGCATTGGCGACCTAGCCATCAACGGCACTGTGAATGACATCGCCATGAGTGGTGCACAACCTCTTTACCTCAGCGTCGCATTCATTATTGAAGAAGGACTCCCGATGGCCACTCTCGGTCAAATTGTCGACCGCATGCGCATCGCCGCTAACTCCGCTGGAGTTCAAATTGTCACCGGCGATACCAAGGTGGTTGAAAGGGGCCACTGTGATGGCTGCTTCATCAATACCGCCGGCTTCGGTATCATTCCCGAGGGCAGGGAAGTGGGTCCTGCCCTCGCCAAGCCTGGCGATGCCGTTATTGTCAGTGGCACCGTCGGAGATCACGGCATGGCCGTCATGAGTGTGCGTGAAGGTCTCGAGTTCGAAACCATTATTCAGTCCGACTCCGCAGCGCTAAACAGTCTGGTAGAAGCTATTTTCACCGCTTCGAACGACATTCACGTCTTACGCGACCCCACTCGCGGAGGTCTTGCTTCCTCGCTGAACGAAATCGCCGCTCAATCCAAAGTCGGCATCGCCCTCATAGAAGACCAAATCCCAGTCAAGCCAGACGTTCAATCAGCCTGTGAACTTCTAGGTATGGATCCCATCTACGTGGCAAACGAAGGAAAATTAGTAGCCATCGTCAGCCATTCCTCGGCCGACTCTGTCTTAGCTACTATGCGCCGCCATCCTCTTGGCATCGACGCCGCCATCATCGGCACGGTGATCTCCGAACGCCCGGGACTGCTCAGCGCCAAAACGAAAATCGGCGGCACCCACGTGATCCCTATGCAAATCGGCGAACAACTCCCGCGCATCTGCTAAGCATCCCGAGGCCCCACTCACTGCGCCACGCTTCAATAGGACTCGTTAACTTGTTACACAGATGCGCCGGCAACTCCGCATCTAAATAATCCGAAAGCAGCGCAAAACCGGGCAACTCAGTCCCTCAAACTCCGCATCCTCGCGTTGCCCGCACATTAAGTAGCTGTATTGAACCAGCATCGTATGATAAGCATCTACACACCGATCAGACGCACCGGCCTTCCGCTTTCAGTTCGCTCGCCAGTTCCAGGTCTTGGTCCAATCACAACCATTGTAGAGAGCGTTCCTTAAACAGTCTTCAGCGCCCCCGCCTCACTCATCGCAATTTCAATCGCAGGCGTGTGCAGCATCGTATTGTGGATCAAGCAATTCTTCGCCGCTCGGATCACGCCATCACGGTGCCGCTCGTCCTCCAACCCTGGAGCATCAATCACAATACGAAACTGGTCCATACGCGCCGGCTGAGTCGCTTTCCCTGCCTCCACTTTTACGGTCAACCCGTCAGTTGCGAGTTTCCGCGCTTTTAAATATTGCATTGCGTAGTAGCCCGCGCATGTGCCCAACGCCGCCAAAAGAAATTCTGGCGGAGTCATGCCTGTATCCCTGCCGCCATTTTCGGCCGGTTGGTCGCACATCACCCTATGCCCGCGCGCCTCCGCCTCAAAGCGCACTCCATCCAAAAAACGGATTGTACTTTCCATACTTACCCAGATGCGGAAATCTCCGCGAAGTGACAACCAGTAGGAGCGAAAGTTTTCTGGTCACAGATTCTGAAAAATAGAGTTTAGCCTCTTATCCGCATCAACAACCGAGACAGGTTAGGGCGGCAGTCGTGTTTTCCCTCCAACTCGCGCGCCTTCCGTTTACTTATTTTCCAACCAGTGGAGAAATTCCAACTGCAGCCTGAAAACATCACCGGTTCCACGTTGCCTCCGCAATCAGCGCAAGGCAGATTTCTTGGAACTCAGAACTCTACAGCAGGAAAGCCTCGAAAAGAAGAAAGCGGAGGGCGAACACGTGAAAACCTCTGCTTACCGACCCGGCTCAGCCTCCTCTCTTTCTACCAGTGAAGGGCACGCCGTGAGCGATTTGCCAGTAGCAAATCCGAAGTGGGTCTCCGCTCTTCCTCCCAAACCTCACATTAAATTGGACTTCCGCGCCAATTTACTGTAAAGTAAAGAAGGGTGAGCACTGTAGCCCATTCTTCCGGCCTTGTGCGCTAAGGCATATTGTCGGAATCTTGCTTTCTTAGAGCTAACATCCGGGCTGAAGTTACTTCAGGACTCGGGCGCAATTCGCGCAATGAAAGCGGGCATGTATGGTTTTTGCGTACCAAGGCTTCACTCATGAGTCTGGCCGGCGGTGTTTTTTGTTCAACAGCGTCGAGGCGAACGTACCAGCAATGGCTTTTACCATTGAGGTCGATTTGCGATTGTTCTCTCAATATAAAATTCCGGTCCAAGACGGTCCTTCGTTCTGTCTCCAAATGCTGACTCGTGCTTCGGCCATCGGCTCCTCTAATCTGGACAAGCTTCGCCGATATGAGGTAGTGGGAGAAGACTTCCAGCCTATGGTCGTTGAGCGCGAAAAGAAAGAAGCCGAAAAAACGATGAAGTGGCGCGAACAGAAGCGTATCCGGACCGCCACCATGATGCAAGCCGCAAATGCCAAGCAGGAACTGGCGGTGGCTAAAAGTGCCGTTTGAGCAGGGCGCCCCTTCCTCCTTCACCGCTATTTCCATCCAGAACAACGCGCCGGATTCCTCCGGCGTGTATGGTCTTTCCAACTCTCGCGAGTGGATTTTCATTGGCGAAGCAAACAACATCCGCACAGCTTTAATGGAACACTTGCGCCAAGCTAATACTGCCGGAATCCCTCGCAAACCAACTGGTTTTAGCTACGAAAAGTCTCCCGCCACCCAGCGCACTGCCCGCAAGAACCAACTCATTCGTGAGTTGACTCCTGCGCATGCCAACAGCCGAGCCTAAGGCTTCCACATCGCGAAGGCGTAAAGTGTGTCGCCGGCTCCAACTAGCAAATATTGGGTGCCGTCTAACTCATAAGTAATCGGACCGTTGCTCGGTCCCTGTCCCAAGCCGGCGTGCCAAAGGGCCTTTCCATTGGAAGCGTCCAACGCTACCAAGTTGCCTTGTGGATCGCCGGTGAACACCAGGTTTCCCGCCGTGCTCAACACACCCGAACGAACTCCAGACGTCGCCCATTTGTGACTCCAGCGGATTTTGCCCGTCTTATAATCAATCGCCTGCAGCATCGATTCGCCCCAACCGCCTTGATCATTGCCGCCCCAACCCTCAGGCTTCTCGTCATCGTCATAGATGTAGTAGACGCTGAACGCCCGGGTGGCATTCACATAGAACAAGCCAGTCGCCGGACTGTAACTCGGAGGCGGCCAATTCGCTCCTCCTCCCTGGTTCGGAGACACCAAAGCTCCATCTAGCTGGGGCTCCTTCGCCGGGTTCGGAATGGGCTGCCCCTTCGCATCCACACCCTTCGCCCAATTAGTCTTTACATACTCAGACGTCACAAGATTCTTGCCGTTCGTCCTGTCCAGCACAAAGAAATAGCCGTTGCGGCTTGCTTGCGCCAGTAACTTCCTGGGTGCTCCCTTGATCTCTCCGTCAAACAAAACGGGCGTCTGCACTGCATCCCAGTCATGTGTATCATGCGGCGACGGTTGAAAATGCCAAACCAGTTTGCCAGTATCCAAGTTCAGTGCGACAATCGACTCCGTATATAGGTTGTCGCCCTTCCTGCCTTTACCCGCAATCACCGGCTGTGGATTCCCTGTCCCCACATAGACCAAATTCAACTCAGGATCATAGGTGCTCGGTACCCACGTCATCCCGCCGCCGTGCTCCATCGCATCCGCACTCGGCCACGTCTCCGCTCCCGGCTCCCCTGGCTTCGGCACACTCGACCAATGCCATTGCAACTCACCCGTCTCCGGATCCCGAGATTCCAGATACCCGGGAATGTCTAAGTCGTCGCCACTCACTCCCACGAGCACATGGTTCTTGATCACGATCGGCGCTACCGACGCATAATAGAACTGGTCGATATCACAAATCTTCTGGTGCCAGCGTTCCTTGCCCGTGTTGATATTCAACGAAACCAAGTTGCAGTCGGGAGTCTCGAAGTACAACCAGTTCTCATAGATCCCAACGCCGCGGTTTCCGAGATGAATCCCACCCTTCGTGTCCCACGTGTAATTCCAGATCTCCTGTCCAGATCTCGCATCCACCGCCCAAACCTTGTCCGGAATCGTAAAGTATAAGACGCCATTCACCAGCAAAGGCGTCGCCTTGATCGATCCCCCCGGTCCCGACGCACCAATCCTAAACGTCCACGCCAGACTTAACGACGTGATGTTGCCATCGTTGATCTTCGTGAGTGAACTGAACCTCCGTCCAGAGTAGTCGCCGTTATACGTCGGCCACATGTCTGTCGGCTTTTGAAGTAGCTTCTCTGGCGGCAATCCCTGTGAGAAAGCAGACACCACACTGAGCATCAAAACTGCTGCGCGCCCGTAATACTTCACTTTAAAGTCTCCAGATAAGCCACAATGTCGTGCATGTTCTTGTCGGTGTACTGATCGAGCAAGGCGATATGCTCCGCATATGGATCGTTCTCTGTCACCTTCATCTCGGGCGTCCGCGTGAACGATCGATATGTCCCGTCCATAGCCCGCAGAGCCACCGTGAAGTCATCCATGCGAATCAAGTCGCCCGTTATTGACGGCCCATCCGCCCCAGTCACCGTCACCGTCACCGGTTTCTGGCTAAAGCGCGCACTCTTCGGAAAGAGGAAGCGCGTCTGGAGCGCGGGCGGGTCGTACTTGCTCGCCACGTGCGCCAGATCGCCCGTCACCGAATGGCAACTGCTGCACTTGCCTGCGCCGTTGAAATACATCTCCCCGGCTTTCGCATCTCCGGTCAGCACGTTCAGCGGTTTGTCGAACGGAGCACGGTGCAGCGTGTCTTCGAATCGTTGATGCAGGAAGTTCGCCAAGTCCTGGATCTGCGCAGGATTCAAACTGCTTGACGCCGCCCCACTTTGCATCGGATGACCCTTCTTCAAGAATGGTCCAATCTCATTTCCATACCGGTCATGCAGCACAACCAGCGAACGCACCAGATCCGTGCCCTTCTGTCCATCGCCATTGTTTGGGTTCGCCCCGCGCGCCTTCGGCCCGTGACAGTTAATACACTCTTTGAAATAGATCGCTTTCCCCAGGGCAGCCGATGCAGCATCCACCACCTGCCTGTCTTGCGGTCCCGCCGACAATCCACCTGTCGGCTTGCGTGGCACCACGTGGCCAGGGCCAACGGGCCCCAGTGTCGTCGTCAAGTAATCCAACACTTGGTTGAACTCTTCCGGCGTTCCTTTGGCCCCCTTTGAAATCATGTTCGAAATCATTTCGTTCCATTGATCTCGGGTCATGCCGCGGCCCAAGACGATATTGGCCGAATGGCAAGTGCCGCAAATCTTCAAAGCCGTTTCTTTATGCGGGCCGTCCGGCAATTGCGCATACGCCAGTCCGCAGCCAAGCCATAAGCTCAGTATCCACACGATTCGCGGTGTGCTCATAGATACTGTTCAGCTTATCGCGTTACAAATTAATGTCCTGCGCCCATCGGTACCGAACGCAGTGATTCCGCCTTGCTCAACTTCGGCCACGCGAAACCGTAGACCGCCACCAACACGAAGCAAAGCATCGGCACAACGAACCCACGCGACATGTCGAATCGGTCCGCCACCGCGCCCATCAGCTTCGGCAGAACCGCGCCACCCATAATCGCCATCACAATGTACGATGAAGCTCGCTTCGCCCGCGTTCCCAAACCAAAGATGCCCAAAGCAAAGATCGTCGGGAACATCACCGACATGAAAAAATAGCTCAAGAACACACAGACCGCCGACACCCAGCCAAACTTGCAGAACACAATGAACGTCGTCACCACGTTCAGCGCCGCATACGTTCCCAGCACCTTGTGAGCCGAATATTTACGCAACAGCCCAGCGCCCGTGAACCGTCCCATCAGGAAGCAAACGAATGCCAGTGAGGACAAGTTCGATGCACCCTTATCGGTCACCTCCAGGCCCCCGTTTTTCGTCGCAACCAGCCATCCCGACAACCAGTCGCGCAGAATGCCACTGTGAGCCGCTATGGAATTCAATGTTTCACTCCACGAAACTGGAACTGGCGGAAGTTCCGCCGTCATATAGTTGATGAAAAAACTGAAGATCCCCGCCTGAGCCGCAACATAAAAGAACTGCGCCGCAATCGCAAACACAAAATGTTTGTGTGTCCAAATCGAATGCGAAACGTTCGGCGTCGCATCGTCCAAGTGATAGTCATCTTCTGTCTTGATGTCCGGCACCGGCGCAAAATAAAAGACCGCCGCCAGCACAATCACCACCGCCGCAATGCCCAGGTAAGGAATGTAGATCGTCTGATTCCCGGTGCTGTGGCCAAGCTTGTCCGTCTGATAGAAAAACGTGCCAGCCACGATCGGACCGAAAATCCATCCCACGCCATTGCTCGATTGCGCTAAGTTGATGCGCGTGGCCGCGTAATGCGGGTCGCCCAAAACCGTCGTGTAGGGATTTGCAATCGTCTCCAAGAACGTCAAGCCCGTCGCAATTAAGCAAACCCCAGCCAAAAAAGCTACGAATGCGCCTGTTGCCGAAACTCCACCGCTCTGCACCATATTGCTGATATGCGTCGCTGGCAGAAACCAAAACCCGCCCAAACCCACAATCAGCAATCCAGTAATGATCCCTCCCTTATAGCCAAGTTTCGTCGCTAGCCAACCCGCCGGAATCGACATCAGAAAGTAGCCCAGGTAATGCGCAAACTGTACCGACGCCGATTGCGATTTCGTCAAATGCAATTCATTCTGAAAGTGCTTGTCCATCGTGTCAATCAAGCCATTGCAGAATCCCCAGAGCAGAAACAAAGAGGTGACAAGAATAAACGTGAACATGACATTCTGGCCCTCGTTCGTAATGAACAGGCCTTTCTTTTGCGCAACAGTGGTGGTTTCCATTTCCACCTGATACTGTATCGTTGACGTATTCGATATGCAAACAGCCCCGTTTAGAGCTGATCAAGTAGGCAGCCTTCTTCGTACCGAAGAGTTGAGAAAAGCCCGCGCCGCCAAAGAAGCCGGCACTATCGACAATGCCGATCTCCAAGCCATCGAAGACAGCGAAATCAAGAGGATCATCGCCCGCCAAGAAGAGATTGGTATGCGTGCCGTCACCGATGGCGAATTCCGCCGCTCCATGTGGCATTACGATTTTCTCGAACGCCTGGATGGCGTCGAAGCCTATCAATCTGATCAAGGCATCGCCTTCAAAGGTGGAATCGCTACAAAAGCCAAAGGTCTCCGAGTCAATGGCAAAATCGGTTTCTCCGATCATCCCATGCTTGACCATTTCCGATTCTTGAAAGAGAACGCGCACGTGACGCCGAAGATGACCATTCCTTCGCCCAGCGTTCTTCACTTTCGTGGTGGGCGCAAAGCGGTCAGCGAAACCGTTTATCCCGATATGGCCGATTTCTTTCGAGATCTCGGCCTCGCTTATCAGAAAGCCGTGCATGCTTTCGCCGATGCTGGTTGCCGCTACTTGCAGCTCGACGAAACCAATCTCGCTTACCTCTGCGATCCGGAACAATGCAACATGCTACGCGCCCGCGGCGACGACCCCGACAAGCTGCCCCTCGCCTACGCAGAAATGATCAATACAGCTATCGCGGGCCGTCCCTCGGACATGCGCATTACCATGCATCTCTGCCGTGGCAACTTCCGCTCTAGCTTTATCGCGACTGGCGGTTACGAACCTGTGGCCGATGTGCTCTTCAATCGCATCAATGTAAACGGCTACTTCATGGAATGGGATACCGATCGTGCTGGCGGCTTCGAACCCCTGCGCTTGCTACCAAAAGGTAAAATGGTGGTGTTGGGCCTCGTTACCTCCAAAACCGGCACGCTTGAATCGAAAGACGATCTGAAGCGCCGTATCAATGAAGCCGCGCGCTTTGCCGATATGGATCAGCTCTGTCTCAGCCCGCAATGTGGCTTTGCTAGTACAGAAGAAGGCAACACCCTTGCTGAGGCGGAGCAGTGGGCCAAGTTAGGCAGAATTGTCGAAGTTGCACGCGAATTGTGGGGCGGTGCTTAAGTTAGCCGCTCTCCTCGTTTTCTCGGCCGCGCTCGTTCCCGCGCAGTCTCCTGAATCCGAGGCTTGTTCCAATAACATCTGTCGACTAGTTGAGCACGGCCGCTCGACAGATCTCCACTTCCCCGATTTCGTAGATTTCCGCAGCCGCCTCGTCGCTTTCTACGCACCCGCTTACTCTCCTGCATGGCTCACCGACAACGGCCTAACTCCACAAGCATTCGCTATGATTGCCCTCCTCAAGGCCTCTGAACTTAAGGGACTTAAACCCGAAGACTATAATGCGGATCTATGGGATGTGCAAGTTGCCCATCTCGATCGTTCGCAGTTCGACGTCTGCCTGACTGTTTCGCTGATGCGTTATTTGGCCGACCTACACTTCGGCAAAGCGAATCCTGGTTTCTTCCACCTTGACCCCAAGTACAAAGATTTCGACATTCCCAACTTCTTACGGCTGAAACTCATGAATTCGGCTGATCCCGAAGCCATAATCGCGGCGGAGGTCGAGCCCCCTTATGCAGGCTACAAGCGCACCCAAAAGGTTTTGGCGGATTATCTTGTCAAAGCGCGCGCACCGGAAACGAAACTGTCCGATGTGGTCGCCACTGTTGAACCTGGAAGCCCATACGCGGAGGTGCAGATTCTCTCTCAACGTCTTGAGCAACTCGGCGATCTGTCTGCTCCCGTAAATGAAACGGAATACCGTGGCGCTCTAGTTGATGCCGTAAAGCATTTCCAGTCCTGCCACGGTCTCGAACCCGACGGCCGCCTCGGCAAAGCCACCATTGAACAATTAAACGTTCCGTTGTCTCAGCGCGTAGTGCAACTTCGTCTCTCCCTCGAACGCTGGCGCTGGGTCCCTCATTACTTCCCGCATCCTCCCATTGTTGTGAACATTCCCGAGTTCACTCTCCGCACGTTAGACAGCAATTACGAAACAGATCTTGAGATGAAAGTAGTAGTCGGTTCTTCATATGAAAATCAAACACCTGTTTTCTCCGCTGATCTCGGCTACATTACCTTCCGGCCCTACTGGAATGTTCCCCGCAGCATTCTTGAAAACGAAATGTTGACAAAACTCGATCAAGATCGCAGCTATCTCGCCACTCACCGTTACCAGTTGGTCAACTTGTCCGAAAAAATCATCCCCACTCCGAACGGTTTGACTGATGCCATGATCAAGGGCCTGAGTAACGGACGATATCGAATACGTCAAATGCCAGGCCCTGACAACGCGCTAGGTCTCGTTCGTTTCGGTATTCCCAACGAACACAACGTTTATCTCCACGACACTCCGTCCCAAACGCTTTTCTCCAAGGCCCGCCGCGATTTCAGTCATGGCTGCGTGCGCGTTGAACATCCAGTGCAGCTAGCCGAATGGAGTCTGCGCGGAACAGATTCCTGGACCCAGCCGAAAATCCGTGCTGCCATGCATGGCCTGAAAACGTTTCAGGTGAATCTCAATAATCCTATCCCTGTGTTGTTGGTTTATGCCACGGCTGTTGTCTTGCGCAACGGTGAAGTTCACTTTGCGTCAGACATTTACCTGCAAGACGCTTTGCTTGAAAATCGTTTGGCGCAAGGTTATCCCAGTCGCACCACTGAATAGGGATGCTATCTGCTCAGACTCCATACTACCTGTTTGCCCTGTTCCAGCCAGCTCGGAATCGATTTCCCGTAATAAGTCTCCAACGGTGTTCTCCGCAGCTTCATCGTCGGAGTGACAAATCCCGTATCGATCGTCCAGTGATCCGCGGTCAGCACAATAAATGCTAAATGTTCGTGAGCTTCCACTCTCTTGTTAATTGCATCTAGCAAGTCGCGGAAGGATGTCTCGAGTGCATTTCGGCCGGCTTCGTTCGACGATTGAATCAACGCTTCACGAGTCAGCACAACCACTGCACCTGGTGCTGCCAATTCCGAACCCAGAACCAAACAATTCTCTACCGCAGGATGTGCGCTCACCAGCGCTTCGATTTTCGAAGGTGCAACATATTTACCCTTCGACGTCTTAAACTGTTCTTTGATTCGCCCCGTAATCTTTAGCCAGCCATCGTCCGTGAGTTCGCCCAAATCCCCGGTTCGAATAAATCCATCGTCCGTGAAAACTTGCCGCGTGTCCTCCGGATTCTTGTAATAACCCACCATGTTCATCGGACTGCGCAGTAATACCTCGCCTATCTCGGATATCTTCGTCTCAACGCCAGGCGTATTCTTGCCGCAATAACCCAGACGACTCTCGCCATTCGGCGCAGTGTGAGTAATGCCTGTTTCTGTTGTACCGTAGCCTTCCGTCAAAGGAAGTCCCAGCGAACGGAACCACTTCAGCAAGTCCCCGGGTATCGGCGCTGAACCGGAGGCAGCGAACTTCACATCACTGAAGCCCATCCCCTTCAAAACAGCTCTGCGGACCAGCGTATTGATCAGAGGTATAGCTAGCAGCCCATCCAGCGTTTGGCGCGAAATCTTTTCGAACACCTTCTGCTGGAACTTCGTGTACAACCTAGGGACAGAAAAGAAAACCGTCGCCCGCGCTCGTTTCAAGTCCGTCAGGAAAGAGGCTGTACTTTCCGTGAAAAACAAATTCCAGGAATAATAGATCGCCGTCGTTTCCGTCAGGCTACGTTCTGCAATATGAGCGAGCGGCAGGTACGAAAGTTCCCGCTGGCGTTCTTCCCCTGAAACCTGTGCGATTGCCTTTGCCAGATAAGGGAACGTCAGAAAACGGTGCATGGCCCCTTTGGGTAATCCGGTGGTGCCTGATGTGTAGATCACAGTAGCAATTTCTTCGGCCCCGCGCGTCGGTTCACCACTAATCGGTTCTGTTGTGTGCACGATTTCATTCCAGTTCATTCCGTCCGACCATGACGAATTCGGAAAGCGGATACAGTAAATGCCGGCCGGAACCGTTTGTTGTGTGATGTCCGCCGTATCCAGCGGCCCAATAAAACAAGCAACCGGATCGCAGTGCGCAAACAAATCACGTGCCGACTGAGGCGTCAGGGAGGGATAGATCGGAACCGTGACGTGCCCAGACATCCAGATAGCGAGTTCGGCAAGAATCCACCATGAACAATTCTTCGAATAAATAACAATGCGGGAACCCGAGGGCCATTTTTGAGCAATCAAATGATTGGCCATCCGTCGCGCTTCCTCCGCAGTTTGCTTCCACGTCCAATCGCGCGCGAGCCCGTTTATCGGCTGAGTGAGAAAAACTTCGTCTGGCCTGGTTTTCTCCCAGTGATAAACGCGGTCGAGCGGCAAATGAATCATGCAGGTAACTCAGTTTGCTTAGGAGGAAGTGACCTTGCGGCAATCTGTGCGATATCCAGCAACTGCGGCGGTGTGCTCGAAGTGGCGGAAAGAGCATCACGCAGCATTGTATTGCAGAATGGGCATGCTGCTCCCACAACACTAGCGCCGGTGGCGGCCAACTCTTTTGCGCGCGCGTGACTCACTCGCTCGCCCTTTTCTTCGCCTAAGAAAGCCAATCCTCCGCCAGCTCCGCAGCAGAAACTCCGTTCGTGGTTTCGCTCGGCTTCTATGACTGTGCCCGAAAGCGCAATAACTTGCCTGGGCTCATCGTACACGTTTCTGTAGCGGCCTAAGTAGCAGGGGTCATGAAAGACAACATCCAACCCTTTACTCTGTGGAAGCTTGTCTTTGTGCCGCGCCATAAACTCGCTGTGATGTTCAATCTCGGGCGGCGCCCCGAAATCCTTCCAGTCAGTCGAAATCGTCCTTACACAGTGTGGGCAAATTGAGACGATCTTCGTAACTTTGTTCTGTTTTATATTTTCTAAATTCTCTTCTGCGAGCTGTTGGAATACCAGATCGTTTCCCAGGCGCCGCGCCGGATCGCCTGTGCACTTTTCCTTCTTGAGGACACCGAAGGTGGCCCCTAGATGGTTCATAACGTGCGCGAACGATGTGATGATATCGCGTCCCTGCGGATCATATCCCCCCATGCATCCCAGCCACAAGCAATATTCCTGCGTTCCGTCAAACATGGGAAATTGCTGCTTTTGTATGAATTTGGTCCGTTCATTACTCGAAAGTCCCAACGCATTGCCATTCTTCTCCATGGCCAGAAACAGCTTCGTTCCGTAATCGTCCTCCCACGCGCCGGTATTCACACTGCCGCGCCGTAGACCAATAATGATCGGCAAATGTTCAATTCCCACCGGGCACTGAAATTCGCAGGAACCACAAGTCGTGCACTGAAACGCCGCTTCTTGCGAGTTGTACTTGCCCAGTAACGGTTCCTCCGACTTAGGACCTAGGTCATTCAGGTAACTGCGAACCCCGAGAATAATCTCTTTCGGATTCAACTCCTTTCCTGTATTGGCTGCAGGACAGTGTTCCGTGCACCGCCCGCACTCCACACATGAATACGCTTGCAAGGAAACTAGTTCTGTAAGGTCGGTACCCTTCACCAATCCGAAATCGTCATCTCCTTCCAGCTTAGGAATCGCGCTGAATTCACCTCGTGAAAGAAAAACGGTGAGTGGGCTCAATACCAAGTGAAGATGTTTGGTGTGTGGAATAAGGGGAAGAAAAACTAAAATCGAAAGCGAGTGTAGCCACCACAAAGTCTTCGCCGTGCCGCTCGTGCCTGGAACAAAAAATGCACCGAGATAGGTCACCATCAAGAGGAAAATCAAGAACGCGATGAATCCTGATTCATAAGAAACTTTCT
Source organism: Bryobacterales bacterium (assembly GCA_003169195.1). Classification (GTDB taxonomy): domain Bacteria; phylum Acidobacteriota; class Terriglobia; order Bryobacterales; family Bryobacteraceae; genus Bog-105. The sequence goes on from PMQB01000600.1 coordinate 32,473, forward strand.
TTCCCAGCCAGATCGGATGGACGACAAATCGCCTGATAAACAAACCGAAGATTGAAAAGGCAACGAGCAAAGCAAAGAGCGCCGCGAAATCGTAATAGAAGCGGCCGAACAAGCCATCGGGTGACAGAAAGCCTAAGCCAAAACCAGCCGCAAAATGGTTAAGCGAAACAAGGGCGAAAATGCAAAATCCCCAGAATACAAAAGCATGAGCTAAGCCAGGCAGTGGGCGCTGCTGAATCACCTTGGCTTGGCAGATCACTTCCCAGAAAAAATCCCAGACTCGCTTTCCAACATTTCCAATCTTGAAATTTGGGTCTTTCTTCGAAGCCCGTATCCGCGCCACAACTTGGCCGAAACGAGCCCAGAAGAGGCCAAGCGAAGCTACGACGAACATCCCCAGGAGCACCATCTCCCAAGTTGAGAAATGCGTGGGTTCCGCATAGCTGAAAGTCAGTAAAGCGAGGACGTTGCAAGCAACCATTGAGTGCCACCGGAAGGGCCAGGAAAATGACCCCTTGCGTTTTTCTTACCGATGAGTAAGATATCAAGAGGGAGATGTCTCTGTCAATAGCGGGCCGAAAACGAAGCAAGCCTTCTGCCAGGAAGACGCCACCGCCGGAACCGCTGGCGTATTTGGCTGCTTTTGCAGACCGTCGCCGCGACCCCGACGGCAAGAAAGAAGCGGTTCTCCAGACTGCCGTGCAGATGTTTATCGAGAATGGTTATCGGCAGACCTCCTTGGACGACGTAGCCAAAAAACTGAAAATTACCAAGCCGGCGCTCTATTACTACTTCCACAATAAAGAAGAACTCTATCTGGAATGTTACCGGCGTGGCATTGCTCTAACTCAGCAGAGCTTAGAGAGAATCCGCTCTCATCAAGGCCCTGGTTTGGAAAAAGTGGCCGGTTTCATTCAAACCTATACCGTGATCATCGCTCGCGATTTCGGGCGCTTTCTGGTTCGACAAGATGATCGCGAACTATCGCCAAAGGCCCAAGCAGAAGTACGTGCAGAGAAGCGCAAAATTGACCAAAGCCTTCGCTCCTTCATTGAGCAAGGTATTGCCGATGGCTCAATTCGGCCGTGCAGCGTTCGACTCATATCCTTTTCGATAGCCGGCGCCATTCATTCCCTTGCAACTTGGTTTGAACCTGGAGGTTCGTTGACAGCAGAGGAAGTGGCCATCGAATTCGCCCAGACGTTGACCCAGGGCGTCGCAAACCGTCGCTCGGCCAAGTTACGAATTCCAGATTTCGAACCTCTTCAGATTTGCCAAAAACTTTCAAACGGAGAAATGCGGAGTTAGCCCTCCTGCTAATAACTTTCAGCCATGATCGCCGAAACACTTGAAAAGACAACCGCCCGCTCAACGCCAATCAGTGCTTACTTGATTCGAAAAGTGGGCGTTCTAGGCGCGGGCAACATGGGTTCTCGCATTGCGGCCCACTTTGCCAATGCAGGTACGCCCGTCGTTCTGCTTGATATCGTGCCTCCGAACGCACCCCCGGATAACAAAGCGGCACGTAACGGAATCGTAAACGCTGCGCTGGACGGTTTGAAGAAATCTAAGCCTGCGGCGTTTTTCGACCCTGCTAATATTCGCCTCATTCAAAACGGCAATTTTGAAGATGATCTCGAACTTCTTCGTAGTTGCGACTGGATCATCGAGGTTGTAGCAGAGAACCTGGAGATCAAGCGCACACTCCTCGCAAAAGTGAATCAATTCCGCCGCGCCGATGCCATCATTACTACCAACACCAGCGGCTTACCCATCTCGCAGATTGCCGAAGGCATGGACGCCGGCTTCAAGAAGCACTGGTTCGGCACTCACTTTTTCAATCCACCTCGGTACATGCGCCTATTGGAGGTCATCCCTACACCGGACGCCGACCCGGGGGCGATCGCCGCGGTAGAACAGTTTGTCGATAAACGCCTAGGCAAAGCAGTTGTTACCGCCAAAGACACGCCGAACTTTATCGGCAATAGGATTGGAACGTTCGCCATGATGAACGCCGTCCGCATTATGCAATCGATGGATATGTCCATTGAGGAGGTCGATGCTCTCACCGGCGCGACTCTGGGCTGGCCGAAATCCGGAACCTTCCGCCTGAGTGACATGGTGGGCATTGATGTCCTGGCTCACGTAGCAAAGAACTTCTTCGAACGCGTGACAGACGAACGGCCCGATGTTGCACCACCCGCATTTATCGGCCAGATGCTTGAACGGAAATGGCTGGGCGACAAAACCGGGCAAGGCTTCTACAAAAAAGTGAAGGGCAAAGACGGCATCGAGGACCGCCTAGGACTTGATTGGAAAACGCTCGAATATCGGCCATCCGTTCGTGTCAAGTTTCCCTCCCTTGAGTTAACCAAGAATACCGATTCGGTCGCTGAGCGTTTGCGGATGGTGCTGGCGAACGATCCCAAGAAAGATCGCGCCGCCGCGTTCTATTGGCAAGTTCTGCCGGAGTTGTGGAACTATGCTGCGAATCGCGTGCCTGAAATCTCCAATGACATCGTCGGTATCGATGAAGCCATGAGGAACGGTTTCAACTGGGAACTTGGTCCATTTGAAATGTGGGATGCCGCGGGTGTTACAGCTACTGCGGAGAAGATGAGATCGGCTGGCGTGACTCTCGCGCCCGCTGTCGAGAAGCTTCTACAAAGCGGCAACACTGGTTGGTATCAAGATGACTTAACCGTTCCGTCCGGTCGCCAATTCTTTGACGTTGCCAGCGGAACCTATAAACCAGTGCCAGCGACAGAGGGCGTGACTTCTGCCGCGATTCTTAAGAAATCTCACGGCGTCGTAAAGAAGAACGCCGGCGCGTCTTTGATCGATTTGGGTGATGGCGTGGCCTGCATCGAATTCCACAGCAAAATGAATGCGATTGGCGGAGACATCGTTTCCTTGATCACACAAACACTCAAGCCTGGGAGCGATGTCCTTGCTCAGTTCGACGCGTTCGTGATTTCAAACGATAGTGACAATTTCTCCGTCGGCGCCAACGTGATGCAGTTGTTGCTCGGCATTCAGGAACAGGATTGGGACGAAATTGATTCTGGAATTAGAGCATTTCAGAAGATGACCCAAGCCATCAAGTTCTGTCCGAAGCCCGTTGTTGTTGCGCCGTTTGGTATGTGCTTGGGTGGAGGCTGTGAGATTTCGCTGCACGCTGCCGCCCGTCAGCCGCACGCGGAGTTGTACATGGGCTTGGTGGAGACCGGAGTGGGCTTGGTGCCAGGTGGCGGCGGTTGCAAAGAAGTTGCCTTGCACGCAATTGATACAGCCGCTGCTGTTCGTGAAGGTGGCCGGAATGAGTCTGTCGAATTGATTGAATCTCTGCGTCGCGGCTTCGAAAATATCGCGATGGCAAAAGTGTCAACGTCGGCGGCTGAGGCTCGCACCATGGGTTATCTCTCAGCGACCGATCTCATCACTATGAACTGCGAACGGGTCTTGCTGGACGCCAAAACTCGGGCTCGCGAGTTAGCGGATGCTGGTTACTCTGCACCTTTGCCGCGGACCGATATTCCCGCTCCAGGCGAAAATATTCTGGCTACTCTCAAGATCGGTGTCCGTTTGATGCGCGAAGGTGAGTACATCAGCGATCACGATGTGAAAGTTGCCAATCATGTGGCTAATGTTCTGTGTGGGGGCAAGGTCACCCCAGGCACCCCAGTGAGCGAACAGTATTTTCTCGACCTGGAGCGTCAGTCATTCCTCTCACTGTGTGGTGAGAGAAAAACGGCCGAGCGGATTGCACACACCTTGAAAACCGGAAAGCCACTGAGGAACTAGTGATGAAAAATGCTGTCATTGTAAGTGCTGTTCGTACCGCAGTCGGCAAAGCTCCCAAGGGTGCGCTACGCTCTACACGGCCTGACGACTTAGCCGCCATCGCCATTAAGGGCGCGTTAGCTCGCGTGCCACAACTTGATCTCAAAGAGGTGGAGGACGTGATTATCGGCTGCGCCATGCCCGAAGGGGAGCAGGGTATGAATGTGGCGAGAATTGCCGCGCTGCGCGCAGGCTTGCCCATCGAGTCTGCTGCATTCACTGTTAATCGCTTTTGCGCATCCGGTTTGCAATCGATCGCGCTTGCCGGTGATCGTATTCGCGCAGGTGGTGCCGACGTGATTGTCGCAGGTGGTGCAGAATCCATGTCCATGGTGCCCATGACTGGCAACAAGCCATCTATGAATCCGTGGCTCGAAGAAAACTACCCGGGCACCTACACTTCCATGGGCTTGACCGCCGAACGAGTGGCCAAACATTATGGCATCTCACGCGAAGAGTCGGACGAGTTTGCTCTCGCGAGTCACAAGAAGGCATTGGCTGCGCAGGCGGCCGGTAAGTTTGACGATGAAATTGTGACTGTGCCTGTGAGCTTCACGGTGCCTGACGAAAAATCTAAACTCAAAACTACAGAGACCCAATTCAAGACCGACGAGGGTCCACGCGCCGATACCTCTCTCGAAGCTCTTGCCAAACTTAGACCAGCATTTCATGTGAAAGGAGTGGTGACCGCCGGAAACTCTTCCCAAACCTCCGACGGCGCAGCAGCGGCCGTAATTATGTCAGAAGAGCGAGCCGCGGCGCTAGGGCTGAAACCTATGCTGCGCTATCTTTCGTTTGCTTACGCGGGCTGTATGCCGGAAGAGATGGGAATTGGTCCGGTGTATGCCATTCCGAAAGCACTCAAAATGGCCGGATTGACGCTGGACCAGATTGACCTGTTCGAACTGAACGAAGCATTCGCAGCTCAGTCATTGGCAGTGATCAAGACGCTTGGGATTGATCGCGAAAAAGTAAACGTGAATGGCGGCGCGATTGCGTTAGGCCATCCGCTTGGCTGCACGGGCGCAAAGCTTACTGCTACGCTCTTGCGTGAGATGGACCGCCGGAAATCGCGCTACGGCATGGTGACCATGTGCGTGGGTGGGGGCATGGGAGCTGCAGGCATTTTTGAACGTGTGAATTGAGATCAGAGAGGAGAACAATAAATGGTAACGAGCGTAGAAACAAAAGTGAAGGCGGCCAAAGGCGGCAGCTTCCTCATTCAAGCCACCCAGGCGGACGAGATATTTACGCCTGAAGATTTCACGCAGGAACAGAAAAGCACCGCGAAGACGGCCAGTGAATTTGCCACGAACGAAGTGTTGCCCGCTGCGGCAGAGATCGAAGAGAAGAACTTTAAAGTCACAAAAGGCTTGATGCGCAAGGCGGGCGAGTTAGGCCTGCTGGCTGTTGATATTCCTGAAGCTTATGGTGGTTTGGAACTCGATAAGGTGACCTCCGCGCTAGTGGCAGAATCACTCAGCAAGAACGGTAGCTTCTCTGTCGCGTTCTCGGCGCACACTGGAATCGGCACGCTGCCCTTGGTTTGGTACGGTACTGAGGAACAAAAAAAGAAGTACCTCCCGAAACTCGCGAGTGGTGAGTGGGTAGCGGCCTACGCTTTATCGGAGGCCAGCTCCGGCTCCGACGCCATGAACATTCGCACCAAGGCCACGCTCTCGCCTGATGGCAAAGAATATATTCTGAACGGCGAAAAGATGTGGATCAGTAACTGTGGCTTTGCTGATCTCTATACAGTCTTCGCCAAGATCGACGGAGAGAAGTTTTCAGCCTTCTTGATTGAGCGCAACGCTCCTGGTCTTTCGGTTGGCAAGGAAGAACACAAGTTGGGCATTCGCGGCTCTTCCACTTGTCCGCTGATTTTGAATGATTGCCGCGTGCCGGTGGAAAATCTTCTGGGCGAAGTCGGCAAAGGTCACCACATAGCGTTCAACATCCTTAATATCGGCCGTTTCAAGCTCGGTGCGGCCGCCGTGGGCGGAGCGCGCACTTCGTTCCAGCACGGTTTGCAATACGCGAAAGAACGCAAGGCTTTCGGCAAACCCATCTGTGAGTTCGGACTCATCCAAGAGAAACTAGCTGACTGCGCCACGGGCATCTACGTCGGCGAGTCACTCAGCTACCGTACAATCGGCATGATCGATTCGGCCTTATCCGATGTCGACCATCACTCCCCCACGGCATCACGCGACATTCAAAAGCGAATTGAAGAGTACGCCGTTGAGTGTTCCATTCTCAAGGTTTGGGGATCGGAGATGCTCGATATGGTGGTTGACCATGTTGTTCAGATATACGGAGGATTCGGCTATGTGGAGGAGTATCCAGCTACTCCCGCCTATCGAGATGCTCGGATCAATCGCATCTTCGAAGGCANNCATCAAACGCATCATGGACGAAGTGATGGAAGGGCCGATACCGAGCGAGGATTTAGAAGGCTCGCTTGCAGCCGAACGGAAAATGTTGGAATGCGCGAAGAAGTTGAGCCTGTTCGCAGCCGGCGCGGCTTCGCAG
>PMQB01000595.1 GCA_003169195.1 Bryobacterales bacterium
GTGAAGAGCAGAGTTGGGTCATTGGCAGGCACGAGCGAGGAGCTGCGCACGGCGCGGTGGCCTTGACCGGCGAAGTATTCGAGGAACTTCGCGCGAGTTTCATTTCCAGTCATGATTCTTCTCCAGTGTCGCAAAGAAGGGGGAGGAGGGAGGAGGGCAGCCCTTACTGCGGTCGGGCTGCTGGGAGTTACGCCGCGCTTGCTGGCGCGGCTGGGAGTTAGGAGCGGCCTGTGGGGTTGGGTTGGGAGAGTGGGGTGATTTGTGGGGCGAAGAAAGAGCATTTTTTGCGAAACGGAATTGGATAAGTGGTTTGTTTGCAGCGTGGGATTGGCGGATTTTTGATTTGGCGGTGAGGGTGGATGGAGGCTGGCCTTTGGGGAGGTGGGGTTTTGGGGAGTTGGGGTGGTGAAAGACGGGCGATTTGTGAGGCGAAGAGAGGGCGTAGTTTGCGAGACGGATTGTGGGTGGATGGGCCGTGGTTTCGGAGTGGGGCGAGAGGTAAATATTCGGCCAAAATGGGGGAATATTTGGATGCTATAAATATAAGTCACGGGGAGTGGGAAATATTCCCCTAATTTGGGGGTAATATTTACCGCTTGGGATTTGCGATTACTGAGGTGATTTTGGGCGGATTTTTGGTGGGCCGAGGAGGGACGAAGGGACAGTTCGGGTTGGGGTGAGAGATGGTTTGATTTTGAGAATGCGGTTTGCATTTGTTTTTTGGCGTGCGTTTGAGGCGCACGGGGTTCCTTCGGTTTTTAAGTTACGATGGGGGATTGTGCGGCTGACACGAGTCGAGGAGGGCGGTGGGCGCTAAGTGCCTGATGGAGGCGGGGTTAGGGGAAATGAGAAAATTTGCAAGTTTTGTGACCGATTTTTCGGCGGCAAATCTCGTTGAAGAGAGGCGCGTGCTCAATGGGGCACTTCGCCGGAATCCAGAGGAATCGGGAAGCGTTTGGACCTGCGCCGGTAGGAAGGAAAGTTTCGTGAGTGTAAGACCAGAGAATTACTCTCGGCTTGGTCAATGGGTTGTTAGCAATCATCAAAAAACGTAAACGCTGGCCGACCGGAATGTGCGCAGGAAGGTGGAAATGGATCAACCCAGAGGCTGTGGCGCCCGACATTCGCTCAGCCCTTGAGGAGGCACCCCGGCGAAAGTGATGGGAACGATACCTTAGGATCTGTCACGGAGGGTTGCGATGTCCGTTCCAGGTGGCGCTAGCGAACAACGCTTGATGGAAATTCTTCCCTCGGGCACTTTGCCTTGTAACGGCAGCTGGCGTCATTTCGATGCCGACGCCCTAACGCTTTGAAAATTGCTCGATAAAGCTTCCAAGATAAACCGTAGAAATCCACAGCACTCCTAAAAGAGCGAAGAGAAGCACCAACTCTACAAGGGCTTTGACGCGCACACTGGCATTCACTAAAAAGTGAAAAACTTGACCCGGTCGTAGTTTATTCCAAACATAAGCCCTGATTTTCCATCGCGCCCAGAACCAGATGAGACACATAACAAATGAGACACATAACACTTATTTGAAATATAAGGAGCGCGTATCCGAGTTGTTCGCTGGCATTGTGAAATTGCTCAGGTGTAATTGCGACAGGGTGTTGCTGTTTCTGGTATTGAGCATATTGCGTGGCCCTCGACTTCTCCATGAAGGCATACAAAACCGAAAAAACGAAAGTAAGAAAATACATTATCCCAAAGGTGGAATAGTTGGTAATGGAGCTAACCAGTTTGTTCCTAAAGTTTCTGGTCTCATCCTCGCCCTCTTCAAGCTCTGCGATACACAACCTCTTGGTTTCATCGCCCACCGTTTGTCCGGCTAGCGCAGCCACTTCGAAGTAGGTCTTCCAATAGTCAAGGCTCGCCTTGCGGGTTTCAGTTCTACTTGCCCTCCACTTAAATGCGCTAATTACAATTGGGGCCATCAGTCCAATTAAAGGGCCAATTAGAGTTGAAGCATCCATCGTTTTTTGGGGAGGGGCGAAACACGACCCTTTTTATGATTGTATTTTATTCAAAACATTAATGGAGCTGGATGTCTTTATAGGCTCTCCACCCAGCCTGCGCTTGCTTCTTGCCCGCCCCTTCTCGCAAAGGCCTAAAAGACGGCAAATCGTTGCAGCCAAGCTAAGCGCGTGCACCATCTCGCGGTTCATTAGAGCTAGGACGAGAGGGCTAGGACCCCAGCCGAAAGCGATTCACTTTGCCAGGCACGAACACATGAGAATCCATTCGAGCCGCTAAAGCGGGAAGCGGAACGCGATTTGATACGCAATTGCGTTGCCGTGTAGTAGGAAATCCGCCGATTGGAAACCGATTTGTGACGTGCGGGTGCCACACTAAAATCGTAGTGTGTGAGACGGAGATATAGGTGTGCGGAGAGAATAACGAAGCTAATTCCCAGTGCCGTTTTGATCGCTTGCGGATTGGGTGCCGCTAAACGGCCGCCGACGCCGGTGCCCCGTCTACTAGCAAACAGAGGCGCTATCTTAAGCGTATTGGAGTCAAAGAGGGTCGCCGATTCCGCATGGACGGCGGCGTGCTAACCAAGTAGCTTAGCGCATTGTGGAGCCGCAGGCGGCGTAAGATCAGGTTCGCGACAAGGCACAATAGGAGTAAGGTGCCAATTTAACCACAAATGCTTAACCGCAGCCAAGTCTCGCGAGTTGTCTTAACAAACTACAAAAGCATTAAGCATTGCGATGTCATCTTGGGGCCACTGACCTTTCTGGTGGGCCCAAATGGAGCCGGCAAAAGCAATTTTGTCGAGGCGATTAGATTCCTTTCTTATGCGCTCAGCGGCTCTCTCGAGCAGGCTGTTGAAAATCGTGGCGGTTTCCAGAGCATCGCTCATCGTGGCGATGAAATAGCATCCACCATTACCTTCCAGCTCCTGCTTGATCTCGCCGAAGTCGGCAAAGCTCAATATGACGTCGAAATTCGAGCGGTCGAGGATGGGCCAGCGGTTGTGGCCGCCGAGGGGTGCTCAGTTGATCGGCCAAGCGGGCGAGAGTGGTTTCGTGTAGAGGAAGGAGTTGTCAGTGGCAGCAACCGAGGGGTGATGCCGACCGCATCGGAGGATAAGCTATACCTCGTAAATGCCTCTGGTTTGGCCCCGTTTGAACCCGTTTATCGTGCGCTCTCGAACATAACGGTTTACAACCCTTTGCCTGAAGAGATTCGCGGATTCAAATCGGCGAAACGCTATAGAAATCTAGATCGTAGTGGAAGCGCGTTGGCGGAAATTATTTCGAAGATGAAAGATGTAGCGCCAGATAGGTTGGCTCGCGTTTATGACTATCTTGAGAGGATAAATCCGAATGTTATGGGGGTTGATCCAGTCTCCGTCGATGCCAACTTCAACTTGCGCTTTAAGTTAAAGCGAGGAAACGGCCATTCTCAGGACTTCCTGGCGAACAACATCTCAGACGGGACCTTGCGTGCACTCGCTGTATTGGTTGCCCTCTTTCAGAATAGCGACCGGTATCCTTTGAACTTCATAGGTCTCGAAGAGCCGGAAGCAGGATTGCATCCGGCGGCAGCCGGCGTATTGTTCGATAGTTTGGTGGAGGGCAGCACGATGCGGCAAATTGTAGTGACCAGCCATAGCCCTGACCTCCTGGACCGAGAAGATATTCCTGTCGGAGCCCTGAAAGCTGTGACTATGAAAAGCGGCTGCACAATCATTGGTGAAGTGGACCAAGCTGCAAGAACCGCTTTGCGGGAGCGTCTCTATACTGTAGGGGAGCTAATGCGAATGGGTCAACTGCGGCCGGAGAATCCGAATTCTATCGGCGGGATCGTATAGCTTGGTGCGATTTGGATTCGTGATTGAAGGACAGGGAGAAGTGGAGGCGGTGCCTCTACTGGTCCGCCGGATTTGTCATGAAATTTACTTTGACTTCACAATCCAAACCTCGCATCCTGTTCGCCTTACGAAATCAAGGCTTCTTAGAAGCGATGAATTGGAGCGGGCTGTTCGTCTTGCTATGGCAAATACTGAATCGCAAGGACCCGTTCTTATCGTTCTCGACGCAGATGATGACTGTCCAGCGACATTGGGACCCCGCCTCAGAAGGAGAGCGTCGGCTGCTGCTGGGACTGATCGGATTTCTGTGGTGATACCGAAATACGAATTCGAGACTTGGTTCTTGACCGCAGCGCGTTCGCTGGGTGGAAAAAGGGGACTGGAGGCGGATTTATCTCCACCTTTAGATCCACACGAGATCCGTGGGGCCAAAGAATGGCTGGGCCGCCATATGATTCCTGGACGAAAATACTCGCCAACCATTGACCAAGCGGCTCTGGTCGGTAGTATTGATCTGCAAGTGACGAGGACTTGTCGATCATTCGATCGCCTTTGCCGAGAGATAGGTCGGTTAATTGAAAGATAAATGGGCCCTGTCCTGGAGCAGAAGACAACGGCTGACTTAGTTTCAAGAAGCATCGGTTCTACTTCCAGCGGGTAGATCATCCGGCCAATGCAATTGGGAATTGAATTCCACTTCGACTTCTTGTCGGCTATGGTGAGATTGGCCAGAAACGGCGATCTGGAAGTTTCGAGATCGGGTTCCGTCGGGTTGTCGGCCGTCAGGAAGTTAGGCGACGTCTGGTCGATGAACGCGTCGATGGCTGCTCTCCACAGATCGAAGCGGGAAAAGACGACAACACCCGTGCCGTATCGGCCCCACATTACCAGCGTTTCGCCTTCGAATATCTGCCAGCCGTTGATGTAATAGGCTTCGCTGTTCTGGCGGTCGAATCCTTGCGTGTCGATCAAACGGATTTCATCATTGATGTCATAACGACGGAGACCCCGCATTGACTCATCACTTTTGTTACCAGCGCGGAGTCGTTGCCTCATGAAAATGTTACCTGTCCTATTTGAATGGGACAAGCGACAGATTGAGGAGGCAATTGAGTTTGGCAACCAAACGCGAATTGATCGAAGCTATTGCGGGGCGGTATCAAGAAGCTGGGCGAGTTGAGAAAAAGACTATTCTCGATGGGTTTGTTCAGGTCACGGGCTTTCATCGTAAGCACGCAATTCGGGCATTGAGAATTGAGAAACAGCAGCCATCGGCAACGGCACCGCGATCACGGATCTATGACGAAGCTGCTGTCAACGCGCTCACGATTCTGTGGGAGGCCGGGGATCGGATCTGTGGCAAGCGGCTAGAGCAAGCGATACCGATCCTGGTGGACGCGATGGAGCGGCATCAGCACATCCAGCTAGACGAAGAGGTGCGCCGTCGCCTTCTCGCTATGAGCCCTGCAACGATGGATCGACTTTTGAAGCCGGTTCGCGATGTTAGCAGGCAAGGCCGGCGCAGATCGGGAATCAACAATACGCCGCTGAGAAAAAGCATAGCCGTGCGAACGTTCAGTGATTGGAACGATCCGCCGCCAGGCTTCTTCGAGATGGACATGGTGGCGCGTTGTGGCAAGTCGGTAAGCGGTAGCCACGCGCACAGCTTGGTGATTAACGGACATCGCTTCCGGCTGGACTGTGGCCGCCGCCATGATTGTGCGCGAGCAAACGCTGACCACAGCGACCCTCGAAAATATTCGACTGCAATTGCCGTTTCCGATGCTCGGCTTGGACGTGGACAATGACAGTGCCTTCATCAATGAAACAGTTCTGAATTACTGCCAAACACATAACTTCGAACTGACCAGATCACGGGCCTACAAGAAGAATGACCAAGCTTGGATCGAGCAAAAGAATGGGGCGGTGGTCAGAAAGTTGGTCGGGTACGGACGATTGGAAGGCGCGGCCGCCACCGCGGCTTTGGCTGAGTTGCATGAGGTCGCACGCTTATACGTCAACTTCTTTCAGCCGTCTTTCAAGTTGAAATCAAAAACGCTCGAGGGTGCAAGAGTCGTGAAGAAGTATTACGTGCCGGCGACGCCCTATGAGCGTTTGCTCAGCGATGACCGCGTGACCGACGAATGCAAAATGGAACTGCGGCAAACGTTCTCTGCACTCGACCTAGTGCAGTTGCTGAGTGGGATTCGCGAGGCTCAGCGAAACCTTTCGCAAAAAGAAGTTGGTGGCGGTGGTGAGGTCGCTGTCGAAAGCAATCGGGACCTGAATCAGTTCGTGAAAAGTATGTCGACGGCCTGGAAGGGCGGTGAAGTTCGTGCCACTCACCGCAAGCCAATGAATGGTCCGAGGCCTTGGCGGACTCGCGCCGATCCGTTTAAGAGTGTCTGGCCACTTGTTCAACGGTGGCTTGACGAGGAGCCGGATATAAATGCCAAGAGCCTTTTTCAGCGCCTTCAAGAACTGCTGCCGGAACCATTTAAGCTTGGCCAATTGCGCACACTTCAGCGTCGCATCAAACAATGGCGGACGGAGATAGCACGGCAACTGGTCATCGGCTGCAATGCATCACTTCAGAAAACCACATCACAAGAAAAGGAAGAGATCACATTGTAATGGAGGCTTCGGTAGAGTAGGGCACAGGCGCGGCGCGATGATCGCCCGTTTCCTGCGCCCCCTCATCGAACCGGACTTGCGGATTTCCCGCATCCGGCTCTCCGATCATCTTCCTCCGGCAGCGTGCGCACGCAATCCTTCCAGATGACTCACTTTCCCAACCATTCGGTACAACCGGCAGCGATCATGAAGGAAGTGATACCCCCATCGTTTCTTGGCAGTCCGCCAGGGGCACTGGTGCTTGCGCCGAAGCCATAACTGCAACTCGCTCCGGACGGCCCAGTCCACCGTATGGAATGTTCGATTGCTGTTGCCCACTCTGAAATAGGTGCACCACCCATTCAGAACTGGGTTCAGTCGTTCGATCACCATGCCGATAGATCCATTCGACGGGAACGATCGCGCCACTTCGCGAACCCTTTGACGGATATGGCGACACGCCTTCTCGCGTGGCCACATCAACAGCATCCGCCCAGGAGCCTTCCGGAATTCGAAGCCGAGAAACGCGAAGCCTTTTGCTAGCGTTGTCAACCGGCTCTTCTCTTGGTTCACCACCAATCGAAGATCGGCAAACTGCACTTGCAGTTGCTCCCACGCCGCCCGCGCCTGTTGTTCCGTCCGCGCCAGCAGCACCATATCNNCGATCTACCTCGTGCAGAAAGATGTTGGATAGCGTCGGTGAGATCACTCCACCCTGAGGAGATCCCCGGTCCGGGTGAGTCACCTTGCCTTCCTCCATAACTCCCGCTTTCAGCCAAGCTCGGATTAGGCGCAATATTTGAACATCTCCGACCCGACGTTCCACCAACTCTAAAAGCAGTTCATGCGAAATCGTGTCGAAGTAGGATTTCAAATCAACGTCCACCACGAAGAAGTAACCCTCGTTGACACTTTGCACAATTGCGCTCAGCGCCATTCGCGGCGTCTTCTTCGGGCGGAAACCAAAGGAACAAGGCATGAAGTCGGCTTCGAATAACGGCTCGATCACTAACTTCACTGCCATCTGCACCACTCGGTCCTTCACCGTCGGGATGCCCAATGGCCGGGTTTTCCCCGGCTGTCCGGGCTTCGGTATGTGCACGCGGCGGACCAAAGCCGCCCGATACTCACGACTCCGCAGTTCCTGTTCGAGTTCGTTCAGAAACCGTTCTTCGCCGTAAGCGCAGACTGTCTTAATGTCCACCTGATCCACTCCCGCTGCCCCTTTTCGGGACTTCACCCGTTTCCAGGCCTCTTGCAGGATGTCTTGCCGACAGACCTTATCGTAGAGAAGTGTGAATCTCCTTTCCGGTTGTTGCTTGGCCACTCGGTATAGCGTCCGTTGCAGTTTGCGGGC
>PMQB01000270.1:0-20306 GCA_003169195.1 Bryobacterales bacterium
GATATCCATTCGGCGGCGGAGTCTGTTGCATGCTACCGTTTGCGTCCGCTGGCGGGGGTGGCGGTGGTGCTTGCACCGAGTTGCCATTAAATGGTACCGGCGGTTGCTGCGCGTTCATGTCAGCAGTCGGCGCATTTTGATTTTGCGAACTGGAATCGCCCACGCGTTTCCACCCGCCATTCGTTGGAGCAACTGGCGGTGGAGGAGGTGCGGGAACAGCTTGCGCTTCGCTGGGGGCCGGCGGAGGCGCGGGCGGATCCTGGGCTAAAGCGAAGGTCGGAAAAGCGAGCAGGGCGCTAAGAATGAGGCATCCCGCGCGCTGCTTGTCGGAAGATTTGAGTGCTTGCATCGNNGGTCGCGCTTAGCACGAGACTTGTAGCGCGCGGCATTGAATGGGATTTGAGTGCTTGCATGTATCCCTCGTAAGGTCGGACGCTACTGATTGTGCACGCGTTTCGCCATTCCGAAGTTTATAGAAAGATTGGAGTTATCCGTCCCAAACGATTGCAGAAACGGTGCGTTTCCACCGCCCGTGGTGCTTTTGAACCACTACAGCCGGCGGCGCCGTTCATCCACGTATGTTTTTGCTGCTAGTGCCAATACAATAATCAAAGCCAAGCTGCGGAATTTCCCCTGCAACGTAAGCAAAGCTGCCACCGCCAGCACGGCATATAAAAGGAAGGCGATCCGAGCGCTGATCATTGAACAGGCACGTTGTAATCGAAGTTAAAGCCCACGGTGATTTGCGAGCCCTTAAAATCGTCCGGCAGATGCGGCAGCGGGCTCGATTTCATCGGAATCGTACTCGCATATAAATCCAGCAGCGTCACGCCCGACGGCTCGGCCAGCACCACGCGCGGTATCGAGCCGTCGCGATTGATCACGAAGTGAACCACGCTGCGCCCATGCAATTGATGCTTCAACACACCCTCTGGCAAGTTGCGCAGAAAGTTGGCTCGAATGATCGCCAGAATCTTCGCCAGGTAATCCCGGAAATCCGCGCCATGCGGATCGCTCAGTAATTCAATCGCCGGGTGCAGATTGCCAATTTGCCCGTTCAGCCCAGGCAGAGGCGTCGCCGGCGTACTCGGTTTCTCTTCGCTCGAACCCGGCCGCAAAACACCAGGCGGAGGGGGCGTCTTCGGCTGCACTAGTTTCGGCGCAGCCTGCGTACCGGCCGTTGGAAACTGCGAAGGATTGCTGCTCGGAGGCGGGGGCACCGCCGCCGACAATCCATTCAAAGAACCTGCCGTCGCATCTGCCGGCCCTTGATTCATCGCCAGATTCGGCGCGTCCGGCATAATCCGTGTCGTCTTGTTGGTAGGTGCCACACCCACCTTCTGCGGCGGCTCAAAGTGTCGCACCGAAGCGTTTGCCGATGCTTGCTGTTTCGGTTGGTCCTGTTGCGGAGCCACCAGCGACGCCAGATCAATTTCCTTGCTGACCTTATGTTTATTCGCGGCCTTCTGCGTCAGCTCTTGCGGAAAATACAGCGGCGTTTTATGTTCCACCACCACATACTGCGGCGCCCTGTCTTGCACCAGGCTGGGGATCTGCAACGCCAAAACAAAAATGACCACGTGCAGCAGAACCGACGCCGCGCCAATCATCGCGAACTGCTTGCCGGAGTAGCCGCCACTCCAATGCAGTGCCAGTTCCAACGGGTAATCGGAAGGCGCCAATGGTTGCGCGGGGGCGCTGTTTTGAGCGGGGTCCGATAGCGATAAGAGCAAAAGATCCATGCCGGTGGAAATGTAAGGACGCTGGTAACAGGCGCAAAGTTGCCCGTCGTTGTTTTATTTACTTAATGGCGAGAACGGATGGTCGCGGCCACAATCTCCGCGTGTTCCTTGATTTTATCAAGAATGGCCTCCGCCAGGCGTAGTGCGCGCGCACCCTGCCAGCCATCCACTCGTGGTCGCGTACGCTGGCGCACCGCCTCGCAGAACGCTAACAACTCCGATTCCAACGGTTCCACGCGATCTACTTTGAGCTGTTCGAAGCCAATCTTAGGCAGAGATCCAGGTTCCGGCGGAGGTCCCACAGAAAACCGCGTGGCATCTTGCCGCTGGTAGTCGAGGGAAATGTAGGCACCCGGTTGAAAGACCCGCATCTTGCGGACTTGTTCCACCGAAACGCGGCTCGCCGTCAGATTTGCAATACACCCACTCGCAAACGACAAGCGAACATTCGCGATATCCACTTTGTTCGAAAGCACCGAAATGCCGGCGGCCCGAATCTCTTCCGGTTCCGCTTCCGTTAGGCTCAGCACCAGATCTAAATCATGAATCATTAAATCCAGCACCACGTCGATATCCAAACTGCGTGGTGTGAAAATACTCAGCCTATGAATCTCGAAAAACAGCGGAATCGTCAGCGCTTTCTGCAAGGCGATCACCGCCGGATTGAATCGCTCCAAATGGCCTACTTGCAGAATCCGGCCTTTTTCGTCGGCCAATCTTGCCATTCGTTCGCCCGCCGCAGCCGTGTCGGCAATCGGCTTTTCCACCAGCACATCCACGCCCGCGTTCAGCAGTCGCGTAGCCACGTCTTCGTGCGAAATGGTTGGCGTGGCCACTACCGCCGCGTCAACATTAGGCATGGTGTTGAGAGTTGCGAATGCTTGCCCGCCGTGTTCCGTTGCTAGTTGTTGTGCCCTGGCGACATCTGAATCCACAATCGCCACTAACTCAACGCCAGCCATGCGGCTCAACACGCGCACATGATTGCGGCCAAACGCGCCCGCGCCTACAACCCCGACTCTCAAATTGTTCATGCGGAGGTGCTTTCCCATGGCGGGTAGCCTATGATGCTGATCTGCGCTTCATTCGCGCGCCGCAACACTTCTTCTTTATCCAAAAGCAGCGTGCGTCCAGCATCCACCGCCATCACCGTAGTCTTCGTTTCGATCATCGTGTCGATCGTAGTCAGCCCGGCCACCGGCACATCAAAAAGCAAATGCGCTCGCCCGCGGGACGCTTTCACCAGGCAAAGAGATTTGCCGCCGGTCAGCGTAGCCGCGCGTCGCAGCATTGCGTCCGTGCCTTCCATCGCTTCGGCCGCCACACACGCCTTCTCGCTAATGGCAACGCTCTGCCCGATATCCGCCGTCGCCAGTACCGAAGCAATCCGCCGTCCATAGCGAATATCAGCCTCTTCTTCTTTATTCGGCTTGCGGCGTGTCAGCACACCTTCCGGCGCCAACAGCGGTTTCAGCAATCGCGTGGAATCCACCAACTCGATCCCTTCCTCATGCAGCACCTTCTGAATGCCCCCAATCAGCGCGGCCGTGTTCTTTTCTTTGAGCGAAGCCAGCAGCTTGACCAAACGCCAATCCGGCGTAATCCCCGAAAAAAGACTCACATGTTTCACTTGCCCGGTCATCATCACTTCGGAAATCTTCTCGCGCTTCAAAATGTCGATTAGTTTTCCAAGCTGTCCAATGTTGACCCAATGCAGTCCCGCGGCCAGCGGTGCTAGTTCCGGAGATGCCTCGTTTTCAATGGCAACCACCACCACCTGATGCCCTTCGCGCCGCGCCGTTTCCAGAGCCAAAAGCGGAAAACGTCCGTTGCCCGCGATCATGCCGTAACGTTCACCCACTGCGCCCTACTTTACAAAGCCGCGCTCGGAAGAGCGAATGAAATCGAGCAATTCTTTTACTTCGGCCGTCGGGGGTATCTCTTCTTCAATGCGCGATAACGCCTGCGAAGTATTCAAACCGGCGTGAGAAAGCAGCCGAAATGCATTCTGCAGCGGTTCAATCGCCTCAGGTGTAAAACCGCCGCGCTGCAATCCAACGCGATTGGCGCCATACACTTTCGATTCATGATCTGACGCCGTTTGCGAAAACGGCAGCACGTTTTGCTTAATCACACTGCGGCTACCTACAATCGAATGTCTGCCAATACGGCAAAACTGATGAATTGCGCTCAGCCCGCCAACGTTGGCGTAGTCTTCCACCGTGACATGCCCGGCAAAGGTAACGCCGTTCGCCAGAATTGTGTGGTTGTGAATAATGACGTCATGCGCGACATGCACATACGCCATCAGCAAGTTATAGTCGCCAATTACCGTCTTCATGCCGCCGCCTTCCGTGCCGCGGTGAATGGTGACAAACTCCCGAATGTTGTTGCCGTTGCCGATAATCGTTTCCGATGCTTCGCCCTGATATTTCTTGTCCTGCGGCGCAACCCCGCAAGAACAGAATGGAAAGAAAATGTTGTCGCTCCCAATAGTGAGCTTTCCCTCCATCACCACATGCGACATCAACTTCGTCCGTGCGCCAATCCGCACATCCGCGCCGATCACGCAATACGGACCAATCTCGGCATCGGTAGCGATCGCACTCTTCGGGTCGATGATCGCAGTGGGGTGTATGGGCATGCGGGGAAACGCGGGTCGATCTACGGCTTCGGAGCGTTGATGTTCTGATCCACCAGCTTGCACATCAGTGTGGCTTCGGCAACAACCGCTCCGTCTACCGTAGCCGTGCCTTGCATCTTGGCCACAGTATGTTTCAGCCGTAGCATTTTCATTTCAATGCGCAACTGATCGCCCGGCACAACCGGCTTGCGGAACTTCGCCTCTTCCACCGATGCGAGAAACATCACCTTGCCGCGCGTATGCGGAGCCAATTTCCCCACCAGAATGCCGGCCACTTGCGCCATCGCTTCAATGATCAACACCCCAGGCATGATCGGCAGCCCCGGAAAGTGCCCGTTGAAGTGCGGTTCGTTCACCGTAACGTTTTTGATTCCAATTACAGAATCGTCTGTTATTTCAACGATTCTGTCGACCATCAGCATGGGATAGCGATGCGGCAGTAGGGCGGAAATCTCTTGAATATCCAGCGAGGTCATGGGAATCGGTATTATAACAACCAGTGAACAATTTCCTGCAGTATGCGCAAGACAAGCACGCCGAAATCATTTCGCTCACCAGCGAACTGGCGTCTTGCGAATCGCCCAGTGATTCACCGGCGGCCGTCAATCGTATGGTCGATCTGCTCATTGAAAAAACGGCCGACATAGCTTGGGCCAGGACATTTGACTCGCCCAAATTCGGCAAGACCCTGCGCCTAGAATTCAAGCTTCCAGGAGAAAACAAGCAAGGGCAAATACTGGCCCTCGGCCATTCTGACACTGTCTGGCCTATGGGCACGGTCAAGAACATGCCCGTGAATGTGGCCGATGGCCGTCTCTGGGGGCCCGGTGTCTTGGACATGAAATCGGGCTTGGCCTTTTTTATATTCGCCATGCGCGCCCTGCGAGATTTCAATATCGCCGTCAAGCATGACGTAGTCCTCTTAATCGTTTCCGATGAAGAAGTCGGCAGCACCATTTCGCGCGCCATTACCGAAGAAGAAGCCAAGCGCAGCCAGTGCGTGCTCGTATTGGAACCGGGCACCGGTTTCGCTGGCAAATTGAAGACGGCGCGCAAAGGCGTGGGCGATTACCAGGTAGTCATCAAAGGAAAAGCTGCGCATGCCGGCGTCGATTTCACCAGCGGCGCCAGTGCCATTGTCGAAGCAGCCCGCCAGATTTCCGAGATCGCGAAATTCACCGACCTCGAACGAGGAATTACCGTCAACCCCGGCGTCATTAGCGGTGGCACTCGTTCCAACGTCATTGCCGAAACAGCCCAGGTGCATGTGGACATCCGCGTGAATCGTCTGCCTGATGCGGCCGAGTTGGATGCCAAGTTTCGCGCGTTGAAAGCGGTAGATGATCGCTGCACCGTGCACGTGGAAGGCGGCTTGAACCGCCCGCCCATGGAGCGCACAGACGCCATCGCCAAGCTATTCTTCAAAGCGCGAGAGTTAGCAGCAGGTATGGGTGTGTCCATCGAAGAATCCTCCACCGGCGGCGGTTCCGATGGCAACTTTACTGCGGCTTTGGGAATTCCCACGCTCGACGGCTTAGGCGGCGTAGGCGAAGGCGCACACGCGCCGAATGAGAGCATTCTGTTGGATCGTGTGGCCGATCGGGTTGCACTGTTAGCGGCGCTGGTTGCCGAAATTTAATCGCGGAGGAACTTGTATGAAAGCTTCCATATTAATTGCCCTCTTAGGATGCAGCGTTTTGTTCGCGCAGGCGCCCGCCAAAGAGGAAGCGTCACCGAAGGAAGAAAAGGCCCCGGCCATCCCTCGCGAGGGCGCGCAGGTCACCCATCATGAGTTGTCGCTTGACGGCAAAGGCTACAAGTACAGCGCCACTGCGGGAACGCTGTTGATTGATGGTGACGACTCGAAACCTTACGGCAGTATTTTCTATGTCGCTTATACTCTCGATGGCGTCACAGATCCCCGCTCAAGGCCAGTCACGTTTCTTTATAACGGCGGCCCCGGCTCCGCCAGCCTCTGGCTTCACATGGGTTCTGTCGGCCCCATGCGCATTGTCACCGCTAGCCCCAACGCCACTGGTGCTCCACCTTATGAAATGGTGCCGAATCAATACAGTCTGCTCGATAAAAGCGACCTCGTCTTCATCGACGCACCAAGCACCGGTTATTCGCGTCCTGTCGGCAAAGCCACCGACAAAGATTTCGCTGGGACCGATCAGGACGTCAAAGCCTTCGCCAAATTCATTACGCGCTATGTCAGTGTCAATCAACGTTGGAATTCGCCCAAGTTTTTATTTGGAGAGAGCTACGGCACAACGCGATCGTCCTTTCTTGCGGACTATTTGGAAAACGACGGCATGTCCCTCAACGGCGTCGTCCTCATGTCCACTATCCTGAATTATTTTGTGCGCAGCCCGGGCATGGATAACGAATTCGTCGGCTATCTCCCCACCTATGCAGCCATCGCCTGGTATCACAGCAAACTCGCCAACAAGCCGCCGGATGTCAAAGCGTTTTTGGAAGAAGTGCGCGCTTTTGCCCGCGGTGAATACGCCGAAGCCTTATCGTTAGGTCACAATCTTCCACCCGCGCGCGTCGACGCAATCGCCGCCAAACTTAGCGCTTATACCGGCTTAAGTGTTCAGTTTCTAAAAGAAGCGAATTTACGCGTCAACCAGCCGCGCTTTCGCAAAGAGTTGATGCGCACCGATCGCGAAATTCTGGGCCGCTACGACGGCCGCTTCGAGGGCACGGATGTCGACGCAGCCAGCGACCAACCCGGTTACGATCCCTCCAGCACCGGCATTACAGGCGCTTTTGTCGCGTCCTTCCACGATTACCTGACGCGTGAATTGAAATACACAGTCTCTGAAACTTACTACCCGCGCGGCCCGAATCTCAATCAAGTGTGGGATCAAAGTCATCGTCCCCTGGGCGCAACACAACCTCTTCGCGAACCCTATGTCGCCGGAGATTTAGCCGACGCCATCCGCAAGAACCCCAAACTGCGTGTTTTTTCCGTGAACGGCCTGTTTGATCTCGCCACACCTTTTTTCATCACCGAGTTCGATCTCTCGCACATGGAACTGGAACCCAAACTGCGCCAGAACGTGCAGTTTGCTTACTATCCTTCAGGTCACATGATTTACCTGAATGTCGACGCACTGAAGCAGTTGAAGGCCGATTTGGCCGAGTTTTACGCAATGGCATGCAAGTAAAGTACCCGTGACGCCGTCCGATTCTGAGATAAATTAGAAAACTGAAGCTATCTTCAAACGCGGAAAGTTTTTATGCAGCGCCGACCAGCTTTCTCAAGTCAGCGATGGCTAGGAATTGGCAACCTAGTGCAATTTCAAGCTTCGCAATAAGCCTCCTCGACCAACGAAAGGCATCTTGCGTAAGCTCATCAATTCCCCGAGCGTTTCGGCACCAAAAACAACCCCCGCCTCTTCGATCTAGGATTCTCCCGCACCAACTGGTTCAATTCCGCCGCCTGCACCTTCAATTGTTTTTCCAAAAACCGCTCTTGCTGCGCCATCGTCTTGAAAACTTTTCGATGCACCACCCGAACCTCGGCATCAATCAATTCCTTGCGCTTGCGCAAATCCAACTCCGAAGCAAATTTCCCCGCCAACTCACGCCGGCCCAAAAGTAAGAGCCCTTCTTCCAGCTTCGAAATCCGCCGCAGCCGCCACTCGCAATCCACAATCGATTGCGCCAGCAACTGCTCGGTATACGTGTCCGGCTGAAACTGGCGATTCACCTGATCCACCAGCGCCTCATAATCGCCCACCTGCTCGGTGGGCAACAGCATCGTATGCCCAATCGGTTCCGTCTTCACTCCCGTGAATGGCGGTCCCGCCTTCGTCTCGTTCCGGTCCATTGGTTCTATTGCAACACGTGTCAACCCAACGGCGCCACAGTGATCACCTTCGTCGGCTTCGTCACCGGAACGTTCTCGGGTTCCAAACTCACCGCCACTGCTGTCAACTGATCCAACGGCACCTTCGACCGCAACAAACTAATCCCGCGCCCACCCGGTGCTCGGAAAGATTCAATCGGTATCTTCGTACCATCTTTCGTTATCACCCAGCTTTCGTACGTCCAACCGGGCTCCGGTGCCGACAACCCTTCCGCAATCAGAATCATGCCAAGCTTGCCGTTCACAAAAACGCTGCCATGCGGGGTGGCCGCCGGTTGCGGTCCGAATTGCACCTGTTTCGTTCCCGGCGCTTGCAAGATCTGTTGAATCTCCCGCAACCTTCCTAACTCAGCACTACTCTCAATCCGCGCCGTCCGTTCCGTATTCCAGGCAATCACTGCAATCATCAACGCCGCCGCCGCTGCTAATCCGATTGCCCACTGAAAGGCGCGTTTGGGACCTTTCGTCTGAGCCCCGAAGCTGGCCAACACCCGCCTTCGCAATTGCGGGCTCGGTTCGACGCGTGGTGTTGCGCTAAAGATCATTTCATTCAACTCAAGGGCCCGGGACAGCCCTTCCCGACAATCGGAGCAGCCCGCCAAATGATGTTCAAATTCCGAGCGCTCTTCACCGTCAAGTGCGCCTAAAGCGTACAGTTCGCAGAGGTCGGTATATTCATCTTGTGTCATCGTGCCGTCCCTCCTGCTTCCACTGCGCTGGTTCGCAGTACTTTAAGCGCGCTCCGCACCAAACTTTTCACTGTGCCCAGCGGCTTGTGCATCTTTTCCGCTATTTCCGTTTGTGTGAGTCCCTGGAAGTGCGTCAACTCCAACACCTCCCGTTGCTCCTCATTCAACTTGTCTAGCGCCGCGCCTACCGCCTTGCGTCGCGTCAACCGGTCCGCCTCTGTCTCGCGCGTCACAAATAAACCGGAGTGCTCCAAATCTTCCAACGTGGTAACGGATTCTCCTGGCTGGCTCCGCAACGACCGCAAAAAATCAATCGCCCGGTTGCGCGCAATTGTAACGATCCAACCTTCTAACCGCCCCCGTTCGATATCGAACGTGTGAATGCGATTCCAAATCCGCAAGAACGTTTCTTGTACCAGATCTTCCGCTGTCGCCGGATTACTAACGGCCCTTAAAATCACTGAATACAGCAGGCCGCCGTATTTGTCGTAAAGCTCAGCCATCGCGTTCGCGTCGCGTTGCCTGAGCCTCCTTGCGATATCTTGATCGTCCGCTGCTGCCAATCAGAACCTGTCCTTTTTTGGGGACGGACCTTCGGGCCCGTCCCATTGAGAGTAACTTAGTTCGGTTGAAGAACGCTGTCAACCACGTGAATCACACCGTTCGATTGGAAAACATTCGCGATCGTCACATGCGCTTCCATACCTTTTTCGTCCTTTAGAACGATTTCGTCACCTGACATCATCGCCGTCAGAGTGCCGCCTTCCACTGTCTTCAACGTTGCTGTACCGCCGCCCATCTTGATCATCTTTTTGAGTTGCGCCGCGCTCACCTTGCCCGCCACTACGTGGTAGGTCAGAATCTTCGTCAGTAATTCCTTGTTCTCCGGTTTCAGCAGTGTATCCACCGTGCCCGCTGGCAATTTGGCAAAGGCTTCATTCGTCGGGGCAAACACCGTGAACGGCCCCGGCCCTTTCAATGTGTCAACCAAGCCGGCCGCCTTAACAGCCGCCACCAGCGTGGTGTGGTCTGCCGAATTTACGGCGTTATCGACAATGTCTTTGGTGGCGTACATCTTGGCCCCACCAACCATCGGATCTTGCGCCGCGAAAATCAGATTGGCGCCCAACGTAAGAGTTGCAAGTGCAAGTGAAAAGCGTTTCATAGTTTTAGGTTTCCTTTGAGTTGTTTAACCACTCACAGCCTGATACGCAAATCTTCCCTAGGTGGATTGAACAGGTGACATTTGTCAGGTTCGATTCATGACGCTGCTCACTGGTGCTGAACCCCCAGAAAACGCAAGATAAGCATCAGGAGCTTGTTATGCGGGTTTATAACCAAACAGAAGTAGCGAATTTAAGTGGTGTCACAAAGAACTACGGCTTGCTCTGCGCGCTGAGTTCCATCGATCTTTCCCTTGAAAGCGCCAAGATCGTCGCTCTATTGGGGCCAAACGGCGCAGGCAAAACCACGGCAGTCAAACTGTTGTTAGGCCTGCTGAAACCATCAAACGGCGAAGTCAGCGTGTTCGGCGCCCATCCCCAGGAACCGAAGACACGCGAACGCATGGGCGCAATGTTGCAATCGGCCAGCGTTCCAGATATGCTCCGCGTCAGGGAGCACATCGATCTATTCTCTTCGTACTACCCGCGGCCACTGGAGCTGGCCGATACCATCACGCGCGCCGGTCTGGAGCGATTGGAGAACCGTTACTATCGTGACCTCTCCGGCGGCGAACAACGACGGCTCATGTTCGCCCTCGCCATTTGCGGCGATCCCGATTTGCTTTTCTTAGACGAGCCCACTACCGGACTCGATATCGAATCCCGCCGCGGCATGTGGGCCCAGATTCGCACTCTTCGTTCGGCCGGCAAGACCGTTCTCTTAACCACCCACTATCTCGAAGAGGCCGATCAATTGGCCGACCGCATTGTCGTCTTAAAGCGCGGCAAGGTTGCCGCTGACGGGACGCCCTACCAAATCAAGTGTGCCGGAAATAGTGAAACGATGGACGACGCGTTTTTGAATCTGACTGCCAACTAAAAGGAGAAAATCATGAACACCAACATCTACTTCAAAGAAGCAAAATACGAGTTCCTGAAACTGTTCCGCACCCGCCGTTACGCACTTTCTGTTCTCGGCATGCCTCTCATGTTTTATTGCTTCTTCGCGCTGGGCATGCCGTCTGAAGCTTCGTTCCATTTGCCCGCTTACTTGATTGCCACATACGGAACCTTCGGCGTCATGAGCGCCTGCCTATTCGGGATCGGAGCCAATCTGGCCCACGAACGCAGCTTAGGTTGGCTTGAGATGAAGCGGGTGAGCCCCATGTCAGGAGGCGTGTATCTGCTCGGAAAAATTGCTGCCAATCTCGTCTTCTGTGTGGCCATCGAACTGTCGTTGCTGGCCACGGGCTTGCTATTTGGCAACGTCAAGCTCACGCTCTGGGAGGCTGTCCGCCTTACCGCCGTCTTGGTGATCGGCGCGATTCCATTTGCCGCTTTGGGCGTAGCGTTGGGATACTTGATCCAGGCCAGTTCCGCACCGGCCACTCTGAACATGCTCAATTTGCCCATGGCATTCTGCTCGGGTCTTTGGATCCCCATGATGTTCCTGCCTCCCTTCGTGCAAAAGCTGGCGCCGTTCTTGCCTTCCTATCATCTGAGTAAATTGGCTCTCGACATGATCGGTATGGATAGTGCCCCGGCCGCCGCTCAGCATTGCGAGGCCTTGGCCGCCTTTACCCTCATCTTCATCGGCTTCGCGTATTGGGCCTTCGGTCATCAACGGAGTGCCGCCGAAGCTGCGGTCTAACATGCCGAAGCCTTTTCGCCAGGAACTAGGTTGGTCGCCCTACGTTTACCTGATCTACGTATTCTTCGTCTTCATGCAGCCGGTAATCGATCACGCCAAGGCTCGCGAATGGACAATAACGTTCTTAGGTTTCGCTGTCTTCGTTCCTTGCTACCTCGGCATGTTTCAACGCTGGCATCCAGGCGCCGCCTGGTATACGGCTGCCATGGCCCTACTTGGTTTCGCCAGTTTGCCGTCCAATCTTGGCACCGCTTGCTACGTAATCTACGCGGGCGCATCCCTCGGCTTCGTTCTCAACCCTACCTTAGCGCTGCGTTGGTTTTGGCTATTGATCGGCGTCATGGCTCTCGAGTTCTGGTCCTTAAAAGTGCCGCCTTGGTATACGCTCTTCATGCTGCTGTTAACGGCCGCCGTCTCGCTCAGCAACATTCACGCGGGTACTGAAAACCGAGCCAACGCGCGCTTGAAGTTTGCCCATGACGAACTCCAACATCTCGCCCGCGTCGCCGAGCGTGAACGCATTGCCCGCGATTTGCACGATGTGCTCGGCCATACACTTTCGGTAATCGTTCTCAAATCTGAGCTCGCTGGAAAATTGTTCGAGCGCGATGCCGACCGTGCCCGTACTGAGATCCAGCAAGTCGAACAGATTGCTCGCGATGCGCTGGGCGAAGTGCGCAAAGCCATCGGTGGCTATCGTGCCGCCAGCTTGGCGGAAGAATTTGCACGCGCCAAGGAGACACTTGAGACCGCTGGCGTAAATGCCAAAACAGAAGTGTCGTCCGGCGCTGCCAAACTCGCGCCCGGACAGGAGGCCTTGCTGGCCCTTGTCGTTCGCGAAGCCGTGACCAATGTTGTGCGCCATGCTTCCGCAACGAACTGCCAGTTGTCGCTTACCGACGCCATCAACGGCTGGCGCTTATTGATTGCCGACGATGGCCGTGGCGGCGCATTCCAGGAAGGTAACGGTCTGCGCGGCATGCGCGAGCGCGTCGAAGGAGTCGGCGGCAGTATGCTTTGCGAAAGTCGCCGCGGCACCAAACTCGACATCTTTATCCCCCGCAAAGCCCCGCAGGAAGCTACCGCATGAAGCCGATTCGCGTGCTCCTCGCCGAAGACCAAACCATGGTGCTCGGCGCTTTGGCCGCCTTGCTCGCTTTGGAAGACGATATAGAGGTCGTCGCTCAAGCGCGCAACGGCAAAGAAGCGCTGGCGGCGGCTCTGTCACAACGCCCCGATATCGTCATCACCGATATCGAAATGCCCCAGATGACCGGTCTCGAACTGGCCGCTGAGTTGCAGTCCCGGCAATTGGGCATGCGTGTGATTATTCTGACCACCTTCGCTCGCGCGGGCTATCTCAGCCGGGCTATGACCTCTGGCGCTAGCGGCTATATTCTTAAGGATCGTCCGGCCAAGGAACTCGCCGATGCCGTCCGCCGCGTGCACCAAGGCCTCCGCGTCATTGACCCCGAACTCGCCGCCGAAGCCTGGGGCGATCCTGATCCTTTAACGACACGCGAACGTCAGATTCTTCGCTTGGCGGCCGAAGGCCAATCCACCGGCGCCATCGCCAGTGAGTTGCACCTCTCCGACGGCACCGTGCGCAACTATTTGTCTGAAGCTATCAGTAAGCTAGGTGCGGCCAATCGCGTGGAAGCTGCCCGCATAGCCCGCTCGCGCGGATGGCTTTAAGGGCCGACCATCTTGACTGGCCCTAGGACCTTTTCGGGATCTCCTCAACTTCCACACCGCTTGCGCCGATAGACAAAGTGTCGGGTCCGGTTGCGAATTCAACCGGCATGCTCTTGGCGTATGGGCTCTTGGATCATTCGAAATCTACCGCGTTTGGCACTCTCTGCGCTTCTCCTGTCGCCGTGCGCCTTCGCGAATCTTGATCCAAGACTAGCGATTACGCAATATACCCAGGATGTCTGGGGCACCGATGCCGGACTCCCGCAGAACACCATTCTTGGTGTGTCGCAAACCGCAGATGGCTACCTTTGGCTGGCAACGGAAGAAGGCCTGGTCCGTTTCGATGGTGTCCGCTTTACCGTCTTTGACAAGGAAAATACTCCCCTTTTACAGGCCAACGACATTCGCGCTTTACTGGTGGATCGTTCCGATAATCTCTGGATTGGCACCAACGGCGGCGGGCTCACTCGCTTTAAGGATGGCCAATTCACTACCTTCACCACGAAAGACGGCTTGGCGAACGATGCCATCCTCTCCCTGCACGAAGACGCGAACGGTGTTCTCTGGATAGGAACAGACGGCGGTGGCATGAGCCGTTTTGCGAACGGTAAGTTTCAATCCTTCAGCACAAAAGACGGCTTGCCTGATGATGCGGTCTTTTCCATTTGCACCGGGCCGGACGGAAGTCTTTGGGTCGGAACTCACGCCGGTCTGGCTCGCCTGAAGAACAACCGCTTTACTTCCTATTCGACAAAAGACGGGCTTGGAAAAGATGACATTCGTTCGGTCTACGCCGATAGACGCGGCGACGTCTGGATTGGCACCAACGGTGGAGGATTAGCGCGTCTATCGGAGGGGCACTTCGTAACCTATACAACAAAAGACGGCTTACCCGGCAACATGATTTGGTCGCTGACAGAGGACGTGTCCGGCAGCTTATGGATCGGCACTGGCGATGGTGGTGTGACTCGTTTCCGTGACGGACATTACAGTTCTTACAGCACCAAGCTGGGTCTTCCCTCTGAAAAAGTGTGGAGCACCTTTGAGGACAAGGAAGGGAACTTGTGGCTTGGAACCAGTAGCGGATTAGTCCGCTTAAAAGGCGGACCCTTCACGACCTTCACGGCGAAAGAAGGCCTCTCCAGCGATGTGATTCTTCCGGTATTCGAAGACCGTGAGGGCGCAATTTGGATCGGAACTGCCGCCGCCGGGCTCAACCGTCTGAAAGACGGAAAGGTGACCGTTTACACCACACGCGAAGGTTTGCCCTCGGACAGTGTTTTCTCTATCAATCAAGACGGCAGCGGTACTTTGTGGGCCGGTACGCGTAAAGGATTGGCGCAGCTCAAAGACGGACATTTTCGCGCCATCGCGGGCCTTCCGAATGAGGTCGTGCAGTGCAGCTTTACCGACCACAATGGCGACCTTTGGATAGGAACGCGCGGTGGTTTAAGCCGCTTTAACGCCGGCAAATTCATAACCTTCAGCAGCAAAGACGGCTTATCGAACGACAATGTCCACTCGATCTACGAAGACGCATCACATGTTCTCTGGGTCGGAACCGGCGGTGGCGGACTCGCTCGATTCGAAAATGGTCGATTTACCTCTTACACGCGGAGCAGCGGACTTTCCAACAACGTAATATGGGTAATTGCCGGGGATGATACCGGAGCGCTCTGGCTCGGAACGAACTATGGCCTGAACTACTTTAAAGACGGCAAGTTCACCACGTTTACTACCCGCAACGGCCTATTCGACGACGCAATTTTCCTCATTTTGGACGATCACCGCGGCAATTTGTGGATGACCTCAAACCGCGGAGTCTTTCGAGTCGCCGTTACCGATTTGCTTTCGTTTGCGCAAGGGAAAACCCAACTGATCCGTTCTGTCAGCTATGGCGTCGCCGATGGCATGAAAAGCAAGGAATGCAACGGCGGCTTTCAACCGATGGGCTGGCGGAGCAAGGACGGCAAACTCTATTTCCCCACCATGAAGGGTCTCAGTGCGCTCGATCCCCAGCGGCTAGACGGTAATCCTATTCCGCCGAACGTAGTGATTGAGCAAGTTGTCGTTGATCACAAGAATTTCAGCCCATACAAACTGGTCCAGCTCCCGCCCGGCAAAGGTGAGATGGAATTCCAATTCACTGCTCTTAGTTTGTCTGCTCCAGAAAAAATCCGCTTTAAATACATGCTCGATGGCTTCGACAAAGACTGGGTCGACGCGGGCACGCGCAGAGTGGCATATTACACGAATATCCCTGCGGGCGAATACAAATTCCGCGTGATTGCCAGCAATCACGAAGGAGTCTGGAGTGAAAAAAACGTATTCTCGGCCATCACCTTACAGCCGCACTTTTATCAAACGTATACCTTCGCTCTGATCTGTTCCGTTTTTGGCGCGGGCATTTTTGTTGTGGCCTTCCGTCTGCGCATGAGGCAATTGCGTGCTAACGAAACAAAACTGGTTTTACTGGTCGACGAGCGCACCCGCGCGTTAGCCCACCAGGCTCGTGCTCTCCAGGAAAGTGAAAAGCGCTTCCGCCAGTTGGCCGAAAATATCCACGAAATTTTCTGGATGGTGGATCCGCGCAACGGAAAATTTCTATACGTAAGTCCCGCCTTCAAAGAAATCTGGCTGCAAGACCCCGAAGCAATTCTCCGCGATCCCGCTGCCTGGCTTGATGCGGTACATGCCGATGATCGTGAAGCCGTCAATGCCGCCAAACAGTCCCAACTGGGCGGCAAGCCGGCCGATTACGAATATCGCATCGTACGGCCGGACGGTTCAACCCACTGGGTTTGGGACCGATCGTTCCCGGTTTACGATTCAACCGGCCAACTCGACCGCATCGTCGGTATCGTCGAAGATATTACCGAACGAAAGCGCGGCGAAGAAATGGTTCTTCGGTCGCGCGATGAACTGCAATTGCGTGTTCTTGAGCTGAAAGCCGAAAACGTCGAACGCCGGCGTGCGGAACAGCAGTTGAAGATCGCCAAAGAACAGGCAGAGGCGGCCAGCCAATCGAAGAGCGAATTCCTGGCCAACATGAGCCACGAAATTCGTACTCCTTTGAACGGCATCATCGGCATGATGCAGTTGGCCCTCGATACCGACATGACGCCCGAACAGCGCCAGTGTCTCGAACTAGTCGAGGGTTCAGCGGATTCGCTACTAAGCATCATCAACGACATTCTCGATTTCTCCAAAATCGAAGCGCGTAAACTTCACTTGGAATCCATCGAATTCGATCTGCGAAAAACGCTCGATCAAACGCTGAAATCACTGGCCGTCCGCGCGCACCAGAAAGGCATAGAATTAATCAACCGTCTCGATTCCGACGTACCGGATCTCATTATTGGTGATCCCGTGCGCCTAACGCAAATCATCGTTAACTTAATTGGCAACGCCATCAAATTTACCGAAAAGGGTGAAATCGTCGTCCATGCCAAACGAGAAATAGAAGAGGGCGGGCAAGTCAAACTCCGCTTCACAGTGTCAGACACCGGTATTGGAATCCCGGATGATCGCCAGAAAGCAATCTTCGAAGCCTTCACACAGGCCGATGGTTCCTCCACCCGAAAATACGGCGGAACCGGACTCGGCTTATCCATTTCTTCTCAACTCGTAGCCATGATGGGCGGCCAAATCTGGGTCAAGAGTAAGCCCGGCGAAGGCAGCACCTTCGGCTTTACCGCAACCTTCGGCTTCCGCCCGCGCGTGGAAGATTCGGAGATGATCAATCTCCGAAACATGCCCGTGCTCGTAGTAGACGACAACGTCACCAGCCTTCGCGTATTGGAAGAACTCCTCCGAAACTGGGGCGCACAACCCGTCGCCGCGCGCGACGGCCAAACCGCCCTTTCCATCATGCAACTTAACAAAGCGAATGGCACGCCCTTTCCCTTGGTGCTGCTGGACGCCGACATGCCAGGCTTCACCGGTTTTGAAGTTTCCGAGAAAATGAAGGCGGAAGGAGGTCTGGCGGGCCGTGTCATCATCATGTTCAGTTCTGCCGGAGATCTGGCTGATTCCTCACGCTGCCGTTCCTTCGGCATTGACGCGAGCGTCACCAAGCCGCTCTACCAAGGCGAAATTAAGGCCGCCATCTTGCGCTGCTTCCAGGACATTGATCAACGCCAGGAAGTCTCCCGGCCCATGAAGACCGCGCGTTCATCGGCGCCGGCCATGGAAGTCTTGCTCGTCGAAGACAACCCTGTCAATCGAAAAGTCGCCGTTCGGCTCCTTGAAAAGCAAGGCCACACAGTCATAACCGCCAATAACGGTAGAGAAGCGCTGGAAGTCTTGGAACGCCTCAACTGGAAGATCGATCTCATCCTAATGGACGTCCAAATGCCCGAAATGGATGGCTATCAAGCCACGGGCGCAATCCGCGAACACGAAAGCCGTGCCGGTGGACACCTGCCGATTGTCGCCATGACTGCTCATGCCCTCGATCGCGATCGCGAACGGTGTCTGGCTGCCGGCATGGACGCCTATCTCACCAAACCCATTCAGCTCGATAAACTCTTCGAAATGCTGGAACGAGTCGCCACCACCGGTCTTGCAGTCGCCTAAGGTCCCGGCTCTGTTTCAGAAACGGAAGCCGCAATATCTTTCGGCAATCCTCGCAATTTCACCGCGCACCAAATCGTCACTACGATTCCATACACATTCAAAAACAAATTAACACCAGGCGAAACCGCGTTCCGAACCGGTTCGCTCATCATCTCCTCCATGATCAACACAAACCAGTATGCGAGTAAGCCCGCCATGGAAAGCATGTAAAACATCATCCAGACCGAAGTATTGCGCGGCGTTGGTATCTTCTGTAAATTCATTCCGCGGCGCATGATCCACAAAAAACTCAGGCAAGCCGCCGCCGAACAAGTTGAAACAAACAGTGACAAACCCAAAACAAAAAGCAGCCCGCTTGGATCGTCAGCCTGGCCCAAGTAAGTCAGCCAAATCAACCCGAAAAAAAACATAATCACCAGACTTGCCAGCGTTCGCAACATCGCCATGCGGCGCAGCGCCGCCACCGCACCTGCAATTTCTTCGAAAATATCCCAAACCGCTAACGGAAAAATCAAAGCCATAAAAAGTTCCCCGTAGATCTGCACACGCGGCACTTCATCGCCGAACCGCAAACTGGCAACATCAAACACCACCGCCACAGCGCTCGCGAGCGTCAAAAAAACGTAAGTCCGCTGCAGTCTTAGCCCTAAAATCCGCAACAGTAAAACCAAATCGATAGCGGCGGCGACATATTCCATCCAATGATTGATTTGGTTGAGCATTGCTTGCTCTTCCTATTTGAATACATCGCCGTTTGAAGGCCGGCCCTGGCGCTTCCTAGAACCGGCCTACATCGCTTTTAAGGAATCGACGGCATCGGTTGAATGAACGTCAAATCAATTGCTTGACCCGCCGCGGACGTCTCGGCCACGATGGCCGCGCTCGTCGTCTGCATCACAAGCGCCGCCAATTTAGCGTAGGGCCCCGCCTGCGGAATCGTTTGCGCAATAGCCGCCGAAACCTCCAGTTCCGTGAGAATGTCCGAAACCGTGAGCCCAGCCTTTGCCGCCGAACCGCGCAACCGCTTCGCACGAGCACGGATCTCCGCCACCTTAGTAGTCGATGCTTGCATGTCTAGCTGAAATGCATTTTCGATCGCCACAATGGCCACCGTCAGATTGTTGATCGTGACGGCAACCTCTGCCTGCGTCGTCGGCGTTGTACGAAATGTTGAGTACGCCGCGAACGCCGCGCCGTACGCCGCATTGGCTTGGTTGAAGATCGGCACATACTTCGGATAACTGGTCGTAATGCTCGCTCCCAGCGACGTCATCGCGCCGTGCGCCAAAAGCATGCTGTCGTACGTCGCACCATCAAACGTACTAATCTGATTTGGATGACTCGACTGGCTACCGCAACCGCTGGCAAACACAAGACCGAGTACCGGCAGCGCAACGGCTGCCCATTGATAGAAAGAAGTCTTAAACATGAGGATTCCTCGGCTCCAGGGTAAGAACTCCCCCAACGCCTCTGCGCCGAAAAATCCTTTAAGTTATTGAAAAGACAGCGCGAACATTTTTTTAAAAATCTGTGACCCAGAAAAACCGGCTCCGCACTCTCGCGTTACCTGTCAATTTTGAATGCGACGATCACCTGGGTCACAAACGGTATCGGATGCCCATCTTGTGTGGCCTTTTAGTAAACCGATTTCAAAACTACTTCTCTCGCCTCTTCTACCAGCGCCGGATCACCTCGCACCAGTTGTATTTGCGTCACCGTCCCCTCTGTGCCCACCGTAATCGTGAATTCCACAATCCCCTGTTTGCGCGCCGCTCGTGCCGCGGCCGGATAGACGACTTCAGGTCTCGAAACTAGATTCGCTTCCGCCTCCGCAGGCCCCAGCATCAGGCCCGATCGCTGAATCGAAACGGCCGTTCCCTGAACAGCGGGTGGATTCGTATCCGCCCAAGCCCGCGCCAATTGGCTTTTTTGCAGCGCATCCTTCCACTCGCTTCTGGTCGGATCAATCTGCACGGCCCGCCCAATCAATTCCAAACCGCGCCGTTGTTGCGCATGATCACCGAGTGGATAATCGAGGTCTACCAGCGTCCGTCCCACCTCTGTCAACAACTCCGGATCGCGCGAAGCCTCCAGTTCTGCGCGCAACCGCTCCCCGGTTCCCGGCGAAACGTCAATATTGTTCAGCATCCCACCGGAGAGCGCCTTCATCTCAGCGGCCGCATAGATATACGCGATCTCAAAACGAATCTGTGTTCGTCGGACAGGGCGAGCAAGTGCTACTGCTTGGCGAAAGAGTTCGACGG
>PMQB01000270.1:20330-28252 GCA_003169195.1 Bryobacterales bacterium
ATAAGACCTTCAAACGCGGGATGATGTTCAATGAACCACAACATCTGTTCGGTGAACGGCTTGTCTTTCGCCCTATAAGCGAAATAGACAAACAATTCCATCCGGGAATCAATGTCTTCTGGATTCGCCGCAACAGCCGCTTGAAGCTGCGTCAGTTTCTCCGCACTCAAATTGCCAAAAATATTCGAATCGGGCCAAGGCTTCGAACTCATCTGCTCCTGCGGCTCATGAAAACGTGCAGCCGCCATAAGATAAAGCGTCGACACAAAAAGCGCCAGGAACACTCCAAGAAGCCACTGCTGCAAAGGCCGCGCAATCACAAAGAGCCTCTCCAACCGCCGCTGCAAATTGGGCTTCCGCACCACCGCCGTCGCCGCAACCGCCACTCGCCCGCGTCGCCGCCGCACATCTTCTGCAAAACAAATCAGAAATTGCGCATACTCTTCCGGTGTTGCTTCGTTACTCGCCAGCACAACCTCGTCGCAAGCCTCCTCCGCCAAACGCGAAAGCTGCCGCTGCAAAAACCACGACAGCGGATGAAACCAAAACAGACAAGTCGCAACCGATGCAAGAAGCAGAATCGCGCCATCATTGCGCGCCACATGCGCCAACTCGTGCGCAAGAACCGCGCGCAGCCGGCTGTGTTCCCATTCTGTCCATTGCAACGGAAGCAGTATCCAACTCTCACCCGCCGTCGAAAATGTCACGGGTACATTCACTTCCCGCGAGACACCGAAACGCGGTCTACTCTTGGCCCCGCTGTGCAGCCACAGTTGCTGTGCGAGTTCGCGAAAACTCTGCTCGGAAATCGTCTCACTGCCCGCCGCAATTCGACGAAGCTGCCGCAAGTTATAAAGTAATCGCGCGGTAAGTAGCAGCGCTACAAGCAACGCGACCGCCGGAATGATCTTGATAGGCATATGCCGCTTCCCACCGGGCACAGCACCGGTCGCCTCTTCTTGAATGCTCGCGATCGCCGCCGCCGTGAACCGCGTTTGCCGACTCTGCGTAATCGGACGTGCGGCCTTGGGTACCGGCGGTGTCAAACTCGCCAACAGCGGCAGTGCAAAGAGGGCCAGCAGGTTCCACTTCCAAAGTGCGAAGCGCAGTGCCGCACTACGCGAACGCAGCAGCCAAGCTGGGCCCGCACACAACAGCGCCAGAATCACGGAGCGAATCAGCGTCCCCATCGCCACCGTCAGAAAAGTAGAGCTTACCGTTTGCCAATCGAAAACGCTCATTCGCTGTTCTTCCTTTGCTTGCTGAGCCGGTCCACGATTTTCTGCAACTCGGCCGTATCCACCATTTGGTCGTCCACCATGCCTGCAAGTAGCGATTCCAGCGACCCGTGGCAGAAACGGTCAACAATTTGTTGCACCGCCTGGGCCGCGACACTGCTTGGCTGTTCTAGGCATGAGTAGACGAACGTGCGCCCCTTCACCTCATGCCGCACGTAGCCCTTTTCCTCCAAACGCAGCAGCACCGTGCGAATGGTCGAATCCTTGAGCGGTCGCTCCGGCGCAAGTTGTTGCTGCACCTCCGTCGCAGTCGCCTCGCCCTGTTTCCAGATGATGGACATCACCGCGCGTTCCAGTTCCGAGATACCAGCGCGCTGTTTCATATGTGACATACTGTAGCACTACAGGCCGTAGCAAACAGGCCCTACTTTCAAAAAGATTTTTCCCGTCAATTTCCTACTGCCTTTAGAGGTTCGAGCCGATCTGGCCCATAGTCATGCGTGTCGCCATCTTCTTTTTTCTTTTGAGTTCAGCGGTTTTCTGCCAGACACCGCCGCGTTCGGTCCACGGCGTGACAGTTGATGCCACGACACACCAGCCGATCGCGAACGCCTGGGTGACTAGCGATGGCAATGTGATCAAGACCGGCGTCAACGGCGAATTTCAAATTAAAACAAAAGCGACAACGGTTGACGTGCGGGCAGCGGGTTATGGACGCCTGCATCTCCCGGTTGCCGATTCCGACATGCGGATTCCCTTGTCCCCTTTAAAGGTCCGAGCACTATATATGTCCTTCTGGGCGGTCTCGTCACAAACCCTGAGCGCCCGCATTTACGAAACAGCCGCCAAAGCTCACCTGAACGGCCTGGTTATCGACGTTAAGGGCGACATGGGCTTAGTCGGCATTCGTACGTCCATTCCGATGGTCGCCAAAACTGGAGCGAACCGGGTCACCACAATTCCCGATGCCCCCGCCCTGATCGCCGATTTACACGCCCGTGGCCTATATGCCATCGCCCGAATTGTCACCTTCAAAGACAGCCCCCTCGCCTTAGCCCGGCCTGATCTGGCAGTGCGCGCTGCGGGTGGTGGTCTGTTCTCCGACAACGAACGGCTGCATTGGACCGATCCTTTCCGCCAGGAAGTTTGGGACTACAACATTCGCATCGCCGTAGAAGCGGCAAAAGCCGGCTTTGATGAAATCGAGTTCGATTACGTGCGTTTTCCAGATCGCAAGGGGCTTCGCTTTTCAAAGGAGACCGACGCCAAGAATCGCGTAGAAGCGATTTGTGGTTTTCTCGCCCAAGCGCAAAAGGCTCTCAATCCCTACAATGTCTTTCTGTCGGCCGACAATTTCGGTTACGTCGCCTGGAATGAAGGCGATACCGGCATTGGTCAAACCTATGCCGATGTCGGCAAGGTCGTCGATTACATTTCACCTATGCTTTACCCATCGGGCTTTAAGTTCGGCATCCCAGGCGTCCGCAACCCGATGACTGATCCTTACCGGATCATCTACGCATCCCTTGAACGTGCCAAGCAACGTACCGGTTTCTCTGGCATTGTCTTCCGCCCCTGGCTGCAAGCCTTCACCGATTACGCCTTTGACCATCGCGCCTTCGGCAAACCGCAACTGCACGAACAGATCAAAGCGGCGGAAGACGCCGGCTCGGAAGGGTGGCTGCTCTGGGAACCGCGAAACCGCTATCCCACCCAATCCCTAACCGAATTGGCCAACGAGTTGTGGTGGAAAGAACCCATGCAAGCCGCCCGACGGTAGCAACCTCTTACTAAGTTCGATTGCTCAAGGCCTTGAGCGCCGCAAGCAAAGTGCCGCAAGCAAGGGTCGCGCGGCACGGCCAACGAGCATCGCGCGGCTGCACCAGGAGACTTATGTCCCCGTCGTTTAATTCAAGCTTTCCACGCATCACCCGTCACTCGGCCAGAATGGCATTTTTACGAGGTGCCAACAAACGGTTGGTTTGAGGATGTTGCTTTGAGGATGTTGCATTGATGGGAGACGTCATGGTGGGTTCCCCTGCGCCAAACAGATAGCTACTCGTTGCGCAGAGAACCCGAAACAGTCTTCGCAGTGCATCGATCTAGGTTAAGTACAGAGGAGAACTGTAAGAGTCGCGACGATGAATCTAAGGACTTTGGAGGCACAATGCAATTCGTTCTCAACGGCAAACTGACTGACGCCGATTTCGATACGCGCACCTCGTTGCTCGATCTGGTCCGTGACCATCTTGGCCTTACAGGATCCAAAAAAGGCTGTAATCAGGGAGCGTGCGGCGCCTGCACCATATTGGTGGATGGAGAGCGAATTCTGTCCTGCCTTGCGCTTGCGGTGCAATACCAAGGCCGCTCAATCACCACCATCGAAGGCTTGGCGTCTGACGGAGCGCTGCACCCTTTGCAGCAAGCGTTTATCGAACATGATGGCTTTCAGTGCGGCTATTGCACGCCCGGGCAGATATGTTCCGCTATTGGCATGGCTCAAGAAGTTAAGCGTGGCTTGCCCAGCAACGTCACCCATAACCTTCTTGGAGAAACGATTGATCTCTCTCCTGATGAGCTGCGCGAGCGAATGAGCGGAAACCTTTGTCGCTGCGGTGCCTACAACGGAATTGTCGCTGCAATCACTGAAGTGTACGGGGAGGCCGCGAAGTGACCCCATTTACTTATTCGCAACCCGGCGACAGTACCAATGCGGTCGTCTTAGGCAGCAAACAGGAGGCCAAGTATCTCGGCGGCGGGACCAATCTCGTTGACCTTATGCGCGAGACATTGGAAAGGCCTGCCATTCTTGTGGACGTCACCGGCCTCTCAAGCGTGATCGAAGAACGCGAGAATGGCAGCGTGCTCATTGGCGCTGCCACGCGCAACACGGCGGTGGCGGAACACCGCTCTATCAGAGCACTCTATCCGCTGCTCTCCCGTGCCATCCTGGCGGGAGCGTCGGGGCAAATTCGTAACATGGCCACCGTGGGCGGCAACGTCCTCCAGCGCACCCGTTGTACTTATTTTTATGACAGCGAAGGATCGCGATGCAACAAGCGCAGCCCAGGCCAGGGGTGTGACGCCATGGATGGCTTCAACCGAATTCACGCCATTCTGGGCGCGTCTTCCAGCTGCGTCGCGACCCACCCCTCGGATATGTGTGTCGCGCTCGCGGCGCTCGATGCCGTGGTGCACCTGCGGGGTGCGCATGGAGAACGCATGCTGCCTTTCACCGACTTGCACCGCCTACCGGAAGACCACCCCGAAATCGAAACTCGACTCGAGCCTGGCGAATTGATCACTGCCATTGAATTGCCCGCGCTTCCGCTTGCGGTCCGCTCAACCTATCGCAAGGTGCGTGATCGAGCCAGTTATTCATTTGCGCTGATCTCGGTCGCCGCCGCACTGGAATTGCACGACAACGGCATCGTAAAGGATGTTCGGCTTGCCCTGGGCGGTGTCGCTCACAAACCATGGCGCGCGTGGAAAGCTGAGGCAGCACTCAGGGGTCAACCCGCAACAGAACAGAACTTCCAGTCAGCGGCCATGGCCGAGCTGTCCGAAGCCAGACCCCTGCGCGATAACGGATTCAAGATCGAACTCGCCAAGCGGACGATGACGGCGGTACTGATGGAACTGATGGAGGCGCGCGCATGAGTGTCATTAATGAGGCCGCTCAGGCACTGGTGAAGAAAGCGGTCGAGATCCTTCCCGACTCCTGGATACCCGGCAAGCCCGATCCGTTGGCTGATTCGAAGCACGGGCTGATCGGCGCACCGATATCGCGCATTGACGGTTCGCTCAAGGTGCGGGGCGCCGCCCCCTTCGCAGCTGAAGTACCCATGGAGGGCATGCTTTATGCCAGTCTTGCCTATAGCACTGTTCCCAAGGGTCGAATCAAGAACTTAGACACGACTGCCGCCGAGGCTGCTCCGGGTGTTGTCCTCGTCATGACATACAAGAACGCGCCGCGGATGAAGCCGGCCCCGCTTTTCATGACCGCTGCGAAGGCGGCAGGTGGAGACAACCTGCCTGTCATGCAGGACAACCAAATCTACTGGAACGGCCAGCCGATTGCCGTTGTTGTCGCCCAGACGCAGGAAGAAGCTGACTACGCCAGCTCGCTCATCCAGGCCACGTTCGAAACTGAACCAGCGGTGACCATCTTCGCCGAAGCTAAGCTGCACCCGCACCCCCAGTCCTTCGCCGGAGAGCCGATGTTGCTGAAAATCGGCGACGCCGAGGCGGCGCTCGCCAAAGCTCCGTCGAAAGTCGACATCACGTACCGTACCCCCCGGCAGAACCACAACGCCATCGAGTTGCACGCCGTGACCCTTGCTTGGAACGGCGACGAACTGATCGTGCACGACGCCTCGCAATGTGTGGTGCACGTCGCCTGGTCGCTCTCCCAAGTCTTTGGGATTGAAGAACAACAAGTCCACGTCACTTCGCCTTTCGTCGGCGGCGGGTTTGGAGCCAAGACCATGTGGCAGCACCACATACTGGCTGCGGCTGCATCTAAACTGGCGAAACGTCCGTTGCGACTTGTTCTCTCTCGCGAGGGCGTCTACCGTTTGGTGGGCGGCCGCACCACAACTGAGCAGCGTGTGGCGATCGGTGCCCAGCTAGACGGGCGGTTCGAAGCGCTGATCCATACCGGCGTGTCGGCCATGACAAAGCACAATAGCCTCCCCGAGCCGTTCACTCTTCCCGCGCGCTGTCTCTATGCGGCGGGCAGTTTCAAGCTGGATGTCCAAGTGGCGGATATCGATATGCTCGCCAACACCTTCATGCGCGCGCCGGGCGAGGCCGTCGGCAGCTTCGCCTTGGAGTGCGCAATCGACGAACTGGCTGAGCAACTCAATATCGATCCAGTGGATCTCCGCATTCGGAACGAACCGGCAATGGACCCGACCACGGGCACACCTTTCTCGTCTCGTCATATTGTTGACGCGTATCGCAAGGGCGCGCAGCGCTTCGGCTGGGACAAGCGCAACCCAAAACCCGGCGCGCACCGTGAAGGCGAGTGGCTCATTGGCGTAGGTTGTGCGACGGCTACCTATCCTTACTACCGTATGCCGGGAGGTGCAGCCCGAATCACTCTCACCAAAGAAGGTCATGCCATTGTCGCGATCTCGGCACACGAAATGGGCATGGGCACGGCCACTGCCCAAACTCAGGTCATCGCCGAAAGACTCGGCTTATCGATGGAGCAGGTTAGCTTTCAGTACGGCGATTCCTCACTTCCCGGCGTCGTTCTTGCCGGCGGCTCGCAACAGACTGCCTCCATTGGCGGTGCCGTCGTCGCCGCGTACCGGACCCTCGTGGTCCAACTATTAAAACTCTGTACTAAGGACTCGCCGCTCCACGGTCTCAATCCGGACCAAGTCGGTAGCCGGCATGGTTCGCTATTCCCGCTCGATAAGCCGGATCGCTCCGAGAGTTATGTCTCGATCCTGGCTAGAGCAGGACACAACGAAGTGACTGTTGAGGAGAGCGCTCCCCCGCCGCTCGAGACAATGCACTGGTCCATGCACTCGTACGGTGCCCTGTTCTGTGAAGCGCGCGTCAACGCAGTTACGGGGGAACCGCGTATTAGCCGTTTTCTTGGCTCGTACGACTGCGGGCGCATCTTGAACTCCAAGATGGCTGCCAGCCAATTCCGTGGTGGCATCATCATGGGGCTCGGCCTCGCTCTCTTGGAGGAGACTCAGTTTGACGAGCGCAACGGCCGCATCATGAACCCCAGCCTCGCCGAATATCATCTGCCCACCCATTTGGATGTGCCGAATATCGACGTAATCTGGACCGACATCGCTGACCCCTACACACCGATGGGAGCGCGCGGCATAGGCGAGATCGGCATCACCGGTACCGGTGCAGCAGTCGCGAACGCGATCTACAACGCATGCGGTAAAAGAGTTCGTGAACTACCAATCACCTTGGACAAGTTATTCGCATAACAAGTCTCGGGTTCTGAACTGGACGAGCACTTGTCCGTATCGTGTGCCATCTTGCAATCCAAATGCGCGTGCAGCGCGTTGTCACGAAACTTCGGCAAGCCGGCGAAACCGTTGGCTCAGATACGCCCTCGATCATGGACGCTTTTTTGAACAAGTGGGTTTTCGTAGGCGCCAACAAAGCATCCACAACGCTCTCCTTTTCATTCCCACCTTTTGGCGTGGCTCTAACTTCGCCATGGGCCATCACAGATTCTGAAAATAACTTTTATCCAATCCTCTCAGCAACTTAGGCCCAATTTGCCCACCCATCCCGAACGCGCTCATTCCAAAATCTAACCGAAAGGTCACGTGAAATGTCAACAGCAGCAGCACCCGCATTCAACCCCTCGACGGCCCACACCCGTCTGAATAGCCTCAAACACGGCGCAACCTCCAAGCAGCTCTTCATCCCCGGCGAAGACCCCGAAGCCTTCCTGTCAATGCTCCAGGAAAACTTCCGTTACTACACCCAAGCCGAGCGTTCCCTGCAACGCGCGCTCCAGAACGTACTCGCGTTCCACAAAGACAACGTCCGCACCCGTCAGTGGCAACAACTCCACGAACTCCGCCTGCAAAAATTTGAGATCCAACGCGAACGTTTCGAACTCGCCAAAGCCCGCGAAGCCCGGCTGGCAGCCAAATCGCAAGAAACCAAAACCAGCGTTGCAAACAAAGCAGA
>PMQB01000077.1 GCA_003169195.1 Bryobacterales bacterium
AAGGCATAGACTCTCCGCGCCGAGAATCAAACACCATGAGCCGAGGATTACTCGATATCGAGTCCATCTCGCGCCAGGACGTAGAATCCATCCTGTCGCGGTCAAAAACATTTCAGCCCGCCCCGGGCCAGCCCTTCAAACGAACAACCATTCTGCAAGGCCGATCGATAGTTAATTTGTTCTTCGAAGCGTCCACCCGTACCCGAACCAGCTTTGAAATTGCCGCACGCCGCTTGGGCGCCGAGGTGATTTCCATTACGAGTTCCGGGGCGAGCGTTTCCAAAGGCGAATCCCTGGTGGACACCTTGAACACTTTAGGCGCCATGCGTCCGGACGCCATCGTGATGCGCCACGCTTCTTCGGGAGCGCCGCATTTCCTGTCGCGCTATTTACCCATACCCATTGTGAATGCGGGCGATGGCACGCACGAACATCCAACACAAGCGCTGCTCGATGCGCTCACTATCCTCGATCGCCGCGGCACGCTCGAAGGTTTGCGCGTAGCCATTATTGGCGATATCGCTCATAGCCGTGTAGCGCGTTCCAATATTTTTCTACTCTCCAAATTCGGCGCGCAAATTGTGTTGTGCGGCCCCGCAACGCTCTTGCCGCCGCAAATCGGTCAAATTGCTCCGGGCATTGAACTGACAACCGACATGGAACACGCCATCCGCGGAGCCGACGTCATCATGATGCTGCGCGTTCAATTGGAACGTCAGAACGAAGCCGCTTTCCCCATCGCCGAATATTTCAGTTTTTATGGTTTGCGCTTGGAACATGTGGAGGCCGCCAAGCCGAACGTAATCGTCATGCACCCCGGGCCCATCAATCGCGGCCGCGAGATCTCTTCAGAGGTGGCAGATTCACAACGTTCCGCTATTTTGAACCAGGTGGAAAATGGCATTGCCGTGCGCATGGCCGTGTTGGAAAGGGTTTTAGCGCAGTGAGTAAACTCGTCATTAAGAACGGCCGAGTCATCGACCCAGCCCAAAACTTTGATCAAATAACCGACCTTGCGATCGAAGACGGCATCATCCGCCAAGTCGGCGCAAATATCGACGCCACCGGTTCTGAAACCTTCGACGCCTCAGGATTGGTAGTAGCGCCAGGTTTCGTCGATATCCACGTTCACCTGCGCGAGCCCGGTTTTGAACATTCTGAAACTATTGAGTCCGGTTCGCGCGCCGCCGCAGCCGGAGGGTTCACCTCCATTTGCTGCATGCCCAACACGCAGCCCGTGAACGACAACGCCACCGTCACCAGCTACATTGTCGACCGCGCGCGCCGTCACGCCATCGTC
This sequence comes from Bryobacterales bacterium, assembly GCA_003169195.1. GTDB lineage: Bacteria > Acidobacteriota > Terriglobia > Bryobacterales > Bryobacteraceae > Bog-105. The sequence continues at coordinate 1,301 of PMQB01000077.1, forward strand.
AACGTTTATCCAATCGGCGCCATTACTAAAAACAGTGGCGGCGACGAACTCGCCTCCTTCGCGTCCATGAAACAAGCGGGCATCGTCGCCATTTCAGACGACGGCAAACCCGTAATGAACGCGCGTGTAGTCCGGCACGCCATGGAATTCGCACGTGCTCTCGATATGCCGCTCATCGAGCATTGCGAAGACCTGCATCTCAGCGGCTCCGGCAATATGCACGAAGGTCTTGTCTCCACCCGGCTAGGCTTGCGCGGCATCCCGCGCAGTTCCGAAGATGTGATGGTGGCGCGCGACATTCTGCTCGCCGAAGTAACCGGCGTCCGTTATCACGTAGCGCACATTTCCTCGCGCATTGCGGTAGAGATGGTCGCCTTCGCCAAAGCACGCGGACTCAAAGTGACATCCGAAGCCACACCACACCATTTCGTCCTGGCGGATTCCGACATGCTGCCGTACGACAGCAACTACAAAATGAAGCCGCCGCTGCGCGAACGGCCCGACGTAGATGCTGTCACCCAAGGCTTGGTGAACGGCGCGATTGACGCCATTGCCACCGACCACGCCCCGCACCCCGGCGACGAAAAAATGCAGGAGTTCGAACGCTGTCCATTTGGCATCATTGGCCTGGAAACCGCGCTGGGCTTGGCGCTTGAGCAGCTTTACCATCCGGGTCTCGTCGGCCTCACGCACATCGTCAAATTATTTACCCAGAACCCGGCGCAGATCCTATCGCTTGATCGCGGAACCTTGCGCGTAGGTGGTCCCGGCGACATAACGATCTTCAGCGACGCTCATGAGTGGACCTATGACGTGAGCAAGTCGCCCTCCAAGAGCCGCAACTCGCCCTTCAACGGACGCAAGTTTAAAGGCGGACCAGTGGCGACAATCGTCGGCGGCAAAATTGTTTGGCGTCTGGGCCAAGCTTAACTGGCCTTCACCGCCGACACAAGCGCTGCGATTTCGTTGTCTGCGACGGTACGCATATCGAGTACGATCTTGTCGCGCTCAATGCGTGCCACCACCGGCGGCTCCGCGTGCCGCAGTCGCTTCTCAAAAACATTCGGACTCGGCACTGTAAGTTCCACCACCCACGTCGGCAGTGTTTGATCCGGCGTCGAGCCGCCGCCAATGGGTGATTCGCTCTCACGTACCGCGGCGTTAGCACCCAGTTCCGCACAAACCCGCTCGGCACGCTCCTTCAATTCGTCAGGCTTAGTGAAGATCATCCCTAGCGCTGGAATCGCTTGCCAGTCTTCCCGCAACAAGGCCACCAAGGTCATTTCCACGGCTTGAACAATCAACTTGTCAACCCGGAACGCCCGGTACATAGGATTGCCCCGCACGCGCGCCACCAGTTCAGCATTGCCGGCAATGATCCCCGTCTGTGGCCCACCCAGCAACTTGTCGCAACTGAAAGACAGCAAGTTGATTCCAGCCTTCACGCTCTCGCTCACCAACGGTTCATCGATCCCTTGCGCACGCAAATCCGCCAGACAACCGCTGCCCAGATCTTCGTAAACCGGAACGCCTCTACTGCGCCCCAAGTCCGCCAGTTGCTTCAACGACGGCCGAGCCGTAAAGCCAGTCACCCGAAAATTCGACGGATGCACTCGCATAATCAAGCGAGTTCGCTCGTTCACCGCATTCGCATAATCGTCCAGACTTGTGCGGTTCGTCGTACCCACTTCTCGCAGCACCGCGCCCGACCTTGACATGATCTCGGGAATTCGAAACCCATCCCCAATTTCAATCAACTCACCGCGCGACACAATCACTTCCTGCCCCGCAGCCATTTCATGCAGCACCAGAAACACCGCCGCCGCATTGTTGTTCACCAGAATGGCTGGACGGCCAATCAGTCTCTCAAGCAAAGGCGCGGTGTGGACATCGCGCTTCCCCCGTTTGCCAGCCGCCAAGTCATATTCAAGATTGGAATAACCCGCGATCGGCTCAAAGGCCACTAACGGCGCGCGCCCAAGATTGGTGTGCAGCACAACACCGGTGGCGTTAATCACTCGCCGCAATGACGATCGCGTCAGCCCATTCAGCCGCGCTCTCACGGCAGCCTCAATGTCCGGCTGCACCTGGCCCCCAGCCTTGACCCGTTCGCGTTGCTCAGCTAAGACGGCGCGAATTTCCGCAACCACCACATCATGCGGCAAACCGATTCCATCGCCCAGGCGTTGCAGCACCTGATCCACCGACGGCAATTGCTTGAACGCGTCCATCTAGGCAATCGCGCGCTGCGAAAGAGCCATCTTCAGATACTTGCCGGTGTATGATTCGGGCGAATTGGCAATCGTCTCCGGCGTTCCCTGCGCCACAATGCGGCCGCCGGCTTCGCCGCCCTCGGGCCCAAGATCGATGATCCAATCCGCCGCCTGAATCAGATCCAGATTATGCTCAATCACCAGAATGCTGCCGCCATTGGCAATCAGCTTTTCGAACGCCAGCAGCAACTTGGAAATATCGTCGAAATGCAAACCCGTGGTCGGCTCGTCGAACAAGAACAACGTGCCTTCGCAACTGGCCTGCGCCAGATGCGCCGCCAGTTTCACGCGCTGCGCCTCGCCGCC
>PMQB01000243.1:0-19981 GCA_003169195.1 Bryobacterales bacterium
GAAACCCACTCCTTGGCGAAAATCCGCATCAGGTCGTCTTCGAGCGAAAGATAAAAACGCGATGATCCGGGATCGCCCTGCCGTCCCGAACGTCCACGCAACTGGTTATCAATACGCCGCGATTCGTGCCGCTCTGTACCTAATATATGGAGGCCCCCGGCCGCCAGCACTTCCTTACGTTCGGCATCAATCTCCGCGCGAACTTCCGCCTTGATCTTGTCCAGTTCGTCCTTCGGCAGCGTATCCGGGGTCTTGCCATATTTCTTCAGCCGATCTTCGAGCAGCACATCCGGGTTGCCGCCTAGCAAAATATCGGTACCGCGGCCCGCCATATTGGTGGAAACCGTCACCGCGCCTTTGCGCCCTGCCTGCGCCACGATGTGCGCTTCGCGTTCGTGATTTTTGGCGTTCAATACCTCGTGCTTCACGCCAATCTTCTTCAGAATGTTCGACAGGTGCTCCGACTTCTGCACCGAAATTGTGCCCACCAAAACCGGCTGGCCTTTCTCATGCAACGCCTTGATTTCTTTCGCTGCGTTGCGGAACTTCTCTTCTTCGGTGCGATAAACAATATCAGGATTCTCAATCCGAATCATCTGCCGGTTCGTCGGTACCACTGTCACGTCCAGGTTGTAAATCTTCTGGAACTCCGCCACTTCGGTATCGGCCGTGCCTGTCATGCCCGCCAGTTTTTTATACATGCGGAAGAAGTTCTGGAACGTGACACTCGCCAGGGTCTGCGTCTCGCGCTCAATTTTGACGTTCTCTTTGGCTTCCACCGCCTGGTGCAAACCATCGCTCCAACGGCGACCCGGCATCAAGCGTCCGGTGAATTCGTCGACGATGATGACTTGCCCTTCTTGCACCACATAATCGCGATCGCGTTCATAAAGGATGTGCGCGCGCAGCCCTTGCTGCACGTGGTGGTTCATCTCAATGTTGGCCGGGTCATAAAGGTTGCCCGTGTTGAGAAGCTTTTCAACCTTAAGGACGCCTTCTTCCGTCAGGGCAACGCTGCGGTGTTTCTCATCCACCGTGAAATCGCCGGTCGTGCGCGATTGCCCGGGCTCCTTGCCTTCGATCACTTCACCGCGGACCAGGTTCGGAATGATGCGGTTGATGCGGTAATACTTGTCTGTGGATTCTTCGCTTGGCCCCGCAATAATCAGCGGCGTACGCGCTTCGTCAATCAGAATCGAATCGACTTCGTCGACAATCGCGAAATTGAAATCCCGCTGGACATAATCTTCCAATCGGAACTTCATGTTGTCGCGCAAATAGTCGAAACCAAACTCGTTATTCGTGCCGTAGGTTATGTCCGAGCCGTATGCTGTGCGGCGCTGCTGCTCGTCCAAATCATGCACAATGTTGCCGACAGTCAAGCCAAGAAAGCGGTGAATGCGGCCCATCCATTCGGAGTCGCGCCGCGCCAGGTAATCGTTCACGGTGACGATGTGGACGCCCTTGCCTTCTAACGCGTTCAAGTAACTCGGCAGCGTGGCTACCAGCGTCTTGCCTTCGCCGGTTTTCATTTCGGCAATCTTGCCGCGGTGCAGAACAACGCCGCCAATCAACTGAACGTCAAAATGGCGCATGTTCAAAACGCGCCGGCTGGCCTCACGGCAAACGGCAAAGGCTTCTATTAGGATGTCGTCTAACGTTGCACCATTCGCCACGCGCTGCTTGAAATCAACCGTCTTCGCCGCCAGTTCCTGATCGGTAAGCTTTTGCAGGTCCGGTTCGAGTGCATTGATCGCCGCGACTATTGGCTGTATGCGTTTGATCTCTCGATCATGTTTGGTGCCAAAGACTTTGGCGAGCGTACTTTCGATCATAAAAGGGGTCATTACCAGTTTAGCTGGAGTGCGGGAGAAAAGGAGGCGCTGCTGCGTACCCTGCGCCGCGATGACCTGACTTCCTAAAAGCCTCTTCGGAAGAGACGTGACTGCGAAGGAAGCCCTGTTAACTTTTCTTTCACCCGCCAATATTGGATTTAGAGGATTCTACATGGACTGAACCGTACAGATTCCGGACGACATCGCCAGCCGGCTCAATCGCGCCGGCAAGGATCTGCCGCGCCGCGCCCTGGAAGCCCTCGCGCTCGAAGAGTACAAAATCGGCCATATCACCAAGCCGGAACTGCGACGAATGCTCGGTTTTGCCACTCGCGATCAACTCGAAGGTTTTTTGAAACAACGCCGTGTCGATGAGAGGTTCTCGATTGACGAGATAGAACAGCAGGTCGAAAAATTGAAGCAGCTCGGCTTCCAGATGCAGGTCGTTGTCGCGCTACCTCGCCCATTGTTTGCCGCCACCCCACATACCTGAGCGCCTTGATGTTCCCGTCCGTTTCATCCCACCGTTGTTCCTCCCTACCACTAATGGGCGGTCTCCAAGGTCCGCGACCCTTTGCTAGGCAGGAACGGAATAACGTTGCGCTTGGGCCGCCCGTTCGTTGACAGCCAAATTGCTCGAAGTGTACAAGGCCCTCATGCTCACCGTTATCGCCGTCCTTATGTTTTTTCTGGTTAAGTACCAAGGGCACACGCATATTGACGGCGGAGAGATTGAGGTTACGAATGAGGTGCAAATTACCTCGGATGAGCCACTAGAGGTAAAAGCTACGGAACCGATTGATGTGAGCATCGCAAACCAAGACGATGTGCTTGAGGTGGAGATTGAGAAGTAAAAAGCGGTCGCGTTCAATAACGTCCTCGACGATCCTTCAGCCTCAATCTTGATTCGCTGTGGCGACCAACCTATCAGCGACCCAACTTTCACTTCACCGACTCGATCGTCTAAATCTCTCGCTTCAACAGATCATTTACGATCTCATTGAGCGCTATGCCTTTCTCAGCCACCCTTGAGGAGGTGGTGATCTCCGCTTACGATGAAGTCCGAACCCGCTGCTGAACCACATTCTAGAATCTTGTTGTCGTCTGGGTCGTCTTCAACCACATCGAGTTGAACGGCAGGCTTCACTTTCTGGGCAATGGCCGTAATCCGCTTACGCGCCTCCGCAATGTCGTCATCACTCCAAGCGAATTTGCGCCGCAGAACATCTTCCATTTCGTCGAGAATCGCGTCGGAAATGGCGAGGCTTATCTTGCCGGTGCGTGCCAGTTCCAGCAATTCGAACGGCTTGCCGCGCCTGAAGTTAATGCCTGAAACCAGAATGTTGGTATCCGCGGTAACGCGGAGCACTAGCGACCGGACTGCCGGTTTTCACTCCGCACTTCGGATATCAAACGGTCCACCTCTTCTTCCGTGATGCCCATTGCTCGGGCGTGCGCTTCGTTCTTTTCAACGAATTTGATCCAGCTTTGCTCGTCGAGATACTTGCGGACAGCCTCGCTCACAACATCTTCGGGATTCCGGTTCTGAGCGCGCGCGGTCACTTCCACCTGATGCAGGAGATCTGCGCTTAACAGCGGTCTTGGTTCGGTCGCCATGGTAATTCTTGTTTTGTCACGCCTCACAGGGTAGGCGGATTCGCAACTCCCCTAACCCTTCCCCTCCCAATCCAAATGCACCTTCACCGCATTCTTCTGCGCCAAAATCGATAACTCGGCCGCCAGCAAACACTGCTCCTGGTCCTGAGCCGTATGCGTCCGGTTCACCACATCGCTCACAAACTCCGGCCCAAACGGCAGCACCAAATTATTGCAGTCAATCATGCGCGCTTCCTTGCCATTCACCACAAACAAATGGTTGCCTTCCTTACTCACNNACCATATCTCCGAAATCCTGAAAGTGCGGATGATTCGGATGCCGCACATTTGCCACCTGCGAACTCACCACCTCCGCCTTCGTGCTGCCCGTATAAAAAAGGAATTGGTCCAACTGGTGTGACCCAATGTCGCACAGAATGCCGCCATACTGCTTGTCGTTCCAAAACCAGTCCGGCCGCCCACCGTTCGCGCCCGTGCTGCCCATCGTGCTCCCCGCTTTTTGCACAACCTGGTGCGGCGCCAAATTAACTGTCTGAATCACCTGCCCAATCGCACCAGCCTTCACCAACTCTCCGGCCTTTACCGCCGCCTTCACTTCGAGCCGTTCGGAATACATAATTCCGTAAATCCGCTCCGTCTCCGCAATCGTCTTGCGCACGTCAGCTAGCTGCTCCAGTGTAGTAATGCCCGGCTTGTCGGAAAGAAAATCCTTGCCGGCCTTCATCACGCGAATTCCCAGCGGTGCTCGCTCATTCGCCACTTGCGAAGTCAGGACCAGTTGAATCCCCGGGTCATGTACAATCTCTTCTTGCGTTGCGGCAAAAGGCACATCGGGATATCTTTTCTTAAACGCCGCGACTTTATCCGGTTCGCCTCCCCACACCTTTGCCAGCACGCCGCCGCCGCGTTTGATCGCCTCCGTCATTCCATAGATATGGTCGTGACTCATGCCGCAAACTGCGAATTGAATCGTGTGTTTCGGCGCGGCCAAATCGCTTTGGCTCGGCATTGCCACTTCGTTTCGCACAAAAGCGCCCGCCAGCCCTGCTGCTCCGAAGCTCGTCAAGAAATCCCGCCGCTGAATAAAATCTGAAGTCATGGTATGTCTCTGTTGCAGCATTGTATCCCCATGCCGCGAAACGCCCATACCACAAGTGGGTCCAAACTACCGTTTCATCTTCGCGATATGCACATCGAACCGCTCACCCGGCAACAGGGAAGTCAAAACAAAGGCCGTGTAGTCGTCGCCACTAATCTCGGTCTGCCGGTAAAGGCCGGGCTCCGTCTCGACGCTCTCATGAGTCGCGCCCAGCCTGTCCAAAAAGTCTTGTGCCCCTTCTACCGTCGCCCCGCGTGGAAACTTCACTGGCATAGGCGTTCCAAATGACTCTGCCGCGTAGGAACGAATCAGCTTTGGCCAAAATCGATTCAACAAATCCGAACTGGCAAACACATCGGCCCAGATGATTTCGCCATTGACTGCCACCACTGCGCCCACAGCGTTCTCGGCACGCAGCTTCTGAATCAGCGCATCGTAAGAATGCTCCAACGGCTTGGCTACGCTATCAATCTCTACTTGAATGCTCTGGTTCTTCATAGCCATGGCGTAAGAAGAAGAGGCTTGCACGGGCGCTGCGGCCGGCGGCGCCAAACTCTTTGTCAGAGCCGCCCGAGATTTCGCCACTTCATCCCAAACCCCTTGCTGATTCTGCTGCGCCATCGCCTGCAGGCGGATACTTGGCTGGGCCATCGCGGTGCCAAGCGCTCCGAACTTTGTCGAAGTCTCCGTCCAGCGGTGCGGCTCTACACAAAATACGCCCAGCGCCACTGGCGTGCTGTGCGCTGGAATGATGCGGTCTTTCCCTACAATGCGGTCCTGCTTGCCGCCAGTGACAATTTCTCCGGCCAACAACAGCAGAGGTCTATCAGCATTGTTGATCAACGAGAGCTGATTCACTTGCGCCCTCGTCTGCTGTGGATATTGTCGCTCTCGCCAGACGCCATCAGTCGCAGCCGGCCTCGGCCTCACCAACCCCGTCACTCCCCCCGCCTCTGTCACCACCACTTGCCCCGACTTGATCCCTTCATCCAGCGTAAGAAAGAATCCCGTGTCGTATGATGTCGACGCTACCACCGGAAACACCGTGACATTCCCTTGCGAAATCGGCATCAGCACCCTGTAGTGCGGCGTTGCATCCTTCATCTGAAATGCTATTGCCCCAACAGACAAAACAAGTCCCAACAGGCATAAAGAGCCTTTCATGTTGCCAAACCTCCCAATCTTTTCTGATCGCCAGCGCAACTTCGCAGCGCTGTGTTCGTCAAAAGGAACGATTGGCCTGAAAGTTCTTGCAAAGTATTTTGGCCCGTGTTACATGTTGACCAGCAGCGTGGCGAATCAACCTTCAGAACGCGAGTGCGCACGGCTTTACTCCGAAAGTGAAGCCGCGTCTTTTTCGCTCTCGCTCGAAGAATTCGCCAACCTATTCAAGGACACGCAACCAGATCGGCTTCGAAGCGTTCGCCTGAAGGATTTCGTACTGGCGCGCGCCTGCGCCCACGGCCACACCGGTGCTTGGGAGTTTTTTATAACTCACTATCGGGAAAAACTCTATCTCGCCGCCATCGCGATCACTCATGATGAAGTGCGCGGCGGAGAGTTAGCCGATTCTCTTTGGGCCGATCTCTACAGCGCCCGCACATCCAAGCTGAATTCGTTCCTCGGCCGGGGCTCTCTCGAAGGCTGGCTCAAAACCATCCTGGCGCAAGAGTTCGTCAACCGTATTCGTAAAGAACGCAAACTCGTTCCCTTCGATGACGCACTCGAAACACTAGCACAGAGCGAAGAACCTGATCCTTTGCTGGATCAACGCGCACTCGCCTCCGCCACAGATTTCGCACTTGCCGCACTCAGCGCTGAAGATCGCTTCCTGCTGGCCGCCTATTATTTGGATGAACGAACTCTCTCCGAGATCGGCCGTATGCTCGGAACACACGAATCCACCATCAGCCGGCGCCTCGATAAAATCACCAACGTGTTACGCAGACAGATCATCGCCGGTTTGTGCAAGACCGGCGTTCCCAAACGCGCTGCCGAAGAAATGCTCGATATAGATGTACGAGACCTCGCCATCAACGTCCGCGAAAAATTAGCGCAAGAAAGGAGAGCCTAAGCGTTCCTCTATATGGAGCCGTTTCCCAAATTCCTCGCGTCCCGCCTGGCTCGCCAGCAGCAGACGGCCGAAGCTCATCCCGATGCTGACGCTCTCACTGCCTTCGCCGAAAATCGTCTCAAGCCCAACGAACGCAAACCGTTGCTAGCGCATCTTGCTATCTGCGCAGACTGCCGCGAAGTGCTCTCTCTCATTGCGCCCGATTTCGCTACCGCTCCCACGACCGCGCGTCCTTCGTTCCAATGGTGGAACTTACGCTGGGCCGCAGCCCTGGCTGCTGCTTGCCTAATTGCGGTGGTTGTCATCCATAGACCAGAACCCGTGTATGAGGCGCGAGTCGACGTGAAGGTTCAAAGACCAAACGCCACCGCCCCTGAACCGATGCCGACCCCCGTGCAACGGACCGGCCCCGTGCAACCGACCAGCCCCGTGCAACCGACCAGCCCCGTCGTATTGCCTAAGCGAAAGAAGTTTGTTGCCAGTCCGGTCATCGTTGCAGCCAAACCTGTCGCGCCTTCCGCTCAGCCTGTCGTACTCGTGCCGCCCGACGTTGCAAATGTGCAGCCGCCCACCGATCGTATTCAGACTGGCCAACTCATTCCAGTTGCACCTCCGCCCCCCCCTAAACCTCAGTCCAACTCAGCCGCGTTGCAAGCCTTGGCTGACAACCAGCAGTATTGACNNATGCCGCCTTCCGTGCGAGAACCGTCCGGTCGCTGCCACGCCTAGGCTCGAATCTTCCTGTAAGACAAACTGAGTGGAAGATTGGTGAAGCACCGGGCACGCTAACCAGTTCTGAGGATGGTGGCTCTACTTTGAAGACCGCGCACGTAGACGACCGCACTAATCTCTACGCCCTCTCTGTCTCTGGATTTGACATCTGGGCCGGCGGCGAAAATGGCGCACTCTTCCACTCCACCGACAACGGGCTGCATTGGAGCCAGGTCACCGTCCCTGTCACCGACGCCATCACAGCGATTCACACCAACGGAACAATCATTCGACTCACCATCAAGTCAGGCGACTGGTGGTCCTCCGATGGCGGCCGTACATGGGCTACCAAATAAACGGCACCAACGCTTTCACTTCACGCCGATACTGGACGTACTGCTCGCCGAACTGATCTTCCATAAACGTCTCTTCCCGCATCGACTTGATCTTCCAAGCCAGGGCTGCCAACAAGACTGCCAGCAACCCTCGCAACTGCCCCACATAAATGGCGGTCCCCAAAATGGCCAGTAGAAATCCCGAATAGATCGGATGCCGTACAACGCTATAGGGCCCCGAACGAATCAGCTCATGATCTTCCTTCACTGTCACCTGGGCGCTCCAGTTCCGACCTATATAAAAGCGCGACCACATCGCTACGATGACACCCGCCACAGTCATCGCCGCACCCAAACTCTGCCACCCAAACGTTGCCGGCACAAACCGCACCGACGTCCACTCCAACAAGCTCTGATTAACGAAGAACAACAGGAACACCACCGCCATCGGCAAAATTTCAAGCAGTCTTGAACTGGCCGATTGGCTCCGCACCGTTGTCTTCGTCAAGAAGCCACCCACCAACCACACCACTGCCGCCGCAATCCAAGCCACCTCGATAACGGTGTCCAATCCGAAGCTCATGCCCCCAGGATACGTCCAAATGTCAAAATAGTACTCGGAACCCAACCTTGAAAGATCTCCTCATCATGAAGTTCGGCGGCACCAGCATGGGCAGCGCCGAACGTGTGCGCGTCGCAGCCGATATCATTGCTGGCCAACAGAAGTCACGCCCCTTGGTCGTCGTCGTCTCCGCCATGTCTAAAGTGACCGACCTATTGCTCGAAACACTACGCCGTGCCGAAGTCGGCGACAAGACGGCTGTTACTACTGGCGTTGCCGCACTCCGGGCCCGCCACCTCGAAGCATCCGAACTCCTCGTCGGCAAGAGTCCGGCGGCCGCTGGAGAAATTGATGGGTTAGTCAATGAATTCGAACGCATCGCCAATGGCATCCTCATGCTTGGAGAACGCCCTCCGCGTTCCGTTGACGAGGCCATTGCCGTCGGCGAACGCCTCTCGGCCGCACTGCTGGCCCGCTTCCTCGAATCCTCGGGCATCAAAGCCGTTGCCGTGAATGGTGGCGACGTCATCATTACGGACGCCGTCTTCGGCAACGCCTCCCCGCAAATGGAAGCCACTCGTGAGAAATCCAACGCAAAACTCGCGCCAATGATCACGCAAGGCATAGTTCCGGTAGTTACCGGATTTAACGGCGCTACTGCCGACGGCCGCCCCACCACACTCGGTCGCGGCGGTTCCGATTTCTCTGCATCCATCCTCGCCGCCGCTCTCGATGCGCAAGAACTCTGGATCTGGACGGATGTGGACGGTATCATGACCGCCGATCCGCGGCTCGTGAAAGATGTCGCGGTTCTCGACGAAGTCACTTACGCCGAGGCTGCCGAACTCGCCTATAACGGTGCGAAGGTTCTCCATCCCCGCACCTTGGCTCCGCTCGTTGAAAAGCAAATCCCGGTCTGGAGTAAGAACAGTTTCGCTCCTCACAAACCCGGCACCAAAATTGTCTCGAGCTTTGACGAACCAAAAGGCGCACGCGCTGTAACCTCGATGTCGAACGTCGCGCTGGTTTCCATGGAACCCGCCAACGCCGTTCTGAGCGGCACTCGACTTATGGCCCGCGCCTTAGACGCGCTCGCTCTGGCAAACGTCGAAATCCTGGTGCTTACCAGTTCGAGCTATCGCCAGACGTTTTGCTTTCTGATTCGCAAACAAGACGTCACGCCGGCCATGGAAGCTTTGGAGTCAAACCTGTCGTTGGAATTGACGCACGGCTATCTGCGCCCAATTGAAGTGGATGAAAACGTCGGCCTGCTCGCCGTTGTTGGGGAAGGTATGCGCGGGACTCCCGGTTTAGCCGGACGCGTCTTCACGGCCATCTCGCGCGAAAACACCAACATCATCGCCATCGCGCAAGGTTCCAGTGAATTGACCATCGGCATCATCGTCCGACTCGACATGCTCGACAAAGCCGTCCGCGCCGTCCACGAAGAATGCCAGCTTGGTAAGATCAGCCAGCGACTAGAACCTGTTCTCGGTGGGCCGACAAACGCCGGATCGTAAACGGAATCCCCGTCTTTTGATACGCGTCGCTGAACAACTTCTCGACGTCATCAATGTTGTTTTCAACCAAACCAACGATCGAGGGCCCCGCACCACTGAGGCAAACGCCCAACAAATGCGGATGATCGAGCGCCAAAATCTCTTCTAAAGCCGGCACCAGTTTCTGCCTGTACGGTTGATGAATTCGATCGTGCAATGCCTCGCGCAACAATGAATGATTTCCGCTCTGCACCGCTTGCAGCAACAGCGCAATCCGTTGCAAATTGAAAACCGCGTCCTCGCGCGAAATCAATTCCGGCAATACCTCGCGCGACGCGGAAGTCGCAAGGGCATACTGCGGTGTTAGCACCAGAAATTTCAACGACTCCGGCCAATCCAGCTTGACCGCAAACGCCGACCGATCCGCCAATTGGCAACTCACCGTCAATCCGCCTAATAAGGCCGCGGCCACATTATCCGGATGCCCTTCCAAAGCGCAAGCCGCATTCAGCAATCCTTGCTCCGGCAGCGGTCCTGCCACTGCTTCGTACAGCCGCAATCCCGCCACCGTCGCCGCGGCGCTGCTTCCTAAACCACCGCGCATCGGAATCTCTGTATGCACCACCACATGCAGAGATGGGAAGGAGCCGCCCCTCTGCCGAGCCGCAAAATGGAATGCGCGCTCAATGTAGTTCTCGCCGTCAATCTTGAAATCCGGAAAGTCGAAGTGCAACTCGTTCATGCCTTCGATGACCGTCACGGCCAGATTCAGATAAAGCTCAACAGCAACAGCCAGCGTGTCGAAGCCAGGCCCGAGATTGGCAATCGATGCGGGTACACGAATCTCCAATCGGGTTTGCGGCGAAAGCATATCTATCAATTATGTTCTGTCGCCAGTTTTGCGTTGCGCCGCTTGATGATGTAATCGGTATCTTTCAATACGTGGCCCGTCAAAATCGCCACCACTTTCGCATCCGTTTCCAGCTTGCCCGCATGCGTCAGTTTGCGAATGCCTGCCAGTGTTGTGGCCGATGCCGGCTCGCAGCCAATGCCGTCGCGCCCAATCCAATCTTTCGCTTCGCCGATCTCTTCGTCCGTCACATCCAGCACGAATCCATCTGTGAAGTGCACGCCCTGCAGCGACTTCTTCCACGAACGCGGATTGCCAATACGAATCGCCGTTGCCACCGTTTCCGGATCTGCTACTGGATGCAATTCACTTGCACCGGATTCCCACATTTGCGCCAACGGATTCGCACCCGCCGCCTGCACAATCACAATGCGCGGCGTCCGCTCGATGAAACCGAACCTCTTCAGTTCAATAAAGGCTTTACCAAATGCTGATGAATTGCCTAGATTGCCACCGGGCACCACCAGGTAATCCGGAATCTGCCAGGCGAGTTGTTCCAGCATTTCGATCATTGCCGTCTTCTGTCCTTCAATGCGAAACGGATTAATCGAATTCAGAAAGTAAAGATCAGGATCGTTCGAATCCAGCAGTGCGTTCAGTGCGTCGTCAAAATTGCCATCAATCTGTACCGTTTCGGCGCCATAATCCAAAGCTTGTGCCAGCTTGTTTGCGGACGCTTGTTCGGCGGGGAGATACACGCGTCCTGCCACTCCTGCGCGTGCCGCATAAGCAGCCAGCGATGCCGCTGTGTTACCGGTGGAAGCGCACGCCACCGCTTTCGCGCCCACAAACTTCGCTTCGGTAATGCCGGCCGTCATTCCCAAATCTTTGAATGAACCGGTAGGATTCCAACCCAAGTGTTTGAACGAAAGACTTTTCAGCCCTGCAAACTCGAGCGTTTTCTGTCCGCGCACCAGCGGCGTATTGCCTTCCGCCAGGGTGACAACGCCGTGGGGTCCATAGACATCCGGCAGCAATTCACGAAAGCGCCAAACGCCTGAGGTATCACGCGGCTCATTCGATAAGCGGCGGCCCAACCAGCGCCGTTTGAGATCGCCAGGATCACTCGACGGCGTGTCGATCACCACTTCCAGCAAATCGCCACATTTGGGGCAGGCCAGTGCGCGGTCGTGCAGATCTAGAGTTGTTCCGCAGTCGCTAACACTGCAGCGGAGATGCATCATAAATTGGGTTTACCTGGGCCGGTTTACTTGGGCGATGTTCGGTCAAACAAGCCATCCACATCTTGTTTGAGCTTGTTCATGGACTCGTTATCAATGTAAACCATGTGCCCCGCATTAAAGTGCCCGCGTGCGATGTTTTTGTGTGCGTCCGGCGTCAATCCCATGTGATTGAACGTATATTCCACGGCGAAATACGGCGTCGCCGCATCGTAAAAGCCTTCAGCAATGTAGACCTGCAAATACGGATTTTTCGCAAACGCCCGTCGCAGCGCTTGGCTCGTATCCGCAAAACCCGCGCGCCCGCCTGCGGTATCAAAATCCCAACGTCCAATGCCGCCGCCTAAAACGTAATAAACCAAGTCCGATTGAAAACCGAGTTCGGTCTTCACATAATCGCCAAAGACCGAAGTGTAGGGCGGTCGAATTGCTGCTTCACTCGGATCGAATTCCGGCGTCTGCTGCGTGGCCGTTTCATTGAAGGCGGTAAAGCGTCCATCTAAACGTCCGACGATTTTCGTTTCATCGCGCAGCAGTTCGGTGTCGAAATGCGAAAGATCAATCCGCAAATCGCAGCGCGCAATATACTGCTTGCTCAAACCTGTGTAACGTGCTAAACGATCTATAACAGACTGCCGCAAGGTTGGATCAATGGAGTCACCTTGCTGCAGCGCCATAGCATATTCGCCTGCTGCAAATTTTTCTACTTCCTGCCGTAAAGCTTCTGGATCTTTCTCCAATTCCGGCGCCAGTTTGTGATGGAACGCCGCTGTTTCCGCATAGGTAGGTAAATACAGGATGTAGGGCAGGTCATTGCCAATCCCAAAGCTCACTGTTTCAAAGTTGAGAATCGTCGAGATTAAAACAATTCCATTCAGCGCAATTCCGTGATCAACCAAATATCCCGAAAGCCCGGCAGCTCGCGTGGTGCCATAGCTTTCACCGGCGAGATAAACCGGCGAAGTCCAGCGGGAATTCTTCTGCAAGTAGAGACGTACAAATTCACCGAATGCCGCGATGTCACCCGATACGCTCCAAAATTTTCTGCCGAGCTCCGGTGTGACAGCGCGGCTGTAACCAGTGCCGATCGCGTCTACGAAAACGATATCGGTCCGGTCTAGAATCGTGTTCTGGTTTTCTTCCCATTCAAACGGCGGCGGAGGCATGAAACCATTCGGACGCATCTTCACGCGCTTGGGCCCGAAACAACCCATGTGGAGCCAGATTGTGGCAGATCCAGGGCCACCATTGAACGCGAACGTGAGCGGCCGTTTCGGTCCGCTATTGTCCACCGTGTAGGCAACGTAGAACATGTGTGCTTCCACATGGCCCTGATCGTCTTTGATTGGCAAAAAGCCCGTGGTGGCGGTGTAAGCGAGCGCTTTGCCGGCCAGCGTGATTTTGTGATGAGTGATTACCGGCTTTTCGTCGCCGGTATCTGTTTGCTTCGCCGGTTCGGGCGCTGCCTTCGGTGTCTGTGCCTGCCCAAACAGCAACGAGGCGCATAGCAATAGAGCAGAAAGTGTCTTCATGTCTAGAAATTTGAGAATTTGAAGGTGACTATAGCATGCGAGAATCTTCCTAATGACGCGTTCGAACTTTCTTGCTCTTTTGCTTGCCGGATCATTGGTTCTCAAGGGCCAATCGCATTCTCCTGAACATCAGCAGATTTTGGCGTTCGTCAGTGACAACACGCCGCAATACCAACGCATTTCCAAACAGATTTGGGATTACGCCGAGCTCGGCTACCACGAAGAGAAGAGCTCCGCCTTGTTGCAGCAGCAGTTGAAAGGTGCTGGTTTTGCAGTGGAAAATCCGATGTCGGATATGCCTACCGCGTTCGTTGCCAGTTACGGTTCTGGTAAACCTGTGATCGGAATTTTAGGCGAGTTTGACGCGCTGCCCGGTCTTTCGCAAGAAGCATCGCCTGATCGCAAGCCGGTTGTGACTGCCGCGCCTGGCCATGGGTGCGGACACAATCTGCTCGGTTCTGCCGCCGCGCTCGCCGCGGTTTCGCTCAAGCAATACATAGAGAAGAATCACATTCGTGGCACGCTCCGCTTTTATGGGACGCCCGCCGAAGAGGGTGGTTCGGGTAAGGTCTACATGGTGCGCGCAGGTCTGTTCAAAGACGTCGATGTTGTGCTGCACTGGCATCCCGCCGACCGCAACAGTGTTTTTAATGGCGGTTCATTGGCCGATAGCTCAGCGAAATTTACTTTTCATGGAGTCGCCGCACACGCCGCCTTTGCACCCGACCGCGGCCGCTCTGCTCTGGATGCCGTCATGCTCATGGGCAACGGTGTGGAATTTATGCGCGAACATGTGCCCAGTTCGTCGCGTATTCACTACATCATCACTAAAGGTGGCGTGGCGCCCAACGTTGTACCCGATCTTGCACAAATTTTTCTGACGGCCCGAAGTCCATCGGGTGAAGTGCTCACCGATATTTGGCAACGAATTCAGAAAATTGCCCAAGGGGCAGCGATGATGACGGAGACAACGGTAGACGTCAAAGTGATTAGTGCGGATGCGAATGTCCTCACCAACGCTCCCCTAGCCGAACTCGCCCAACGTGAACTGGAAGAAGTGGGTGGGTTCAATTACACGCCTGAACAGAAAGCATTTGCGGAAGAACTGCAAAAGAGCTTGCCTCCTTCCGCCGTCGGACATTTTGAGCAAACCAGCAGCATTGTCCCTTTGCGCGCTCCCGATCCGAACGCGCCTTCGGCTTCCACCGATGTTGGCGATATCAGTTGGGTGGTTCCCACAATCGGCTTCACTTCGGCCACGCTGGTTCCTGGTTCTGCGCCGCATACCTGGCAAGCCGCCGCCGCATCCGGCATGAGCATCGGCCAGGAAGGAATGCTCATTGCAGCGAAATCCATCGCGCTTATTGGCGCCGATCTCTTCGCGCATCCCGAAGTCATCAAAGCCGCCCGCGCGGACCTCGACTCGCAACTCAAGGTCATGAAATACCAGTCGGCCATTCCCATGGGCCAGAAGCCGCTTCTGACCTATCGCGAAGAATGATGCAGCAGCACGGCGGTACTGTCGAAATCGCCGCGTAACTTGACGTTGATACCGTTCTCCATCAAATAAGCGCCGCTGCTTTTTTTCAACATCGTGCCGTCCCATAATTCCAGTTGATAGACGCCTTGGGGATCAAGGCCCTGCAGATGAATTGTGGGCGGATCAGTGCTGTATTGCTGTGAATGCCGGAACGCGAAGACCACGGCTTCTTTGCCGTCTTTCGAAACGTATTCGTTAGCCGTTGTGTCGTTCGTGCGCGGTGAAAGTAGTCGGTACAAACTGCCAAATTGCACGGTTTCGCGGATGCGTTTATCCAGAGCTACCATCTGTGTGGCTAGCTTGGTATCCGCTTCCGTAAACTTGTTCAGATTTGAACCGATGCCAAGCGCGCCTTGCATCGCCACCAGGAAGCGGTAGCGCAGCGGAGTGCTCCGGCCATTGGCATTCGGCACGTCCGTAACCCAAGCCGACATGAACTTCGCGGCGTACGCTTGCGAAAAACCTTCCTGGATTTGCAGCCGATCAAACGCTTCTGTGTTGTCGGATGTCCAGACTTCGTCCACATACCGCAAAACTCCCAAATCAATTCGGCCGCCGCCACCCGAGCATGATTCGATCTCCAACTCCGGATGGTTCTTGCGCAGCCGGTCCATGATCTCGTAATAGTTCCAAACGTACTTGACCCAAAGCTCGCGCTGCTCACCAACGCTCACTTCCGGCCAGCCGGGCTCTGCGAAAATGCGATTCATGTCCCANNATATATTCCTTCACGTCCTGGCGCGCGAGGTTCAGGACAAGCTGGTTCCGCAACTCACTGCGCGGACGGCCCGGAAAGTTCATCACCCAATCGGGATGCGCACGGTACAAGTCGCTATCGGGATTCACCATCTCCGGTTCCACCCACAAGCCAAAATCCATGCCCAATGAATTTACTGATTTGATAAGGCCGGCGAGACCATTCGGAAATTTCTGCGGATTCACCACCCAATCTCCGAGGCCTGCATGATCGGTGTTGCGCTTGCCGAACCAACCATCATCCATTACGAATAATTCGACTCCGAGTTTGGCCGCCTTTTCCGCGAGAGCCGTTTGTCCCGCTTCATTCACATTGAATTCGGTCGCTTCCCAAGAGTTATAAAGAACAGGTCGCACTCGAGCGGCTGATCCATGCGGTTCAATATTGTTCAGTTCCAGGGCATGCAGCAAGCGCGAAGCCTCTCCAAAACCGTGTGCCGCATAACCGGCATAAAACGCTGGAGTTTCCAGTTGGTCGCCCGGCGTCAGCGGATAAGCAAAATCAAAAGTGTTAAATCCACCGGTAACCCGAACCTGCCTGTAGGGGGTCTGTTCTATCGAGATGCGCCAGTTGCCACTCCACGCCAACGCGCCAAACCAAACCCCACCGTTTTGTTCGTTCGCGTCGCCTTTGTCAATCGCGAACCACGGATTGAAATTATGGCCAGTGTGTCCCAATCGGCTTTCGAGAACTTTCATGCCTTCGTGAATCGGTTCGCGGTTTAGTTGTGTTTCGGCTGCCCAACGCCCGCTCAAGTAAGTGAGTCGATAGCCATCGCCAGATGGCAAGTTCCAGGTTGCGGACTGCGCGCTCTCGACTGTGATGGCCTGATTGCTCTTGTTTCGAATCGTTGCTCGACGGCTGATAATGCCCGCATCTGAATATACGCGGTACTCCAGAACCGCCTCGATATCGTCTTTAATGTCTTTCAGAGTGATCGCCAGTGTGTCACCGTCAATCTTGTGCGATTGATAATGCAGAACCAGATCGCGATCCCCGTCCGTCCGCGTAATCTTCAGCGCTGTCTCATAAAACCGTTTACCGCCCCAACCTGGATACTCCTCCGCTTCCAACATCTCGTGCGGATCAAACGACGAAATATCTTCGCGCGTCTTTGCCTGCGGCACATCCGCGATTCGCCACAACGGTCCACCCCAGTAAAGATGTTGCAGTTCTCCCTCAGGCGAAATGCCCATCGCATACGAACTTGCTTTGGTATTGAGTAGCCAGATTTTCCGGCTTTCGTCATATTGAATGCTTTGGGCGGAGGCAACCGCAAGAGCGGAGAGGAGCAGTGCAACAAGGCGCATGTCCCTGATTGTACTTAGCGCTGTTCTTTTACCATCAAAACGCGGTCGGCCGCTTGACGCTCAATCACCTGCTTGCTGCCGCTTGGCCACACTACTTCGATGCGGTCGACGCTGGTCGCCGTTCCCAAACCGAAGTGCAGACGTAGATCACTTTGCGAAAGATAACTACCGCCGCTGCGCACTTCGCCCCACTGCGCGTGTTCGCCGGTGACTACTTTCACTCGCGTCCCGATCGCGCTGCGATTCGACTTGGTTCCTTCCAACTTCAGAATCAGCCAGTGGCCGGCGGCATTGCTCGATTGCTTAAACAGCGAAGGCGCTTCGTTTTGATTATTTACCGCTACTTCCAGCGTGCCGTCATTATCGATATCGCCAAACGCCGCGCCGCGTGCTGAATGCAATTCGCTAAACGCCGGTCCCGCGTCTTTCGTCACATCTTTGAACTTGCCGTTGCCTAGATTCTGATAAAGAATGGCGCGGTCTTTGTAGTGAATATCGATATGCAACTGCTCTACTTCCGGAAACACGTGCCCATTGACTAACAGCAAGTCTTTCCAGCCATCGTTGTTGAAATCGAAGAATCCCGTTCCCCAGCCCACATACTTCGTGTTCTGTCCCAGACCAGCATCCAGCGTCACATCGTCAAAGTTGCCTTCACCGCGATTGTGATACAACGTCTCAAACTCATCTGAAAAATTCGTTCGAAAAATGCTTGGGTGTCCTTCGCCGTTGTAATCGGCCTCGTCCAGTCCCATGCCCGACATTGCCTTGCCGTTTTCGTCAAACGCCACGCCGCGCAGCACGGCTTCTTCTTCGAACTTGCCGTGTCCTTTATTGATATAGAGCAGGGAAGGGGTTTGATCGCATGCCACGTAAATATCCGGCAGACCATCTTCATTAAAATCACCAGTAAGCACGCTCAACGAATAATGGCCAAACGGCGCGGCAATGCCTGATTCCTCCGAAATATCTTTGAATGTTCCATCGCCATTGTTTTTGTAGAGAATGTTGCGGTCGAAGGGCAAACCGCGCGGCCCGCAATTCACAGCAATTCCACGATAAAAACAATACGGGTTCGCGCCAGGCTGTGGTGTCGTCGCGGGATCGAATTTAAGGTAGTTCGAAACAAACAGATCAAGCTTGCCATCGTTATCGATATCAATAAATGCGCATCCTGTGTTGTAGCGAACACGGTCTTGAGTGAGGTGCGCTTTCCCCGTCACATCTTCAAAGCGCTTACCACCGACGTTCCGGTACAGATGATTGCCGCCCCAATAGGTAACGAAAAGATCGGTGTAACCGTCGTTGTCAATATCACCTGCGCACACGCCCTGCGCCCAGCCGCTTGATTGCAAGCCGAGCTTCTCCGTCACATCGCGAAAGCGGCCGCCGCCTTCGTTGTGATACATGCGGTTTGTTCCGCCTTTGCCGGAAAGGACGAAGAGATCCAGCAGTCCGTCGTTGTCGTAATCAATAAAAGCGATGCCACTGCCGGTGGTCTCAATAATGTATTGCTTGGTAACTGTGCCGCCATTCGGAAAGGCATCTCTCAATCCGGCTTGCCTCGCAACGTTTTGAAAATCGGCAATGAGGAGCGCCGTTGCCAACAGCAGTTTCGTCATTCCTGCGCCGGAGGTGGCTTTTCGCCCAGCTTCTTGAGGAAATCGCTGAATTCACCTTCTGGCGGCTTTTGCAACTTGTCGAGGATGGCTTTCTGCTCTTTTGCTTTATCCATCTGCCCAGCATCCCGATACGCCATTTGCAGCGCATAATGGGCCGTTTCATTGGATGGCTGCAGATCAACCGCTTTGGTCAATAAACCAATGGCTTGGTCATATTGTTTATCGCTGGTTTCCAACTTTCCCAGCGCAATCATCGCCTGCACAAATTGTGGTGAGAGAGCGAGTGCCTTTTCGAAATGAGTTTTCGCGTCCGGTTTTTGGCCGCTCACCTGTGCAATCTGCCCAAGTTGAAATTCGCAAGCGCCGTCTTCCGGATTGAGTTTCAACTCATCTAGAAACGCGGTTGCCGCTTTAGCCAGTTGGTCCGGATTATGCCCCGCCAATAAAATCGCGCGTCCCAGCCGAAAATGCAAATCAGGGGCCTGCGGATTCATTTCGATGGCCTTCTGATATTCCCCCACCGCCTCGTCATAGCGGCTCTGTACTTCGAAGATCTCCGCAGACAACTCATGCACACGATAAGAAGCCGGTGTTCGCTGAAACATCGCGAGCGTTGTGTCGTTGAACGCCTTCATGTGCAGCCTAGCTTTTAGATACAGCACATCGGCATCGTTTGGCCAACGCGCATTCATTTCGTCCAACAGAGTAAAAGCCTTTGTCTCATCACCGCCCGCGCTGTAACACTTCACGGCGGCAATTCCGGCCAGTTGCTCGTCTTTTGCCAAAGCACTCAACGCAGGTAAAGCCGTGGTACAAGATCCCGTAGCCGCCTGAGACAACGCCAAAAACAAGCGCGCTTGCTTATCGCTCGAATCTTTGGCCGCTTCGGCCAGCTTGGCCAGCGCCACCGAATAGCGCCCTTCATTGAAAGCGCGAATGCCTTGCTCCGTGAGACCGCCCTGCGCCAGCAAGAGCGCGCACGCGATACCGCTAATGGCCAGCATCATCCAACATCAAATCCATGTTTCCAAAACGGTGATGCGCCCTGCCTTCGTAATATCGAAAGCTCAATAATGGCGGCGGACCCGGCGCAATCATCGGTTTTTGTTCCACCCGCGTATCCGGCTTTTCAGCCAACGTCACACAGCGGCCTGAATCCGCCACCTGCTGTTGCTCTGTCAGGAGTGCCGCCCAGAGAAAGGCGGCTTTCAGAATGGGAATCATCGCGAGTTCAGTTCCTGCAGCGCCCGTTTCGCCGTGGCGCTATCCGGTTTGTGTTCCAACAATTGCTGCATGAGTTGCCTGGCCCGGTCAAGCTTTCCTTGCTGCGCGTAAATCCGCCCCAAGTTCATGTAACAGGTCTCATCTTGCGGCGCCACGCTGATGCCATATTCAAA
>PMQB01000243.1:19997-42721 GCA_003169195.1 Bryobacterales bacterium
AAGCGCGCGCCGGTACAGATCTTCTGCCCGGGTTTGTTCATTCATTTTGTCAGCCAATTGCCCGGCGTTGAGCAGCGCGTAAACCAGATCAGGCTTCAGCGCAAGGGCCTTGTCGTAACTATCTTTGGCCTGTTTGAAGTCTTTGCGAGCATCGCAGACGTCGCCCATGCCTGCCCAGGCTTCTGGATTGCGATCGTTCACCGCTAACGCTCCGTGAAAATTCTTTTCGGCTTCATCGATACGGTTCGCTTGCAGATGGATCTGACCTACCAGCACCAAGACGCGGGCACTGTCGGGCGTGCGCCGCAAAACCTGCTGCAAATAAGGTAGCGCCTGTTCGTAATAGCCCGACCACAAGTAAGCCGCACCGTATTTGAAAAAGTCCCGCTGCGGAGTGCCGATGTAGTAGCCATTAAACGGCAGCGCTTTCCCTGGTTCAGCCAAATCGCGCGCCACCTGTTCAGGGCTCGGTGCTTTCTCATAAACCTTAACGGCATGTCCATCCTTGTTGAGCAGCAAATGGAACGGCGTCACCAGTGAAGTGCGCCAATCGAACAGATAGCGGCGGAAAATTTCATACTGTTCGTTCTTATCGTTCAAGACGAAGAGTCCAGGGCCGCGCTGAGGTTCCGGCAGCGGAACGGGTTCCATGAACCATGTGTCTTTCAAGCGCAGGCTATTATCACCGTTCACAGCGCTGGCTGGCATCGCGTGTGAGCTGCGGAACGGCTTGCTCTCGATCTGGGTGCTAGATTCGGTGACGAAATGCGTTTGGCCCGCAGGCAAGGTCGAAAATTCTTGCACCGTGCCCGAAGGCCAGATGATCTTGACGTTTTTTGCGGATTCGCCCGACCCCAAGCCAAAAATCAAACGCTTGCTGTGCTGTGACAAGAAGCCCGAACCCGCGTTCAACCACTTCGCTTGACCATCCACTTCAACCTTCGCCCCGATACCATCGCGATTCGACTTCGTTCCGCTCAACACGAAAGCGATTGCATTTCCAACAGCGCAATCGTTCCGCAATACCCGAACCTGCGGTCCCAGGCGACTTTTCAGAATCAAATCGGGCCGCCCGTCACCATCGAAATCAGTCACGGCAAACGCGCGTGAATCATCCGAAAAATCCAACCCGCTCACGCCGGAAAAATCAAAATAGCGATCCCCACGTTTCACGTGCAGCACGTTCGGCTCGCGCCCGTTCCAACTGAACTCTTCGCGAATGAACTGATTGATGGCATTCCAACCGTTCTCATATGCCGCCGAAGGCCGAGCCATGACCGGGGAGCGCGCTACGACTTGCCGCCAAAAGAAACTACCCAGGTCGGTTTTACTTTCATTCGTCAACATGCCGCAGGTGGTGAATATCTCCGGGTGACCGTCGTTATCGAAATCATGTCCATCGGCCGCCCACGCCCAGCGTCCAAATCCAACCTGCTGCTGCGTAGTCACATCTTCGAACTTGCCATCGCCCCGATTGCGGAACAGGGAATTCCCCATGGTGTGCTGCTTGTAGGCTCCCGGCGCCTGCTGCGCCGGACCAAAATGCTCGTCTTGCACCAAACGCTGTCCGGCATCGGTCCACATATTCGCGACATAAAGGTCCGCGCGCCCGTCGCCATCGTAGTCAAACCAAGCGGCGCTCATACCCGGTCCAATATCTTCCACGCCGGCTTCCGCAGCCTTGTCGCGAAACCGGCCCTGGTGATTCACATATAAATTCTTGCGTCCGAAATCGTTCGCAACATAGAGATCCGGCCAGCCATCTTCATTGAAATCGCACCACGCAGGCGCAAAGCTGAAGCGATTGTTGTTCTCGTTCATGCCGGTTTCCGCCGTGCAGTCTTCGAAAAACCCGCTGCCGTCTGCATTCAGCTTGTTGCGAAACAGAAAATTCGGCGGACCATTCTGCGCATCGTGATAAGGAGATGCGTAGGTGTATTGCGCCTCGCTCTGGAAATACACGTAGCAGCACAAATAGAGATCGAGCTTGCCATCGCGATCAAAATCCGCCGCTGCCATGCCCGTAAAACCACCTTGGGGTAGCGTTGCAAAGCGAAACGCATCTTTCTGAATGCGAAAAGGCCTGCCGTCATTCAACAACAACACCGGCCCGCTGCCGCGCAAGACAACCAAGTCTTGCCGGCCGCTATTGCGCAGATCCAAAAACAGGGCGCACGACGTATCGTCCAAAATGTCCACGCCCCAAGCTTCGCTGATATCCGCAAGCGTTCCATCCTCACGAAATTTGAAGAGCTTATTCGGCAATCCACCCGGCTGGCAGATGTAGACTTCGTCTACGCCATCCCCATCTACGTCACCCACCGCAATGCCATTGCTGCCATAGAGGTCAATGCCCGATGCCGGATCAAGTCGCGACCGCCAATACGGCACACCCTGCAGCAATTGTTCGCGAAAGGCAGGAGTTTTTTCAAACACGGCTGCGGTCACATCGCGAAAGAAAGGCTTGGCTGCAGAAGCAAGATGCTCCTCAATGGGGGAAAGCGCTCCGCCTTCGTGCCTCCATAAGCCAACGCGGTAGAGCTGCTCGCCCTCCTTCTCACTCGCCACTTCGAAGCGCACAATATTGCCGGGTAATGGGAAAAACGAAGCGCGTCGCACTTGCCCCAAAGATTCCACCCACTCGCGCCAGCCGCGCGGCGTTCCCGTGAATACGCCTTCCGCCAAGTCCGGCGCGAGCCTCTTATAAGAAGTGGGTCCAACCGCCGCATGGGCAAGCTCTTTCGATTTCAGAGCGTCACTTAGCTTTGCCTTTAGTGCCAGCGCTGCCTTTTCACCCGGGAACTCATCGTTTCCAGGTTCAATAAACTTTTTCAGTTTGAGATAGGGCGGTTCTTGGGGCCGCGTTTCTTCCGCGAAAGCAACCTTCTGCTTCAAACAGGCAATAGCCGCGGTAGAAATCAGAAACTCGCGCCGGTTCACTGTCCTACGGCTCCGTGAGTTTCAGCGTCTGGTCCGCCGACATTTTGCCTATTTTCTGAATCACACCGCTAGGCCAACGGATTTCAATGCTGTCCACAACGGTTGCTTTACCCAATCCGAAATGCAGATCTAAAGAGTTGCTCGAAAAATAACTGCCGCCGCTCATTACTTGATCTATCATTTTGCGGCCCCCCACCGACAAAATCGCACGCGCCCCGATAGCGCTACGATTTGACTTCGTCCCTGTAAGGCTGAGATTTATGAAATGCCCGTGCGGCCCGCTGTTCTTCAACAGACTGGGCGCCGAGTTCATGTTCGCGATCACGATTTCCTGTCGTCCATCGCCATCCAAGTCACCCACCGCCAACCCTCGTGCGGGACGTGGCGTACGGAATCCCGGTCCGGCCTCATCCGTCACATCCTCGAACTTGCCATTCCCTAGATTCTTATAAAGAACGGTGGGCTGCAGATAGGTATCGCCCAGTTGTCGGCCTTCCACTTCGGGATAGACGTGTCCGTTGGCTACGATCAAGTCGCGCCAGCCATCGTCGTCTACATCGACGAAGGCGACACCCCAGCCTAAATACTGGCGCGCCTTCATGCCACTTTCACGCGAGACGTCGGTGAAAAATTTGCCGTCATCGTTATGAAAGAGCGAGGTCAGATCGCCGGAGAAGTTGGTCTTGGCAATATCAAGTCTGCCGTCTCCATCGTAGTCGGCCACGGCGACTCCCATCCCCGCCTGTAGATCTCCGTCAAAGTTGAAAGCGACGCCTGCTTCCGCGCCGCGCTCCTCAAATGTACCGTTCCGCAGGTTATGGAAGTACAAACTGGGAGTCATATCGCAGGCAACATAAATGTCGGGCCAGCCATCGTTACTAAAATCGGCCGCCACGACGCCTAGGCTATAGCGGCCACCTGGCTTCAGAAAGCCCGCAGCTTCGCTGACATCGGTAAACGTGCCATCGTGATTATTGTGGTAAAGAACGTTGTGAGCTTTGGGCAGGCCGCGGGGGCCGCACATCACCGGAATAGACTTCCACTGGCAAAAGTCACTCTGTCCTGGGCGCGGCGTTTTGTCTAAATCCAGATCGACGTAATTGGCCACCACGATATCGAGGTACCCGTCTCGATCGTAATCGACAAACGAACAGCCGGTACCGTAGCGGATTCCGGAGGTGGGGAGGTGCGCCTTAGCCGTAACGTCTTCAAAAGTGCCATCTCCACGGTTTCGGTACAGAATGTTATGCCCGTAATAGGTGACCAGCATGTCCGGGTGGCCATCGTTATCAAAATCACCGACGCAAACTGCTTGCCCCCAGCCGGTAAAATCCAATCCGGCCGTGTGAGCCACATCGTGAAAATGACCGTTTCCATCGTTGTGATAAAGCTGAGGCGGGGAAGGGCTTTGCGCGTTCAATCGTGTCCCGTTAGTGATAAAGATGTCGTTGCGGCCGTCGCCGTCATAGTCGAAGATGGCAACACCATTCCCTGTGGTTTCAAGGATATAGTCCTTTCTTTCCACACCACCAAACACATTTCTTACAGTGAGCCCAGCCTTCTGCGCCATGTCCTGAAACGAAAATTTCGCGGTAGGGACTTGGGCCACGGCTAGGGTAAGCACCAGCAAAACGGTTGCGGACGTGTACCGAATCATCCGACCTTAGGATAGCCTTTGACCGAGCTGCCCGAATTGCCTAAGTCAAAACTACTAAAAATCGATTGAAGTAAGCGTTT
Source organism: Bryobacterales bacterium (assembly GCA_003169195.1). Classification (GTDB taxonomy): domain Bacteria; phylum Acidobacteriota; class Terriglobia; order Bryobacterales; family Bryobacteraceae; genus Bog-105. Next base: position 24,675 of record PMQB01000243.1, read on the forward strand.
ACGTGTGATACAGTCTAATGCAGTTCTAGGTCTTTCCGTAACTCAACGTTAGAGGGGTTTTACATAGATGCCACGTTGGCGTAAATTTCTGCCAGTTTTTCTAGCACTGTTTGCATTCAGCAGTATTGCTTTTGCACAGCGCGATTTAGGTACAATCACCGGAACCATCACAGACCAACAGGGTGCGGCGGTTCCAAATGCAAAAATCACCATCAAGGACGATGCCACGGGCGTTTCCTATGATACGGTCAGCAACGAGACCGGGAGCTTCACACGGCCTTCCTTGACGCCGGGTACATATACCGTTACTGCCGTTGCGGCCGGCTTTCAAAAGACACAACAGGGTAACGTTATTGTCAATCCTGGCGAACCGGTTGGCGTCAACCTGGCTTTGCGAATCGGCAATGCAAGCGAAACAATTGAGGTAACCGCCAGTGCGCCGTTGCTGCAAACAGAATCACCGGCGATGACGGAAAATTTGTCGTCCGCTCAGGTTTCTGAATTGCCGCTTGGCGGACAACGCGTATTCACGTACTTGGCGCGTTTATCGCCTGCTGTAGTTCCGGCAGAAAGCGGCGCGCGCGATGCAAACGGCGGCGGCTTCTCGGCCAACGGCGTGCGGTCTACTGGCGAAAATAATTTTTTGTTAAACGGCGTCGACAATAACGTCAACGTCATTGACTTTATCAACCAGGCATCGTTTGTCATCGGCCCGTCGGTCGAAGCGATTGGCGACATGCAGATCATTACCAACGGCGCGAGTGCTGAATATGGCCGCGCAGCTGGTGGAATTGTGGATCTCACTTTGAAGTCAGGTACCAACCAACTTCACGGTGTGCTCTTCGAAGTTTTGCAGAATACGAAACTTGATGCGAATAGCTGGACGAATAACTATCAAAACGTGGCTCGCGATCCAATCATTCAAAACCAGTTTGGCGGCGCTGCAGGTGGACCGATTGTGAAGAACAAGTTGTTCATTTTCGGCGATTATCAAGGCACACGCATTGCGACATCTGGCGGTTCAGTTGATGGTTTAGGGTATGGCGGTAACTACACGATTCCGACAGCCCAACAGCGGGTCGGCAATTTTGCGGGTCTCGCGACAATTTACGATCCAACAACAACCGTCTGCACCAGCGGTTGCGCGCCTGGCAGCTTAACCGCTCTGGCGGGTGCAACTCCTGTCTACACGCGAACTGCCTATGTTGGCAATAAAATCGGAGCTTCGCAAATGGACCCCGTGGCCGCGAAATTGGCTGCGCTCTATCCGGGAACGAACAGAAATTTCAATTCTGCATTTCCGACGAACGATTACTATATCGTGACTCCCGGCAGTTTGACACAAGATCAAGGCGACGGTCGCGTTGATTATCACTTGAACGATGCCAATAGTATTTTCGGCTCTATCAGCTGGAGCAATACTCAGAAAAACAGCATCACGCCGTTCAACGGAGCGGCACAGGCACTCGACGGCGGCAGTTTTGCAGGAAACAGCGAACAGGATTTGGGACGCAACGGAAACTTAAGCTGGTCTCATATCTTCTCGCCAACACTGGTGAACGAAGCGCGCGTAGGTTTCAGCCGTTTGGTGACCGCACGAACCCAGGCTAATGCCAGCACCGATGAATACAAAGCTTTCGGAATTGGCGGCTATGATCCGACCACTACACTGAATGGCGGCTTGCCCCAGTTTGGATTGGGCCGTTACAGCCAAATCGGTGCGAACAATTGGCTCCCCACCAAGGAATACAACAACGAGTGGGATCTGATTGACAACGTGACGCTCAACAAGGGCACACATTCGATCAAGATGGGTGCTGAGTTCCGCGAATTGCACTTCCCGTTCTTCCAGGTGCCACAGCCTCACGGCGAACTGGACTTTGCGCGTACGGAAACAGCTTTCCCCAGCTTAACCGGGCCAAATACCCCCTCGACGACCGGTGATGAGTTCGCCTCCTTCATGATCGGGGCCATCGACGCTAACCAGATTTCCACGACGAACTTCATCTCCTCTACCAAGCAGGCTTATGCCGGCTACGTTCAGGACACTTGGAAATTTAGCCGCAAGTTAACGTTGAACCTGGGTATGCGTTATGAATTGTTCTCGCCTATCGGCGAGCAGTTTGGACGGCAGTCTACGTTTGATCTCCAGAACTTGACTCTTTACATCCCGACAGGGCCAAATCAAAATGCGGCTCTGCCCCCGAACTTCAACGCTCCGGCGGTTATTAATGGAGTGAGCTATCCTGCTCTCTTCACCACGCCGATTACCATCAGCCGCGGTCAAGTAAACAACTACCTGATTCCTTGGGACAAGACCGATTTCGGCCCGCGTCTCGGCTTTGCTTACAACATTCAAGAGAAGACGGTGATCCGTGGATCATTCGGGATATTCTACGGTGGTGAGGAAAATCAGGGCGGCAATCCGAACCGTGGTGAATCGGCGCCGTTTAACGAATCTCCTCAGTTCAACCGGCCCAATGGTGTGAACCAGTTCCAACCGGACCCCTTAATGGCGAACGGCAATCCGACAATGGGTATCTCGGTCGGATTTCCTGCCAACCCGTTCAGCGGAACCCCAGTGTCCTCGCTAGCACTTCGCGAAATAGCTCCGGATTTCCGCAACGGCATGGTTCAGGAATGGAACCTCTCCATTCAGCATGAACTTCCTGGGCAGATGGCTCTTGAAGTCGGCTACCTCGGCAATCACCAATCGCATCAGCTGTATCAACCTGATCCGAATACGGGACAGTTGGTCTTCACCAGCAATCCCTCCATTAACGGAACCAGCACACGTCCTTATCCGGATCTGGGCGGCATCTCCGGAACCGCCAGTTTCGGTTTCGGAAACTACGACGCCATGACGGCAAAGCTGACAAAGCGCATGTCGAATGGCCTCCAATTCCAGTCAGCGTATACATGGGGTCATGCTCTCGCCGATACCGGTACCACGCTGTCCGGTGCGAGTGGCTTCTACCAGGTGGACAACGCTAACACGGCCTTGTCGTACTCGAGCGCTGCTTGGGATATCAGGCAGAACTTCACCACCTCGTTTAACTACGAGATCCCGTTCGGCAAGGGCAAGCAGTACGGCTCAAGTATGAATCGTGGTTTGGATATCGCCCTTGGTAGATGGCAGGTGAATGGTATTCTTTCCATTCGCAGTGGTCAGCCCTTTACTTTGGATTCCAGCGGTTGTCTGGTTGTGAACGGCGGATGCGGACCCGAACTCATTTCGGGTAGTGCAAACGCGGCTCCCTCTGGCGGACGTAACCCGGGCGAATGGTTCAACATCTCTAACTTCTCGGCTCCGGGCACGCAAGGTCTGTCTGAAGGTAATGTCGGCCTGCAAAGCAACGTGGGTCCACCCACGCGAACCCTTGATTTCTCCATCTTCAAGGATTTCGCCCTTACCGAGCGCTTCAAGCTTGAGTTCCGCGCTGAGGGAACAAACGTAGCCAATACGCCTCAGTTCAGCACTCCCAGCAACAGCCAAACGAGCGGGAATTTCGGTCAGATCACCAGCACGAATGCTGGTACTGAACGGCACATCCAGTTCCAACTGAGAATGCGGTTCTAATAGAGAGCAGTTTCTGAAATGAAGCCGCCAAGTGTCTGAAAAGACGCTTGGCGGTTTTCGGTTTTTAGTAGGTTTAGTATTTGCTACCTCTACTTCTTTTTTTCTTATCCTCGCCCAATTCTCCTACCGAGATTTTGCAGCGTGGACTGGCGGCTTTGCAGCGCGGCGAATTGGCCCAAGCGCGAGCCTCCTTTGATGAAGTGACGAAAAAGGACCCGCGGAATCCCTACGCGTGGGCATCGCTGGCTGAGACGTACGCACGGCTCAAAGAGCCGAAATCGGCCGATGCCGCCGCGCAAAAAGCGGAACAGTTTGGCGGTCAAATTCCCGCCATAGACCATGCGCTGGCCATCTACTATTCGAAAAGGGGCGAATTTGCCCGCGCCGCTGCGATGGAGCAGAAATTTGCAGTGAGTGATAAGGCCGACCCGGCGGCACTGGAGCGGACGGCCGCGCTTTATCTTAATGCCGGGCTTTTGCCGGAGGCTGCAGCCACGGCGGAGAAGGCCAGGCAAGAGCATCCCTCGGCAGGAGCGGATAACGTTCTGGGCCGTGCGTTGATTGCGCAGGGGAAGGCTGTCGAAGGGGAGAGCTACCTGCATGCTGCTTGGCTGGCCGACAAGAACGATGCGAATTTCTCATTTGACTACTCCCAAGTGCTCCTTCGGCAACAAGACTTTGACAGAGCCGCCGAAGTACTCGCCGCGGCTCTACTAGCGCACCCAGATGATGTGCAACTAATCCTGGCGCAAGGAGTTGCACGCTACGGCCAGAGACGCTTTGAAGACGCGATTAGTGCCTTCCTGCGAGTGATTCGGATCGACCCGCAAGTGGAGCGGCCCTATTTGTTTCTGGGACGTATGCTCGATCAGGCCGGTAGTCATCTGGCAGAGATCACCTCGGTATATGAGCAGTGGTCAGCGCGAAACCCGAGAAATGCTGCGGGCCTTTTGCTGCTCGCGAAGGCTCGGTTGGCGAGCGATTCGAAGGATCAAACGGTGGAGGCATTGCTGCGAAAGTCAATCGCGCTGGACGGTGCAAATTGGGAAGCTCATTATGAACTCGGCGTGCTGCTCGAAGGCAAGCGAGACTGGATGGCGGCGGCGACAGAATTACGGCGAAGCGCGGAACTGGACACCGCACAGGCGACGCCGCATTATCATTTGGCAAGAGTGTATGACCGGCTTGGGGAAGGAGAGAAGGCTAAGGCGGAGAGAGAGTTGCATGCCAAGCTGACGAGCCCAGCCAATTAGCAAGTTGCCGCTGCGATGCAATCAATGCTATCATTGCATATAGGAAAACTCGCGAGATACGAAACATGGCCACCGCAGCAATCACCATCCGAAAGCTGGACGATACCGTTAAGAGTAAGCTTCGTGTGCAAGCGGCGGAGCATGGAAGATCTATGGAAGAAGAAGCGCGCGAAATTCTGAAGGAGGCTTTGAATAAATCTGCTGCTACGCCAGTAGATTTGGCCGCGTCGGTCCGTCGGCGATTTGCCGCCGTGGGTGGCGTCGATTTGCCAATCGCGGTGCGCGAAGCGATTCGCCCTGCTCCCGACTTTCGTAAATGATTATTCTCGATACGAACGTAGTGTCGGAAATGATCAGACCTGCGCCGGCAGAGCAGGTTCTTCGCTGGATCTCGGCGCAACCGGCTCTTCTGCTTTACACGACGTCCATCACCCAAGCCGAAATGCTCTATGGCATGGAATGCCTGACCAAAGGCAAAAAGAAAAAAGCGTTGGAATCTGCCTTAGAAGGCATGTTTGCCGAAGACTTTCGCGATCGTGTGTTAGCCTTCGATGCCGGCTGCGCCAAACACTTTGCCGAAATTGCTGAAACGCGCAAAAGAGCGGGTCGGCCCATTTCGCAGCTTGATGCCCAGATCGCGGCGATTGCGCGCAGTCGGAACGCTGTTGTAGCTACCCGCAAGTCGGTTGATTTTGCTAATTGCGGCGTGAAGCTCGTAAATCCGTGGGACTAAAGATTGAGGTTCTCTCGCGCGTAGTGCAGCCAGTCGATCACGTTCTGATCTTCCGTTTTCAGTTGCTGCTCATGTGAGAGATGCGAAATCTGCGGTAGCGGCTTAGCGCTTTTGTGCTCGTCGATAAATCGGAGGGTGCGCGCCAAATCCAGACCGTTCCGGTCTGGAAAACTGGCCCAATACTTGTCGCCAAGGCAGGGCACCTTCAATGGGTCGCGAGTGATCGTCTCTAACAGCCAACGTGTTTTTGGCCGTGCTTGCGAAACAAGTTCCATCGCGCGCGGCAAATCCAGATAACCGTCAGTTGGCAGAACTTCCGACATTCGAAAGCCCCCGCGATCATCGTCGACCGCCATGTTTTTCAAATGTGTGGTGACCGTGTACGGCGCCAGCTTTGTGATGGCGTCCATCGGATCATCGAGCAGCGAAATGTTGTTTCCAAAATCCAAACAAACCCCGAAGTACTCGCTCGAATGCTTCTTCATCAGATTGGCCATCTCATCAGCCGTCCAGTCTTTATGGTTTTCCAGACCGAGCGGAATCTTGTATTTTTCCAACAGCGGCACTGCTGCCTTAATCGACTCATGACTGAACTTGACGTGTTGCTGCCAAGCTTCGAGCGTCGCGAACGATTCATATCGTCGCGTTCCTAGACACGCCGCACGCAGGGCGCTAGCGCCGACTTGGTGCGCATCCTTCAGCGCTTGCTCGAAGGCGGTCGTGTCTGACCCGTTTGGCATCACCACCATCGCCTCCACAAACATGCCTAACTGTTCCGCGCGCTTTCCGATGCGGGAAACATCAGCGCGCGTCGAAGCTTCTCCGGCGATATCACCGTGAACGCCAGCCTGAATTCCCGCGGCCCCAAGCGCATAACAGTGCTCCAGGAATTCGTAAGTATCCTTCGGCTTCCACACGCCCATGTAGGACGTGCTGGCGATCCCCATTTTTGACTTCACGGTTTCCTCGGATGATTTCGAAAGAAAGCGATATTGATCGCCGCCGAAAGAAAGCAGAAGCCACAGAGCACCACCATGGCCATGGCCGTACTGTGGAATTTTGTGCTGATGATGCCAATGATGGAAGGGCCGAAATACCCGCCAAGATTGCCGATGGAATTAACCATCGCGATTCCGCCGGCAGCAGCCACGCCGGATAAGTACAGACTGGGTAAAGACCAAAACGAAGATGACGCTGTAACTACACCCGCACAGGCGACAGTCAATGCAATCAAGCCGAACCATCCTGGGATGCCGGGAATCGCGGAAACCGCCAAGCCCAGTCCGCCAGCCGCTACTGGTATCGCAATGTGATAGCAGCGTTCGCCTGTCCGGTCGGAGTCACGGCCAATCAGCACCATCGCAATCACCGTGATCCCCCACGGAATCATGCTTAGTAAGCCGATGGTTGTCAGGTCCTTCGAAAGAGTGTTCTTGATAATCTGCGGCAACCAGAATTGCAATCCATAATTGCCTGCCACCGAACCAAAATAGATTAAACAGAAAAGCCACACCGCCGGCTTGGCTAATGCTTGAACAAAGCTGTCGTTCCCTCCCAGCGTCGCCCTCTTGTGCGCTTCGTCTTCCTCCAAACGCTGGCAGATCAATGCTCGTTCCTCAGAGTTGAGCCACTTCGCTGTTCCTGGGGCATCCTCCAAATAGATCAGTGAAGCAAGGCCGGCCAACAGCGAAGGCAGTGCTTCCAACACGAAGAGCCATTGCCAGCCATGCAACCCCCAAACGTTATCTAACCGCCCCATCAGCCAAGTAGAGATCGGACCGAAGATAAAAGCCGAAAGTGGAATGGCCGTCATGAAAACCGCGACCATCTGGGCTCGGTAGCGGCCATTGAACCAAAAAGTCAGGTAAAGAATCACGCCCGGGAAAAATCCCGATTCCACAATGCCGAGCAAGAAACGAATGCCGTAGAAATCCCAAGAGGTGTGAATGAACATCGTAGCCGCTGATACCAACGCCCATATCATCATGATTGGACCTAACCAGCGCCGGGCTCCGATCTTTTGCAGCGCCATATTGCACGGCACCTGGAAAAGCATGTAGCCCCAGAAGAAAATGCCGGAGCCATTGCCGAAGACCGCATCGCTCATGCCCAAATCCTTTTTCATGTTCAGTGCGGCGAAACCAACGTTTACGCGGTCAACGTAGGCAAAGATGTAGCACATGAAGAGGAACGGCATCAACCGCCAGATCACTTTTTTGTAGGTGCGCGCCTCGAAGTCGGGCGCGAAGTCGCGCGGCATCTGCGGCGTAACCGATTGTTGTGCTTGAGCCATGCTTAAAGTTCCTTCTTGCGTGCCAGATCAATCAAGTGATCGCAGCCGCGTGCGGTTAACGCCATCATCGTGAGCGTTGGATGCTTATCGCCGGTTGTCACAAAACAACCGCCTCCAAAAACAAACAAGTTTCTAACGTCATGCGTCTGGCAGAACGAGTTCAGTACGCTGTTTTTTGGCACGCTGCCCATGCGGCAAGTGCCGACTTCGTGAAACAGCGATCCGGGAGGAGCAAGAAATGGCTTCGTCGGGATTGCTTCGCCGTGGGCCGCGTGAAACAATCCTTGTGCCCGGTCAAAGAAGTCCTGATACAGAGCTTGGTCATTATCAGAGTGCGAGCAGTGAATTTTCAGCACCGGGATGCCCCACTTGTCTTTCACAATCGGGTCCAGCTCCACAAAATTCTCTCTGCGCGCGAGCATCTCTCCGCCCGACATCCAGACACGTGCTTGCGCGGGATACAATGACTTCACGTGCTTCTTAAAGCTCGATCCAAAGCCAGGCAAGGCAGGGGCGAACATCGGGAACATCGCCGCCCCACCCGAGGCGCTCATCGCATAGCCGCGAATGAACTTCGCATTTCTTGGCCCGCCTAGATTGTTGAAATTAGGAATATATAAGCCGCCAGCTTTGCCATCGTCATTGCGGATCTGCGCATCTTTCAATTGCGGAAGAAAACCCGAAGCACCCGCGCCAACGAGTTGATCCATGAGGTAGTGGCCCAGCACTCCGCTGCTATTGGCCAAACCTCTTGGCTCAGAGTTAAGCAACAGGCGGGTGTTCTCTAGAGCCGATCCAGCTAGCACCACCACGCGCGCGTCGAGTTCCACCGTCTTATTCGTAAACCGTTCGACATATCGCACGCCGCGTGCCCGATGCTCGGCATCCAGCATCACATGGCTCACCACCGAATCGCACAGCAGCGTGACATTCCCTGTCCTGAGCGCCGGTGGCAGCGTGCTCGAAACCGTGTTGAACATGGCGCCTACGTCGCAGCCGTTCACGCAGTTCCCGCAATAATGGCACGGTGGCCGGTTGTTAAGCATGCGCGTAAGCTGCGCAACCCGCCGCGGCGTGGCAGGCAATCCTACTTTGCCGCAAGCCGCTTTGAAAATCGTCTCCGCACAATTTAGCGCCATCGGCGGTTGGAACACACCGTCGGGAAATTGGGGCAAGTTCGCCGCCGCTCCGCTCACCCCGATGAAGCGTTCAACACGGTCGTAATAAGGCGCGATGTCTTGGTAAGAAATCGGCCAGTCCTCGCCATAGCCATCCCGCGACGCCGCTTTGAATTCGAAATCAGACATCCGATCTGAAGCCCGCGCCCAGTGCAGCGTGCGCCCGCCCAACACCCGCGACCGCAGCCAATTGAAGGGTTTATCCGGCGGCGTCGTGTACGGATTATCGCGATCGTCAATCATGATCCGATAGTTGTACTCCGTCGAATTTCGAAAATGCTTTTTCAACAGACCGGGCTGGCCCGCGCCACGGAAATCCAACTCATAGGGAAAGCGATGTTTGAAATCGCGTGCTGTTTCGACGGCCGAGCCCGCTTCAAGCAGTGCCACTTTAAAGCCCTGCTGCGCCAGCGCCATGCAGGCCCATCCCCCGCAAGCCCCCGATCCAACAATGATCGCATCAAATTTCGCCATGGTTACACGCGTTGATGCTCGGGATGAGTGCAAGCAGGAAACTCTGTCAAATAAGCAATGCCCTGATATTGCAAAACATCCACCAACCCTACACGAGACGTGTAAAACGCACGCACCGTCATTTCTTTGATCAGTTGATAGGTGGCGAAACCGGGATGCGTCGCCGTATGGTCAAACTCCGGCGCACCCGCCGCCGTCACAAGCGCTAGCCTCTGCTCGACTGATGCCGCCGCAAACCCCGCACTGCGCAACCAGTTCAAGGCATCGCGCCATTGCCCCTGCATCTCCGGCGCAAATTCGGCAGCTGCGTTTACCACGAAATCGATAAAACTCGCCACATGAGCGTCGCGTGCTCCCGGCGTTTCATCGGTGGGAATCAAAATCGCGGTGAACTCATCCAACCATTCATGTTCCTCCGCCGAGAAAAATTTCGGGCGATAGTTGCTCCAATCATGCGGATCAGCCGGAGCGGCATCATGGCGATGACTCTCACCCGCGGCCAACCATGGCGTCAGGAAGGGAGCGGCGGCCGCCGTCGTCATAGCTCGCGCGATCAACCAGTTGGCATCGCGTCGCGTCATCTTGCCGTCCAGCCTCCATCAATTAGAATGTCCGTCCCCGTGATAAACGAAGCCGCGTCTGAGCAAAGAAAACCGGCCAAGCTGCCAATGTCCTCTACCTTTCCCCAACGCCCCACCGGAATGTTCGCCACAAACTGAGTATTCAGTTCCGGGTTGTTCACAATCGGCAGGTTCATCTCCGTCGCGAACGGCCCTGGGCTGATGCCATTCACCGTGATGCCTTCCTGCGCCAGTTCCAACGCCAAGGCTCGAATCAAACCAAGCACCGCCGCTTTGCTGGCCGAATACGCACTCCGCTGCGGGAGTGAAACGTGACTCATAATCGATGTCATACAAAGAATACGCCCGTACCCAGTCCCTTGCATGTGCGGCACAAATCGTCGCGACATTAGGAATACACTCGTCAGATTCGTATTGATCACGCTCTGCCATTCCTCCAGCGTGAAATCCGTCAGATTCTTGCGGACATTGATGCCGGCATTATTGATCAGGATCTGCACCTTCCCGACCTTTGCCGATACTTCCTTCTCCAACTGATCCACTTGCGCCTCGCTACCGACATCGGCCACGAAGAATTCAGCTTTGGCTCCTGCGTTTTGGATTTCAGCCTGCACCGCGGAGAGTTTCGTGGCATCGCGTGACACCAACGCGACTGAAGCGCCGGCCGCCGACAAAGCCAGTGCCATGGCTTTGCCCAGGCCTTTACTCGCGCCTGTGATGAGTGCTGTCTTGCCAGAGAGAGTTTGAGCTTGTGTGAGATTTGACATTTTGAGAATGACGTCGACCCTCAACATACTATCGCGCTCAGCGCAAGAGAGTGTTGCCGAACCTGAGCGAAGAGCGTTAGCGACTTAAGTTGCTACGCTCGGTGGGGTGGGGATTCCCTCTGTCCTATCGTTCCAGGAACTATCGGCTTGCTTGCGTTGGGAAAGTTAACGCGTGCTAGTAATTTATGTGTAAAAAAGCTTACAATCTATGTACTGAGAAGGCTTCTCCCACGGATTGAGTTTCATCAAATCTGAAAAACGCCTCCACGCTTAGAGCCGCTTAACAGAAGGAATCCTCAAACTGACGAGGAATTGAGTATCTCGAAAAACGAATAACGCTTATGGCAACTGGTCTGGCGGGCCCCCCTTGCTCTCAAGGAAGCTTAACGGAACGATTCGCCAGCGGCACTGGTCTTCGGAGGGATTGCACATGACATCGCAGGCCGGGATATTGCGGAAACGCATTCTCGATCTCGTCGCTGAGTATCATCAGATTGCTCATGCTCCCACTCCGTTCGTCCCCGGTGAAAGCCCTGTGCCCGTTGCTAGCCGTGCTTTCGAAGCCGCAGATATCCAATCGCTAGTCGATTCCTCTTTGGAATTCGGACTCACTGCCGGTCCCTTAGCCGACGAGTTAGAAAACCGCCTAGCTGAGTCCTTCGGCGTCCGCAGCGCCTCGCTCGTGAACTCCGGTTCCTCTGCCAATTTGCTGGCCGTTTCTGCGCTTACTTCCCCGAAACTAGGGAGCCGGCGCCTCTTGCCAGGTGACGAAGTCATTACCGTTGCCGCTGGCTCCCCCGCCACCGTCAATCCGATCGTACAGAACGGTTTGGTCCCTGTCTTCGTCGATGTCTCCCTACCCACTTACAACATCGACTCTAAAATGCTTGAAGCCGCCAAGTCGGATCGCACCCGCGCGGTCATCCTGGCCCACACGCTCGGCAATCCCTTCGATACAAGTGCGGTGGTTGAGTTCGTTCGCAAACACGATTTATGGTTGATCGAGGACTGCTGTGATGCCTTCGGCGCCACCTCCGACGGGAAACGAGTGGGCACGTTCGGCGATCTTGCCACGCTCAGTTTCTACGCCTCCCATCACATGACCACCGGCGAAGGTGGCTGCGTTTTAACAGAGAAACCCCTTCTCAAAACAATCGTGGAGTCTTTGCGCGATTGGGGTCGCGATTGCTGGTGTGATCCTGGCAAAGAAAACACCTGCGGCAAGCGGTTTGACTGGCAGTTAGGCGGATTACCCCGCGGCTACGACCATAAGTACACTTACTCGCATCTCGGCTACAACTTGAAGATGACCGAGATGCAAGCCGCCGTTGGCATCTCGCAACTGCAGAAAATCCCCAAGCTCGTCGCCAAGCGCCGCGCGAATTATCAGTTGTTGCGCAAAGGGCTCCAAGAGCTGGAGCACATTTTTATGTTGCCCGAAGCGACCCCGAAAAGTGACCCCAGTTGGTTTGGCTTTCCGCTCGCCGTGCGTCGCGAAGCTCCCTTCAGCCGCAGTCGCGTCGTTTCTTTTCTGGAGAACCGCAAAATTGCCACTGGCCTCTTGTTCGGCGGCAATCTCTTACGGCAGCCGGCTTATCGTGAAGTCAAACACCGCGTAGTCGGCTCGCTAGCCAATACCGATTTCATCATGAGTCAGGTGTTCTGGATCGGAGTTCACCCCGGCTTGACCCCGGAGATGATTGCCTATGTCGTGGACGCTTTCCATCACCTGCCCATTAGCGATTGGAAAACGCTCTGGGCGTGACTCCGTGCTCATGCTTCCATGAAGTAATAACAAAGCATGTGACATGCAATCAGGTGGCCTTCTTCGATCCGCCCCATGTGCGGCTCGGGCACATGAATCTGTAGCTTTGCCAAGGGTCCTAGTTTTCCGCCGTCACGTCCGGTTAATGCAATCGTCTGGCAGCCGATTGAGTTCGCGTAGTTGAGCGCATGCACCACATTCGGTGAATTGCCTGAGCCACTCAGCGCCATCACCACATCGCCCTTCCTTGCGAAATTCTTCAATTGCTCCGTGAAGATGCACTCGTAACTAACATCGTTCGAATACGCAGTGATCGTGGGCAAAGAATCTGTCAGCGCCATAATGCGGAACCGTGGCCCGCGCTGGCTGGCGCCCTTCATCATGTCGCAGACAAAGTGCGATGCCGTGGAAGCACTCCCGCCGTTGCCGCAAACAAAAATCTGCCTGCCTTGATCGCGTGCTTCTCGCAAAATCTCAATCGCCTGGGCAATTCCGTTGAGATTCAACGTGTCCAACGCCGACAAAACCTTAGCTTTGTATTGATGGGCGAACACAGCGGGCGATACCGCTTCAATGGTTTCAGAAGGCATACTTCATGCTACATCCGCCCGCATCGATCAACACAATACCGCAGAGAATCCCGGGCCATAATTCACACTCCAGTTTTGAAGCGGCCTTATGTCGAAGACCCAACGTTGCTCGCGTACGCCGCTCAGACTCGGAGGTGAGCCATCGCCTCGCTAGCGCCGCCCAAAACCGATACGTCGGGCTCAGAAGTGTGCCGGTCCTATTTCCAAACCCGCGTTCTAGCTCTTGATGGCTTACGTGGAGCCGCCGTCCTGTCGGTGATGTTCTATCATCTAGCCGATTATTGCCCGGTCAGTTCGCCATTCGCCGCAACTCTCAAGCAAGTTCTCAGCGGTGGACGCGCTGGAGTCGATCTGTTCTTTGTCCTCTCCGGTTTTCTGATCACAGGAGTTCTGCTCGATACGCGTCTCAGTCCGAATTACTTCCGCGCTTTTTATGCCCGGCGCATTCTGCGAATTTTTCCACTCTACTACTGCTCCCTCATCACGGTGTTTTGCATCGCGAGATTTTGGCCGCCCCTCTCCGCTATGTTGCCCAACACGCACGATCAACTGTTCTATTTCGTTTATCTGAACAACTGGTGGGTTCTAATGCGCGCCGCTTGGCATCCGAACCTGATTGGCCATTTTTGGACGCTCGCTGTGGAAGAGCAGTTCTATTTGCTCTGGCCATTTATCGTTTGGCGTTTGCCTCGTAAGCAACTCGAATTCACGGCACTGTTTGGCATCTTTTTCGCGCTGTTCATTAGAATCGCCGTCTTCGCAATCTCGGACCCGGTCGCGATCTCGTAGAGAATCCCTTCTGCCGCATGGATTCGCTGTTAATGGGCGCCTTACTCGCTTCGCTGGTTCGCCGTCAAAACTCGCTGGATCTCGCGCAAGCCCGGTTCTTCTGGATTTCTATCGCGACGGCCGGAACCCTAATCGTGTCTGGTTTTTCCAGCTTGATAGTTTGTCAGCTTGCACTCTCGCCTATCTTTGTCTTCTCCGCACTGGCAGTTGTTTTCGGAGGTATTGTGTCGCGCGCATTTCTAGGCCGAAAATCGCAAACCATTCTGCAGACAATCCTCCGCCTTCGCGTCTTGACCTTCTGCGGAAGATACAGCTACGGTATGTACGTCTACCACATCCCTTTACTTTGGCTAACGGTTCGGCACTTTACCGGCATGAAGCCCGCTAGCAATTTAGCAACGTTTTCGTTGTTGAGCTGTGCCGTCACGCTGCTCACCGTGGTTGTTGCAAAAACGAGTTTCGACCATTTCGAAATGCGTTTTCTCAAATGGAAGAGCAAGTTTATTGCGGAACGCGCCAGCGCCTAATTCGCGTTAGAGGGTCGCGTTTTAGTCGGTGTCCAAAGCTTTTGAGGCGGTACAAAGAACACGGACAGCGCACACAGCGCCGCCAACATCATCACCACAAACGTACGTGACACCGACGACAGCCGTTTCAGCGGCGATGTTTCGGAAATCCGATCATCCAAGATCGCTAAACCATAGACGATCACTTCCGCAGCCAGGACACTCAATACCATCCAGGGCCGCGGCAGCCAAAAACTCGTGATCGCAATCGCAACCAGGGAGAAAGGCAGCAATAACCGCCCCAGCTTGTAAGAAACGTAGTGAATCCACATCCGATTGCGGAAGGTCAGTAATCCAGGGTATTGCTGCATAATTTGGTAATTCCCCGCCAGTGTTCTCACTTTGCGCCGAAACTCGGTGGAAAGCGATGTCGGATCATCATAAGCTTTAGCCGATGGTTCCACCACCAACCGATACCCACGAAAGAACGCCGCCAGCGGAACGTACAAATCATCAAGCAGCGTTTCGGCCGGCATTTGTACCATTAACTCGCGCCTGATCGCGTAGAACGGACCCGTGGCGCCCATCATCGAATCCAAATCGCTTAAACGATTCCTTATCCAACTCTCGAATTTCCAATAAAGGCCAATGTTGCTTTCCTGAAGGTTATCCCCTCGCCGGATAATCAACTCGCCACTCACCACGCCTACCGCTGGATCTGCGAAGCAACTCATCATCCTGCGGAGGCTTCCGGGCTCCAGAACTTGTCGGATGTCCGTCAATAGCAAAATCGCATTTCGAGTCGTCGGTACGCCCGCATTCAGCGCGGCCGGTTTGCCTCCATGGGGCACGTGCAGAAGCCGTACGCCCCACGCGGAGTAGGAACGCACTAAGTCGTCCGTTTCATCCGTGCTTCCGTCCGAAATCACCAGCACCTCTAGTAATTCCTTCGGATAATCCAAATCCAAAATCGAATCGAGCTTCCGTCGAACGTACTGCTCACCGTTTCTCACCGGGATCACTACAGATACGGATGGCAAGAATTCGCCCTTCCGGATGGGCTTCCTCGAAAGGCCCGAAATCACCTTGAGCAATAGCGGATACCCTGCAATCACATACAACAAAAAAGCACAACTCAGCCAAAACAGCAGAACAGGAAGCCAGTTCATAATCTTGGTTTCGGCGCCTCGCTTTGCAACGTCTTCTCAAAAACACGTGCCGCGTGCTCCCATGAAAACTGCGAAGAAACCATCTCAAAAGCGTTTTGTGCCATTTGCTTCCGCGTGGCTTCTGAATCCAGCAACTCCAAACAGTGTTGCGCAAACGTTTCCGGCGTATCCGCCAAATACAGGTTGCGCCCATTCACCACGGGCAATCCCTCGGCGCCAATCGTCGTCGAGACAATCGGAGCCTGCGCCGCCATCGCTTCAAAAATCTTCAGCCGTGTCCCCCCGCCAATGCGCAGCGGAACAATCGAAACCGAGCTTCCCCAAAAGTAAGGGCGAATATCAGGAACCGTGCCCGACACTAGAATCTTAGAATCGTCGCGCGCCATTTCCAAGATCCCGCTGCCCGGCGATCGACCCACGATGCCTACTGTACACTCGGGCCGCTTCTTCCGAATGATCGGCAGAATCTCTCTTACAAAGTAGTTGCAACCATCTATATTCGGCAGCCAATCCATCGAGCCCACAAAAACTAAATCAGCCTTGTGTTCAGCCGTCTGCCCTGGCGGTGGCGTAAACGAAGGGACATCCACTCCGGTCGGCACTTCAGAAACCCGCTGTGCCTGGAACATCGTCCGAAAGCGCTGCGCGTCTTGGCTGGAAACCGCCACCACATGTGCCGATTCTCTGCAGGCCTGTCCCTCATAGCGCGCCATTCTATTTCGTTGAATGCGGAAAAATGCCTTCGCTGGCGCACTGTGGGCGTTCTCCAAATGCCGATCCCAAATCGTCGTCTCTACATTATGTTGAAACAGCAGCGCCTGGCTCAACACAGGAATGTTCGGGGCAGGGAACAGGAAATCGCAAACTAACCGGTCAAAATTCCCACTCGCCAAAAGCTTTGCCACTTCTGCCTTCATACGTGCCGACCGGTAACGCGTAATCGCCAGCGGTAGAGGATCAACCAGATTCGCCGCGGCTTGAACAACAAAAGACGCCGACCCGCGCGCCGGCAGCGTGTGCGGTATTGGATAAGCCTTGGCGCAATACTCCGAACTGCGTGCTACGCCCTCCGGCTCCGCAGGGTTTTCCAAAGCAACATAGTGGATCTCATGCCAGCGGTTCAAATGCCGCAGCATCTCCAACGTACGGATCTGGCCGCCCTTGGTCGTGGGATGCAGAAAATGCGGATTTACCCAAAGAATTTTCATCGCGTGTTCGTCTGGATTGCCATCTTCTTCGTCTTTTCGATCTCTAGTTCCATCTTCTTTGTCGGTAGATCCACTCTCAAGAATCGACAAAAACTCGCCCGACCGGCGAACTAAAGCCTTCCCTAGTCCTCCTATCGGCCGTTTTTGTTTGCTGGCTTAATTTGCGTATATTTTGCGACCCGACTGCACCTTAAAGTACCCGCCTAAAACGCCAGTCGCGTTCCATTTGGGGAAGGCTCCATTTGTCAGTCACAATTCTTGCAGAAACTATATTTCATTTTAAATCATAGGCTTACGAAAAAAAGACCGATTACCGCGAACGGCCGCACCACAGACTGTTCACAGAAAGCGATGTTCGGTCTCGACACCCAGGGACAGGCGCGCGAGTTTTTCTAAAGGATTTCAATTTTGTGAAGAAATACCAGTTGGCGAGTCTACTGTGGCTGATTTCGTCCGTTCACGGCCAGAATTTGGTGGACATCCGGACGCAGACAAAGAACGTTGATTTTTCGGGCGCCTCATCTACGATCCCGACGAAGTCTGGTACCGCGTTGCCGGCAACCTGTAACGTCGGCGAGTTGTTTTTCAAAACTAACAATTCGCCAGGTCAGAATCTCTTCGGCTGCGCTCCTGCGAACACTTGGACGCAGTTGGCGGCCAGCACCAATGGAACTGTCTCTACTGCTTCGAGCGGACAGTTCGGCTATTACGCCGCGAATGGTGCAACTCTAACCGGACATACGCTCGCGGCGAATGACATTCCGGCTCTTAATTACCAATCGCTTTTAACCTTTACTGGCAACGGCGCAAAAACCGCTAGCTCGACGGGGACGCTCTTGAATAACGATTGCGCGAAATGGGACGCCAATGGCAACATCATCGATTCCGGCTCTCCCTGCGCCAGCGTCGCCAATGGCACCGCCGGTCAATTCGGTTTTTATTCAACCACCGGTAATGCATTAACACCTCATTCTTTGGTAGCGAGCGACATTCCAGTTCTCAACTATCAATCGCCTTTAGCTTTCACCGGCAACGGCGCGAAAACGGCCAGTTCCACGGGAACTTACACCGCCAGCAATTGCGCAAAATGGGATGCCAACGGCAACATCATTGACGCGGGTGCACCTTGTTCGGCTGCAACAACGTACCCGGCTAATACGA
>PMQB01000644.1 GCA_003169195.1 Bryobacterales bacterium
GCGCAAGCCCGCGAACAAGATGTAGCAGAACTCGCCGCCCTCACAACCGCCAATTTTGAAAGGCTTTTTGGCTTCACCAGTTACACTGGGGTTTCCAACAGCTAACAGTCTATGTTCTCTAAAATTCGACAAAATATTTCAGCCCGCGACGCCTTCGAATTGGTGCAGGCAGATTTGAAAGAAGTCGAGCGGGAGATTAGTGTCGAATCGGTGGCCTCTGTCGAAGCCATCACCACAATCAACCAATATCTGCAGGCGGGCGGCGGCAAACGGCTGCGTCCTGCTTTGTTGCTTTTATGTACGCGCCTCTTCGGACAACCCAATGCCTGCGCGCGCCGCTTGGCGGCCGTGGTGGAAATGATCCATACCGCCACCCTCGTTCATGATGATGTCATTGATCTGGCCAGCAAGCGCCGCGGCCGCCCCTCTAGCAACGTCATCTGGGGCAACCACATGGCCGTCCTCGCCGGTGATTGGCTCTACATGCAGGCCTTCCAGGTCGCTCTGCGCGAACGCAACTATCATCTTCTCGACGTCCTCATTTCGCTCACCCAAATGATGGTGGAAGGCGAACTCCTCCAACTCGAACGCCTCCACAAAATCGACATCAGCGAAGCCGATTACATGGAACTGGTCGATCGCAAAACCGCCAGCCTGTTCTCCGCCTGCGCGCGTCTCGGCGCCATCGCCGCCGGTGCCGAGGAAGCCAACGAAAACCAACTCGCCGATTTCGCCTGGAATCTCGGCATGGCCTTCCAACTGGTCGATGACATTCTCGACTTCACCTCCACCGAAAAGATTCTCGGTAAACCGTCCGGCAACGATCTGCGTGAAGGTAAAGTCACCCTGCCGTTGATCTATGCCCTTGAAGGTGCAACTCCGGCCGAAAAACAAATGGTAGAAACCATCCTCACCGACGGCAGCTACGAAAATGTTCCGTTCATGCAAATCGTAAAAATGTTGGAACACTACAAGTCCATCCAACGTGCTTACGAACGCGCCCGGGCCTTTACCGAAAAAGCCCACTCACTCATCGCCACCTTTCCCGATAGCCCCGCCCAGCGCGCCTTACGCGACATTGTCGATCTCGTGACCGACCGCGAAGCATAGTTCACCCTCCCGTCTCCCAGCCATCCGTTAGGCTGGGGCTGAACGTCCTTCCGTCTCGCCGCCACCGGAAATACTTACGTTTTCCCCTGAATCATTCAAATCTCTGTTACGATTGGGATAACTACCGGGTTCTCGTTACCGCGGTATGTTCCCTCCCGACCCGAGTGTCATCTCGTCAGTCGCAATGTTTTCTTTGCGAGAAATTTCGAGATGAACCTCCAAAAACCACACGATTCCACCACCCCCGCGACGGCCGCCCGCGTTCTCATTGTCGAAGACGAAGCGGTCATTGCCATCAATCTGCGTTGCATCGTGCAGGATCTCGGCTACACCGCGCTGCCCGTTGCTTCGTCCGCGCCCGAAGCGTTGCAACTGGCCGAAGCTGAGGGCGCAGACATCGCCCTCATGGACATTCGTCTTCGCGGCCAGGTGGACGGCATTGAAGTGGCAGATCGCTTGTGGCAAGAATATCGAATTCCGGTTGTCTTTGTCAGCGCCCACACTGACGATCTAACCCTTGAGCGGGCACGCGTTACCAGTCCTTTTGGCTACATCACCAAGCCAATCACTGTGGCCAGCATCAAGGTCGCGATCGCCGTTGCGCTCGACCGTCACCGCCATGAAATCGAGGTAGAACATCGCTCCGCTCGCTTTCACGAGGCGCTGAACAAGGTCGCTGACGCTATTTTCGTCTGCGATGAAAACGATCGTGTTCTCTTCCTAAACTCGGCCGCGCAAGCGCTGGCCGGACTGACGAACGCCGACGCGCGCGGTCGCAGCCTCACCGCAATGCTAGAGTGGCGTGCCGAAAGCAGAGTGGACATGGAACTACTGAAACCTTCGCCGCTGGACGAATCAGCGGTTCGCATATCCAACTTGATCCGGGCCAATCATAGCGACTTAACGGTTCTTGTCACTCTGGCTGAGTTGGACAAATCTGCCGCGCCCGCCCACCACATCGTTACCATTCGCAATGTTTCGGCTGCGCAAGAGCAAATGATGCAGGCCTTGCTCAACAAGACTGTGGCGCTCGAACGTTCGAACAGCGAACTGTCGCTCCTGTCCCACACTTTGATCCACGATCTAAAAGAACCCATCTACACCGTGCGCATTCGTTCGGATTTGACCGCCGATCAGTCCGCTTCTCTCGATCAAACGCAGCAAGAGCATTTGAACAGTATCATTGAAACCTGCGATCGCATGGATGCGTTCCTGAACAAACTCGGACTCTTTGCCGGCGCCATGCTGCGCGGCGACCCAACCATACCCCCCGTCGACGCAAACAGCCCCTACTGTGAAGCAATCGCAAACCTGCAAGGCACCATCATTTCATCGCAAGCCAAAATCCAATGCAGCCATTTACCGAGGGTGCTGATTGATCCAACCGCCCTCGTTCTCATCTTTCAGAACCTCCTAAGCAATGCCATCAAGTATTCTGCGCCAGGCATTCCTCAAATTGTTGTCTCAGCCCTGGGTCAAGAAGAGTTCTGGAAAATTTATCGTTTCAGATCAAGGCTCCGGCTTCCCATCCCTCCAGGCGGAGAAAATTTTTGAGTTGTCCAATCGGGCTCATGGCAGCGAGTATTTGGGCAACGGCGTCGGCTTGCCCATTTGCCGCATGCTGGTGCACAATCACGGAGGTAAAATCTGGGCCGAATCCAGTCCTGGACAGGGCGCCCGCTTCCACTTCACACTTCCCGCCGCTATCGAGCACAATAGGTCCGTAGCCGTCTAGCATGCCTGTTAACTGTCACTACTGCCGAAACTGAGCCGGGAGCGTGAGCGACCCAGTACGACTGATTCATTGTCACCTCGAAAAAGGATTACTTGTGAGCACCAAAGCAAAGATGATTCTCGCGCAGAACGTCGATTTGTCAAACTGCGATCGCGAACAGATTCAGTATGCCGGCGCGATTCTGCCCCACGGCGTTCTGCTCTCCATCAGAGAGCAAGATTTTGTAATCCTGCAAGCCAGCGTCAACACCGCCACCATGCTGGGCCCTGCGGCGGAACAGTTATTAGGACAGTCCCTTGCCGTGGTCCTGAACGACAGCGAACTGCGCACCATCCGCGAGCAATTAGATAGCGGCGTTCTCGATACCCCCCGCCGCGCCTTCCGCACCCTCATCCGCGAACTACAGTTCGATGTTTTCATCCATCGCGTCGATGGCGTCATTATTACCGAATTCGAGCAACACACTGGCAACCATCAGGATTCTGCCTCGCTCTATTCTTCCGTTCACGCCGCTTTGACAGATTTACAGGCAACCGAAACCGTTCAATCTTTCCTCGATCTCGCCGTCGATCGAGTTCGCCACTACACAGGTTTTGATCGCGTCCTAGCCTATAAGTTTATGGAAGATGACACCGGCTGGGTTCGGTCTGAATCGCTCGACCCTGCCGCTGGTTTTGTTTCCTATAAAGGTCTGCGTTATCCCGCATCCGACATTCCCCAACCCGCTCGCCGGCTATTCGCCAAGACTTGGCTCCGCCACCAACCCGACATCGGCTACACGCCCGTGCCGCTCGCGCCCCAGGCCAATCCCTTAACCGGCGGCCCGCTTGATCTCTCTTGCGCCCTCCTCCGCAGCGTCTCCGTCATGTACAGCGGTTACCTCAAAAACATGGGTACGCATTCCAGCTTGGTCATGAACTTGCTCCGCGACGGCAAGCTTTGGGGCTTGCTCGCGTGTCACAACCACCGTGGGCCGCTCCACGTTCCCTATGAAGTTCGCGTCGCTTGCGAATTCATGGCCCACATGGTTTCCTATCTCATGGCGGCGAAAGAACGCTCCGAGGAATCGGCCTATGCGGTCGGCCTGAAAACCTTTGAAGCTAAATTCGCAAGCAGTTTCAGCGGCGATCCCAAACTCGAGCGAACGCTCCCCGCGTCGCTCAATCTGCTCGGCTTCGTTCGTGCCGGCGGTGCTGCTCGTACCGGCAACAGCCACGTCATCAAACAAGGGCGCACCCCCAGTAGCGAGCAGATTCTCGCGCTGGCCCAGTGGCTTTCCGCTCATTCGCCCAATGACATCTTCACAACCAACTGTCTCAGCAGCCACCTGCCGGAGGCCCTCACCTACGCACCCATAGCCAGCGGCTTACTCGCCATTCGTCTCTCCAAGACTGACCACCAATATCTGTTATGGTTCAGGCCGGAGCAAACGCAAACCGTGCATTGGGCCGGCGACCCAGCCAAACCCGTCGACCTGTCAGACGATGGCGAACGCCTCATGCCCCGTACTTCCTTTGCCATCTGGAAACAGACCGTTCAATTCACCTCCCAGCCTTGGCTCGACCTCGAGAGAGCCGCCGCCGCCGATCTACGCAGTTCCTTGATGGAAATCCTGATCCGCGAAGGAGAACGGCTTTACGATTTATATGCCGATCTGGAGCGCAGTCGCAACGAACTCGATGCCTTTGCTTACGTCGCCTCGCATGATTTGAAAGAACCTTTGCGCGGCATTTCCAATTACGCCAAGATGCTCAATGCCGATTATGCCGACCGGCTTGACCAGGAAGGCCGCGATCGCCTGGAAACATTGATCCGCCTCAGTCGCAGAATGGACAACTTGCTGGATTCGTTATTGCAATACAGCCGCATCGGGCGCATTGCCGACACCTATGGCGAAGTGGATATGAACGCGGTTGCAAAAGATGCTATCGACTCTCTGACCGCCCAGTTCGTCAACAAAGTGGACATCCGCATTACCAGTTCCTTGCCCACCGTCATCGGCACCGAATCTCGCCTTCTCGAAGTTCTGACAAACCTGATCAGCAACGCCGCAAAGTATAACGACAAAGCAGTGAAATGGGTAGAAATTGGCGTCGAGCCCGAGACCTCCGACAAGTTCTGCGAGTTGTACGTTCGCGACAATGGCATCGGAATTCTGCCCGAACACAATGAGCAGATCTTTGATATTTTCCGGCGTCTGCATGGCAGAGACGAATTTGGCGGCGGGGCCGGTGCCGGCTTAACCATTGTCAAAAAGATTGTCGAAGTACACGGCGGCAGAATTTGGGTGGAATCGGTCATGAATGAGCAAACCACTTTCCGTTTTACCTTGCGGCGCGCAGGCGGTAAATGAAAGAAACACGGCCCATTTTGCTGATAGACGATAGTGACGAGGATTTCGCCAGCCTCGCCTGGATCTGGCGCAGGAGCGCCATTGGCGTTACTCTCGTCCGCTGCAAAGACGGCGAAGATGCCCTCGAATGGCTCTTGGGTACCGGCAGGTATCTGGGCCGAAACGATACCGGCAATCCCGCACTCATTTTGCTGGACCTGAATATGCCCCGCAGCAATGGCGCCGCCGTCCTCTCCGCCGTAAAACTCAACCCCTTGCTGCAGACGACGCCGGTGGTGATTCTAACCACCTCATCCAATCCCGCCGACGTGGAAGCATGCTACCGCGGCGGCGCCAATGGCTACATCACCAAGTCGCTCGACGTCGAAGACATGGAAGTCAGCATCCGGAAACTCGTTTCTTTTTGGCTGGAAGTCGCCAGCCTCCCGCAAGGAGAATTCCATGGCCGGGGCTGAATGGAGTGTCTTGATTGTAGACGACTGCCTCGAAGATCGAAACTGGCTCAAGTACGCGTTGGCAAAAGACCGCAACGTAACCTGGCGAACCAAAGAGGCCGTCAATGTAAAAACCGGCTTGCTGTTGGCCGAACAAGAACACTTTGACTGCATCGTTGTCGATCATCATATGCCCGACCGCACCGGCCTTGATTTTCTTGATGCCTTGAAGGGAACCGCCGGCGAAACCCAAATGGCGGTGGTGTTGCTCACCGGCAGGGGAGATGAGAAACTCGCCACCCTGGTCATGAAGTCTGGTGCTCTCGATTATGTCTCGAAAAACGATCTCACCGGGGACGTCATTTGCCAGGCCCTTCGCAACGCAATTGATCGATTCCAACTGCGTAGCAACGTTCGTGAGTTGCAGAACAAAGCTCGCCTCGAATCGGAAGAAGCCCTGCGCGAATATCGGTTCCTTGCCGATTTCATGCCCCAGATGGTCTTCACTTGTAAGCCCGACGGCTCCCTTGAATACCAGAATCCCCGGCGGCTCGCCTATACCGGAATACCAGCCGATCAACAGCAGGGAAACCACGATGAGGTCTATCATCCAGACGATCTTCCCAGCCACCAACTGGCTTGGGCTGCATCGCTCCAAACCGGCGAACCTTTCCAAGTCGAAACTCGACTGCGACGAGATGCCGACGGATCATACCGCTGGCACCTCATTCGCGCCGTTCCCTTCAGAAACGCCGCTGGCGACATTGTTCGCTGGATCGGCACGTCCACCGACGTCCACGAACAGAAAACCCAGAGCGAGCGACTCGAGACGGAAGTACGTGAACGCACAGAGATGCTGCACCGTTCTTTACGCCAGAAGGATCTGTTATTGCGCGAAGTACATCATCGTGTAAAGAACAACCTGCAAGTCATAACAAGCTTATTGCAGATGCAGGCGCGCGCGCTGCAAGATGAAAAGGCGGCGTCCGCCCTGCGGGAATGCGAAGCCCGCGTCCTCTCCATGGCTCTGGTTTATGAACGGTTGAACCGCACCGGTCAGATTGAATACATTGAATTTAGTGAGTATGTGCAGGCGCTCGTCAATGAACTGTTTTTGGGCTCCGCTTCGCACTCGGGACGGATTACCAGCAAATTCGAAGTGTCCGAAGTGATTCTCAGCGTCGATCAAGCCATGCCGCTCGGGCTCCTCATCAATGAACTTGTAACCAACGCCTTGAAGCACGCTTATCCCGATGGAGCGCAGGGCGAGGTCTTAGTGGAACTCAAGAAAACGGCGCCTGGCTACGCGCGGTTGCGCATCGCAGACAAAGGCATCGGCCTGCCAATAGACTTGGATCAACGGCAAACGCACTCTGTTGGTCTGTTGCTGGTAGAAGGTCTGGTCAAACAATTAGGGGCCACCCTCGCTGTGGAGTCTGGAGCCGTCGGTACCGTCTTCTCTGTCGATTTTCCCGAACGTTAGGAACTGGCGAACAACGCTCTCGCCTATGTTCATATCCGCCGCACGCGGCAAGGGCGGAATGAACATTTGAGTAGCAGTTTTCGTATGCTGATTATGCTCTTGCCAGTACATATCATCGCAGGTGGACTGGCGATGGTGTTAGGCGCTGTGGCGCTGGTGGCTTCCAAAGGGGCAACACTGCATCGCAAGAGCGGTCTTCTGTTTGTCTATGCAATGCTAACCATGGGGTTCAGCGGCTCCATTCTGGCGCTCCGCCTCAGTCTGACAAACATGAATGTGCTGGGCGGCTTTATGGCAGCCTACTTCGTGACCACGGCGCTGACCACTGTCCGTCCCGCATCTTCGTCGGCCCGGTGGCTGAATGGGACGGGCCTCCTCGTGGTAAGCGCGCTCTCCATTATCGACATGGTTCTGGGGTTCAAGGCGTTGAGCAATCCTTCCGGCACCATCGACGGTGTGCCGTTTTTCATGATGTTCTTTATGGCGGCCATCACCACCCTGGCGGCAGTCGGCGATGTTCGCCTGTTGCGGGTGGGCACGTTACCGGCGGCGCCTCGGCTGGCGCGCCACCTTTGGCGCATGTGCTTCGCGCTGTTTATCGCAGCCGGGTCGTTCTTTTCAATCCGCGAGCGCGTCGCCAAGATCCTTCCGGAACCGTTCACCACCCCTTTCATGCGCGCACTCCCTGTGCTGTTGATATTCGTGGCAATGTTCTATTGGCTATGGCGTATCCGCATACGCCGCATGCTGCCGCAAACAACAAGGCCACCCCTGATTGCGCCAGACAGCGTTTCCTGAAGAACAGCCATCAGCAACAGGCGCGGACAGGCTTTCGCAGTGGGCGGCGTGCCAACTTATAGAGTCGAGTACCAAGCCGCTCCGACAATCAACAAGAGCAGCCGTGCCGAGACTGCGATCCGTCCCACGCCCGCCAGGTGCCCTCTCTTACTTCGGGCGCACGGCAATCTGGCCCACACTGCCCCGGAGATGGGTAGGTCAGCGTTCGATGGGTTCTGACTCGTCGGCAGCGGAATCTGTTTTGTGTTTTGCGCTGAGGCCGTCAGCGAGCCTATCAGCGCGAGGGCCAAAAGAGAAAGATGCTTGATCGATCTGCATTTCATACTCCCCAGACACCCTTTCCAAAAGGAGCACAGGAACTGTGAGGGAATCGCAGAAAATTCCTTTGTCCATCGAGCATCTCACCATTAACAACCAGTAGAGAACTGGACCGATGAAACCCTTGCGCCCGTAGCCGAGACGCACGGCATCGCGAAGTAATTTCCCGCACTGAGTGTAACGGAATTTCCTGGACCCTCACTAGAGGACATGCGTGGTTGCACAAAACATAGAAATGAATTGGCAGCCCCGCTACGAGGCCGCGCCTTGAAAGTCCGGCGCACAGAATCCTCGTGAATATCTTTTAAACACCACAGGAGACCGCTCGCATGAAAACACTGAATCAATCGAAAACGTACGCGGCCGCTTCGGGGCTACTAACAGCGTCACGCACCGAACATCGGCGCCGCTCAATCAAACGCATCCTGGTTGCCGGCAGTCTTGCCGCCGCCCTCGGAGTGCCCGCTTGGGCAGCACAGAACACAAACGTAACAACCGACCCGGAGTCGGCGGCACACGCAAACTGGCACACAATCATGAAGCAGGTCCCCGCGGTGGAGCAAGGGTGCTTTCATGCAACATATCCCAGCCTCGTCTGGGAAAAGACAGAGTGCGCGACCGGACCGGCGCGCGTTCCCAAGCGCATTAAACGATCGGCCGATCAACCCGAAGTTGTCGGCAACGGCGGCGATTACGTCGGCCAAGCCTCCGCTGGTTTGATTTCTTCTGCCGCTGGAGCCTTCAACGTAAGTGGTGTGAAATCCGAAAAGAGTGTGGGCGTTGCGGCATTCGGAGGCGGTGGCATTCTCGGCTCGAACGAGTACTCGGTGCAGATCAATACGAATGACAGATCGGAAACCTCCGCTTGTGCTGGGCATGTGAACTGCAAAGTTTGGCAACAATTCGTCTATGCGACGGATTACTTTGGGGCGGGCACGGCGGCGGTGTTCATGCAGTACTGGCTGCTTGATTGGGGCTCCTCTTCATGTCCGAAGGGCTGGGGCCAATACGAATCTGATTGCTACGCCAATAGCCTGTTAGCGCCGGCGCCAGATATTCCAATCACGAGCCTCAGCCAGTTAGAGCTCGGGTCGTCCGTGCAGGCTGGCGGATTTGACTCGGTTACGCTCTACTACGGCTCAGAAGCAATCACCATGAATGCGCCCGACTCTATGCTTGATATTTCTTCAGTGTGGAAACAAGTGGAGTTTAATATCGTCGGAGATGCGGGTGGTTCGCAAGCCCAGTTCAATAGCGGCTCGTCGCTTAAGGCGATTCTTTCTTTCGCCGATGGGTCTTCCGCTAAGCCGACCTGTGTCGCCAATGCGGGGACTACCGGCGAGACTAATAATTTGAACCTGGGCTCTTGCTCGGCTTCGCTTGGTCTCTTTGGACTCCCGCTCATCGAGTTCACAGAATCGAACTGAAGCGATCTGCGGCATTCTACGCCAATTCACTCGTCCGATGGGACAGCGGAGGGGAAACCCGAAGCTGTCCCTTTTGCTTGCTCACGACAGCGCTTTGCGGCAGTAATTCACGCATTTCGTCAACTCTGTAAGCGTGTCCGACCCCGCAGGCACAGGATATTCGAATTCAATTGTTGCCTGAAGCTTCCACTTGTTCTTGCTGATCAGTTGGAGTGTTTCAACAATCGGAACATCGCCTTCCCCGAACGGCACAGTGGTGCCATCGTACTTGCGGTCCTTTACGTGGATGTGAGTCACATGCTCGTGATATTTCGTCAGGAACGGAATCGGTGATGTCTTCTGTCCAACAAGGAAATGACCCAGGTCTAGGTTGATGCCGTTATATTTCGAGACGGCCATCGCCTTCTCCCAATTCTCGGGAGCGCCAAACGCCTCACCGCCCGGACCGGCTGTGTGCCCGTGGTAGCCGATCATCATTTTGTGTTTGTCCGCAAATGTTCCCAGCCGTTCGACATCTTTGAGATTGCCTTCGGTAGAAAGCGCGTAACAGCCCAGGCTTTTGGCGGCCAGAAAGAAGTAATCGATCACCTCATCGCTAAATGAGTTGAAATTATCAATCTTCAGGATCTGGATCAGAACGCCCGCGTCCTCATACATCTTTCGGAATGCCTTCATCTTTTCCATCGACAGCGAGGTACGCCACTCTTGCAATTTCTTCGCCGCTTCCTGCTCTTCCGGTGTCAAAACATGTCCAGTTCGACCGCCCTGTACCACCGCTGCACTCCCTTTCGGCATGTCGATCCGAGAGGCATAAACCCCCGGTGCGCCTAACCACGCCTCTACCGGCTGAAGCCGCAGTTCCAAAGCGTTCACGTCGATCTGCTTCAGGTATTCCAAGATCTTGTCCGCTTGGCCCGACATGCCCTTGAAACTGTAGGGCGCGTTGATGCCGACTTGCACGCCACCCCACTTCGAATCCTGCTTTGCCATCAACGCCGACGCGGGCAACAAAGCCAGAGCAAGCTTTCCAAAGTCTCGTCTTGTACGAATCATTGCGGGCCCCTGTTCAGTCGGCTGAAATTAAACCCGGCTAATCCAATATGCATGCTGCCTAATATATCGGTAATCCGCCAGGCTTTTCAGGATTTCTGAGCTGATGACGCCGGCATCCGGAAGTGATTGACTTGGATGTAAAACGCTCAACATATAGATTTAAATTCCGACTGAATGGCATCCGGTTGATTTTATGCACTCGGCGGCCGGTACTCTGGTGCCTTGTTGAGCGCCTGATCCATTTCAGCAACGGTAAGCAGAACGACGATCTTAGCATCGACCACCCCCGACGCGGATACTACCGCTGAGACAGCCGCCGCGGAAGTGTTATCGGGAAAGTCTCCAATAATGATGACATCGGAATCCCCAAAACAAAAGTACATGGATTCTAATTTCCCGCCCAAAGCCGTAAACAACTTCTCCACAACTGCCTGCCTTGATGAAGCTTTGTCCTTAAGTAGGCCGCGCTTTCCCTCCGCTGTATACTTAGCCTCGCACATGTATTTCGGCATTGGTACACGACTCCTCTGCGTGTTAGCGACAATAATAATTGAACACTTGTCGAAAGTAAAGCGGGCTCGGGAACAGACGAGGGAGTGCGCTGGATCGTAGGTCCTCCCACAGCAGCACTCGAACAGCAGTCAGATGCGCGGGTGAATTCCCCTGGTGGGAGATCGCCCGGCCGGCCGCGAGGTATTATTTGCTGTCTGTCCTGCACCTGCCGCGCACACCAATCGAACAAAATGCGACATACCGTTCTGCTTTGCTAGTTTCGTCTGAACGTCTCCCAACATAAAATCACCACTCGGACTGATCGCCACCGTTGTGGCCACTTGCGGATAGCCGGCATTTTCTGGATCACTCTTGGCGTTCAAGTTCATCTTCGTCAGGCGTTTGGTTCCACTTCCGTCGGGGCGCATCGCATACCAGTCCGTACCAAGCGTCAATCGCCCTGGCCGCCTTTGCGCGCCATAGGCACTCATGTAAACAACCCAGTCCCCGCTCGGAGTTGCCACCACCACTGGATGCTCGTTGTAGAAGTTTCCTTGAGTGAGCCGCACGCCTTGCCCGGTGGACAAATCGAGGCGATAAATCTGGCTGAGCCAAAAGTTATGCGTATCCTGGTCGCTGCTATACATCAGGCTTCGGTTGTCGCTGGTGAACGAACCTGGCTCATAGTAGACAGCGCCGCCCGGCTGAAAGCTCTTGGGATTCTCCAGATGCGGCTGCGGCGTTTCTACAAAATTTGCCACCATCAGCGCATACTTTCCCCCAGGCAAGCGTTTTGACCACGCTACCTGCCGCCCGTCGGTTGAGACCACCGGCAGCAATACGCCTTCATCCACCGCGTTAGCCTCGTACGTTAATTGCCACGCTTGCCGGCCATCCGCGGTGATCACCCACAAATCGTCGTGGCGGCCAAAACCAGGCAGTGCTTCGTAATCGGGATTCCCAAAGAGTTTAGGGCTCGTATATTGTTCCTTTTGCGCAATCAAGAAAATGTATTTTCCCGACGGGTGCCAATATGGCGCGCCTTGATGTTTTCGTGGCAAACCTGGGGTGTTTTCGGTAATTTCGCGCTGGTCGGTCCCGTCGGGGCGTATGGTGAAGATGCGGTAGTAACCGTCGGCATTCGCTCTCATGAAGGTGATCAGGTTCGTCGCAAAATTCCACCTTGTCGACAGGCCATCGGTCAAGAAGAGTTTCGGGTCGATCGTGGTCGCCGTCGCGCGGTCTAGCGTGCAGACGTTCGCAGCGTGTGAGACTGCTACTTGCGGCACTTTGCCTGAACTCGCTAATGGCAGCGTCTGTGCGAATGCACTTTCGCCTAGGCCGGTGCCTATAAGAAAAAGAAAAACTAAATCGCGCGAACGATTCCGTAACATGATGACCTCCTTTTTGTGCATCGGTCGATGACGGGACCCAACACTAAGGACGACCGAAATCGCCATTTATTACAGCAGAATTTTGCGACATGGCAGGCGGTACGTCACAACCCACGCCGAGTGCGTAGCCGCCGATCTCCTTGCGGGCAATCGAGACACCTGACAGCATCGCAAACTCCTGGCTATGCACGACCCAACGCTGGGGTCGGTTTAAACTGTTGTTGATCGGCTGAATCATTTGGTGTCGCCTACACTTTGGAGTGGTAATGGTGTTGAAGCGCTCCGCTCACGGCCTCAACCCGACGACAAGCGTTCGTGCGGTGCCGACCCTCAAGCGGTCGAAGCCGCCTCGCTGGCCGCGATGAAGGCTTTCCATAGTTGGACGCCGGCGTAACCTGAACTTGGCGGGGCGAAGCCCACTTCAAAACCCAGTGCGCGCCTGCGGCGGATACCAACAACTTTGGTTCAGCCGTGTCCACGATGGCATAATCTCCCGGTGGTCGATTTGAGCATCGACGATCTGTGTCCGTTGCGAAAGTAGCGAGCGTTACTGCAGTCCGAAATGGCGTTCGGAAGTGCGGCGGCGACAGCCTCTGGATCGATCCGTTTCAGCGGCCGAAACGGTAGTTGTCCCAAACTTGTCCGGTGATGTTGCTTGAACTGTGGATTAGATCGCGGACCCACTCAAGATCGCGAATGCAACGAAGGCGGAGTCTTGGGTGACCGCCTTGCTGCAGCCGCGTCCGGTCGGGAAGGTCAAGATCGATGTTACCGAAGCCGAATAAGTTGAGCGGGAAAGGTCGGTGAATGATCACATCGCCTATGGAGGAAAGTGGCGTTGCCACGGTTCGGCTACTGAAAACGCCGGACGTATATTCAAGGCGCTGGCTGGTAATTCGGTAGCGGGTGTGCAGCCAAGTCAGAAATTCCCGTCCGAGATGGACGGCCGCAAAGGCCAGCCAGAAGAGAACCCAAACCCAACCACCATGGATCTGGAAGGCCCAGATGATGGCCACCAGTAAAACAGCAGTCCAAAGCGCAGCGGGAGGGAGCAGCATAACCTGCGAGGGCTTGCCTTCCCAAGCCATGAGTTCCCCCGTGCTTCGCAGCATAGCGTCGGCGTTTTTCGTGAACCGGTTGGTGTCTGTTGATCCCATGCTGGGAGCAGGCCTTCCGGCCATCGGCGCCACGTAGCCCGACGGATTCGAAATGGGGCCACGTGCGATGTTTGCTGGCGGATGGTCGACGAGTTCCACGGAACGGGCAACATCGATCACCGCGGATTGAGCGTCAGCGAGCTGACCACAAGAGGAACAGTAACGGCTTGCTACTTGAATGCGGCAATGAGAACAGTAAGCCATGTTGACGAAATCTCCTTATCGATAGAATTGAGCGCTTGGTCGAAAACCGAAGGCGGCTCACCCCACAGGCGGCGCATAGGGGCTTGCTGAGAAATCCACGGGCGGTTTCGCGATTTGATAACGCAGGAAACTGAGCACCGCCGATAGCATAAGGAAGAGCAAAGCGAGGTAGAAACCAGAGTGATAGTTCACCACTAGCAGACCCATGCCCTGCTCGGTGATTTGGCTGTTCAATTCGCTTCGCATCATCAGCAAACATCCTGCCGATACAAAGGCAAGGGCAGTGCTTCCGATTTGTGCTTTTGGCTGTTTCAGTACCGCCAGAACAAGGCCACCAACAGCAGCCAGCAGTGCGATAGCCACAATGGGAAGGCCTTCAACCTTCTTCTCTTGTGGAGCTCCCAATAGGGCCGGCTGATGAATCGTTGTACCAGTGGCGAGTTCCAGGCCGCTCAGCTTCGCAACAGCCTGCCTTTGACACGACACCGAAATAAACGGCAGCGCGAAGGAAAGGACGGCGAGTAGGAAGGCGGCCGGCGAGAGTTTGGCGGCAGGTCTGAGTTCAGACTCTGTAATCTGTAAGTTTGTCACTTTGTCTCCTTAGGGGCAACGTAGGCTGCCCTGCTATCTCCTTGCGTAAGAATTTATACTTTCTGACAAAGAATTCTAGGCCAACCGATGAGGCCCGTAAAGAGACAGCGGTGTGACGTCACAACGCCGTTATTTTGCTGCGCCATTACTGCTCCCAAGCCTAGAGCTCCAGCTAAAAGCCGATGAGTCGTCAGATGTCATCTCGGCCGCAACAAACAACGGCCAGNNTCAATCCGCCCCAACCGGCTAAAAACAAACGGGCATCAAATGGAGCTCAAAAAGTCCGCCCTTTTCGCTCAACCTTCGCCCAACTTTCCCTTCGCACCCCATTCTGCGTCACACGGAAAAACATCCCCAATCAACCCACTCCCCAAATGTTTCAACTCACTGACAACCCCATTCCGTTTCTGATATGCTCTCGGCTTCAGGTGGAGAGACAACCGCTTGAACGAACGCAGCCCGAGTTGGCTGGCGCGGATTCTCCGTTGGAGGTTCATCATGAAGGTCTTTGACACGTCCGATATTCGGAATGTCGCTTTGATTGGGCACGGGCATAGCGGGAAAACGTCACTTGCCTCCGCTATGCTTTTTACCGCGGGCGCCACAGACCGGCACCTCAAGGTGGACGAAGGCAACACCATCACGGATTTCGACGAAGAAGAAGTGGCGCGCAAAATCACCATCTTCTCCTCGGTCGCCGCACTTCCGTGGCAAAAGACGAAGCTCAATCTCATCGACACTCCTGGTTTCAACATCTTCCTGCCCGAAGCGCAATCTGCCATGATTGCTGCCGACGCGGCCGTCGTGGTCGTCGACGGTGTCGCGGGCGTGGAAGTCTCTACTGAAAAAGTTTGGCAGTTTGCCGAAGACATGAAGCTGCCTTGCATCTTTGTCGTCAACAAGCTCGATCGCGAACGCTCTTCGTTCGAACGCGCCGTCGCCAGCATCAACGAACGTTTCGGCCGCGCTGCCGTCCCTGTGCAATTGCCTCTCGGTGAAGAAAAAAGCTTCACCGGCATTATTGATCTCATCCGCATGAAGTCCTTCTGCTACAAGCCCGACGCCGATGGCAAAGGCAAAGAAGGCGACATCCCCACCCCGCAGGAACATTCTGCCGATACGGCTCATGAAGCGCTGGTCGAGATGGTGGCTGAAGGAAATGATGAACTCATGGAAGAGTTCTTCGCCACCGGAACTTTGCCTGTCGAACACATTGTCACGGGCCTGAAAGAAGCGGTTGCGTCTCGACGCATCTTTCCCATCCTTTGCCTCTCGGCCTCTCACAACATCGGCACCGACCTCGCGCTCTCCCTCATCTCCGAGATCTTCCCTTCTCCGAACGAGATCGAGAAGAACGTTTCTCCCACCGACTCGGTCTCGGCCTTCGTCTTCAAAACATCGGCTGATCCCTTTGCCGGCCGCGTTACGTTTTTCAAAGTCATGTCCGGCTTGCTCAAAGACGATGCGCACCTCAATAACATGCGCTCTAGTGTCAACGAGCGATTGGCCCATATCGCCACTCCCTTCGGCAAAACGTTGCAGCCCGTCACCGAACTGCGCGCCGGCGATATCGGTGTCGTCGCGAAACTCAAAGACACGTTAACCAGCGACACGCTGTGTGAAAAAGCCGCTTGCTCTACCTACAAAGGCGTTGAGATCCCGGAGCCTTCCATCGCCTACGCGATCTCTGCGAAAACCCGCAGCGATGAAGATCGCCTGAGCACAGCTATCCATAAGATCCTCGAAGAAGATCGATCGCTGCGCTTCTATCGCGATCCCATGACAAAAGAGTTTCTCCTGGCCGGCAACGGCCAACAGCATCTCGAAGTAGTTGTCAGCCGTTTGAAACGCCGTTATGGTGTCGAAGTGCAACTGCATGCTCCTAAGATTCCGTACCGCGAAACCATCCGCGGCACCGCCAGCGTGCAAGGCCGCCACAAAAAACAAACCGGTGGACACGGCCAATTCGGCGATTGCTGGATCAGAATGGAACCGCTCCCGCGCGGCGAAAAATTCCAATTCGCCAATGAAATCTTCGGAGGCGCCATCCCTCGCAACTTCGTACCCGCCGTCGAAAAGGGCATCATCGAAGCAGCCGAACAAGGCTTTCTCGCCGGCTACCCGGTGACTGACTTCAAAGCCACCGTTTATGACGGCTCCTATCACGACGTCGATTCCTCCGAAATGGCGTTCAAACTCGCGGGCCGTAAAGCCTTCCGCGCCGCGATGCAGCAGGCCAAACCGGCCATTCTCGAACCGGTGATGAAGGTCAGCGTCGAAACGCCCATCGATTTCGCCGGCGATCTGCTTAGTGATTTCAACAGCCGGCGCGGTCGCATTTCCGGTATGGACATCAAGGGCAGCATGCAAACCATCAACGCCCAAGTGCCCATGTCCGAGATGTTGAACTACCAGAACGAACTCATCTCCATGACCCAAGGCCGCGCCTCGTTCCACATGGAGTTCGATCATTACGACTACGTGCCCACGCCACAAGCTGAAAAGATTATCGCTGCGGCTAAGACGCACATGACCGTTGAGGAGGAAGAGTAGACTGAGTCTTAATGAGACTTCTCCTACTTGCACTATTCATCCACGGCGCGGCATTGGCCGCATCCGATGCTGACCAGATTGCATCCGCCGTGCTCGCTGCGCCGAAAGATATGCGCAGCGGCGCGGCGGTTCTCGGTTACAACGACAAAGGCGAACTCGTCACGCTCCGCAAAGGCGAGAACGAACTCATCTGTCTTGCTTCTGACCCGAAGGCCAAGACGTTCAGCGTGGCCTGTTATCACAAAGACCTCGAGCCGTACATGGCGCGCGGCCGCGAACTCAATGCCCAAGGCTTAAAAGGGAAAGAGCGGCAAGAGAAGCGCTGGAAAGAAGTAGAAGAAGGCAAGGTCGCTTTGCCTAAAGGTCCGCGGATGCTTTATGTGCTGAGCGGCCAAGGCTACGATTCGGCCAAGGGCGAAGTCACTGGCGGCGAAGAACGATGGGTCATCTACATTCCCTACGCCACTCCGGAGAGCACTGGCTTACCAACCACCGCCGGTGCGGGGCCTTGGCTCATGTACCCCGGAACGCCCGGCGCGCATGTCATGCTCAGCGCTCACATGTAGCGCTGAAACCACTCCAGCGTCCGCCGCAACACATCCACGCGGTCCTTCGGCTCTTTGAACGAATGCCCTTCGCCCGGATAAACGACTAACTCCGTCGGCACGCCGAGGGTCTTCAGCGCGTGCCAGAACTCGAACGATTGAGGCGATGGGCATTCCCCATCACGCTCGCCTACGATGACCAAGGTAGGGGTCTTCACCTGCTTGATGTAGGTGATGGGCGAGCTCTTGGCATAGACGGCCGGATCGTCATAGACGGACGCGCCGAAGTAGGGGATCATCCATTCGTCGATCGAGTTCTCGCCGTAGTAACTCAGCCAATCGGCAATGCCCGCGCCCGCCACAGCAGCTTTGAAGCGCTGTGTCTGGGTAACGGTCCACATGGTCATGTAGCCGCCATAACTCCAACCAGTTAAGCCGATGCGACTCTGATCAATGGGCGCAATCTTGGCCACAGCATCGAGGCCAGCGAGTACGTCGCGGAGATCGCCATAGCCAAAGTCCTTGACGTTGGCGCGCGTGAAGTCTTCGCCTTCGCCATAACTGCCGCGCGGATTCGGAAAGAACACAAAGTATCCGAGGCCCGCCATGACGGACATGTCGAAGTGGGAACTCGGCCAGCCCACTCCGCGCATACTCGCCGGGCCGCCGTGAATCTCGACCACCATCGGATACTTCTTTGTGGCGCTGAAGTGCTCCGGATAAACCAGCCAGCCTTGCACTCGTTGTCCTTCACTCTGCCAAGTGATGCTTTCTGCTTTGCCCCAGTGTTGCTTCTGGCTCACATTAACGGTCGTAATCTTTTTCCACTCGCCCATCTTGCCGGCCCAAATTTCCGGCGCCTCCGCCCAACTGCTGCGAATAGCAGCGCTGGTGGAACCGTCGGCCGCGAGGGAGAAGTTCGGATAGTTGCCGTCTTCGTGCAACGTCTCCGGACCCTTCCAAAGCAGCTCCGATTTGCCAGTGGCCGTGTTCAGGGTCGCGATGCCGCCACCGCCGTCGACGTATTCGGTGAACATGATTTCCTTGTTGCCGCGCCACCGAAAGCCGTTGGCCGACGTCTTCATGCCCGGCGTGAGATTAGTGACACCGCCGCCGGCGTACTCGAACAAATCGCCGCCCAGGAATCCTTCGTCACTCATGAGGCCGCCGATGAAAGCAATGCTCTTTCCATCGGGCGACCAGCGCGGCACGGCAATCTGCCGATCGACCGGCGGCGTGTAGACCAGCTTCATTTCCCTGGATCGCAGGTCAAGAGTGTAGAGCTTCGCGGTCCACCAGTTGTTGTCGGCCGGTCCAGGCGCAGCGATAGCGGCAAAGCTCTCGCCATTCGGCGACCAATCGTATTCGTAGATGTTCAGATCCGCCGGGGAGACGGCAACAGAATCGCCGTTCTGCATCACCATCAAGCGCTGATTGTGAGTCTGGCCGCCAATGACGCCGGTCTGGGCCGGGACGGCTTCCAAGGGGCCACCACCGCCGCCGTTTGCCGCGAAGAGATAGGCTAGGCCTGATCCGTTGGGACGCCAACGCACGTCGGCGGCATAGCCATTCAGATCGGCGACGATTTTGACTTTGCGCGAACGCGCCTCGACCATATAGATCTGGTTCTGATCGCGCATGAAGGTGAACTGCTTGCTATCGGGCGACCAGACCACGCTGTGTTCATGGCGGACGGTCTCGCCATCGCCCGCCGTGATGCGAATGGGCTTGGCCGCCGTATCGGTTCGGTCGAGCAGATAGATCTCAGATGCCTCGACCCACGCCACCCAATGGCCATCCGGCGAAATGGTCACGCCGGTAAAATTGTGAACGGATTCCAGTTCTTTCAACAACTGGTCGACGTTGGGGGTTTGCGCAGCAAGGGTCAGGCACTGGCCGAAAGCCAGCGCGGCAAGAAGCAACATTCTATTGAACATGAATTAGTGGGTTGCGTTGGCGTTGCGACGGTCGCGTTCGTCTTGCTCACGGGAACGCTGCTCGCGCTCGGCAACGAGTTTCTCGTAGGCCGGGATTTGTTCGGGCGTGAGAATGGCTTTGACGCGATCAATATGGTCTTGCTTGATCTTCAGCATTTGGGGCTGATAGGAATCGCGCACAGCGCGCGTCTTGGCTTTGGTTTCATGCAGGATGGTTTCGAGCTGCGTGAGTTGGGTCGGCGTCAGCTTAAGGCGATCTTGCATTTCCTGCACATACTTGTGCCGAGCCACTTCGGGCGACCCAGCAATCACGGTTGTGGCGGCGTAATAACGATGGCCCAAGGCACCCACTGCCGCGCCACCGACGAAAAGCAATGCAGCGAAGGCTGCCGCAGTCACTTGATTGCGTTGCATAGCCGAAATCCTGAACTCACAACCGTTAACGGTTGTGAGCGGCAGGTGCCTCCTCGTCACTGGGTGAAGATGCGTGAATTGCTTCGGTATAGTCGG
This sequence comes from Bryobacterales bacterium, assembly GCA_003169195.1. GTDB lineage: Bacteria > Acidobacteriota > Terriglobia > Bryobacterales > Bryobacteraceae > Bog-105. The sequence continues at coordinate 20,095 of PMQB01000644.1, forward strand.
TGTTTTCCGCAGTGTGTTCAGCCATCAAAACATCCGTATAATTCGCGGTTTGCGCCATGCCGTCCCGGAACGGCGAGGCGAAGTTCAGAAAAACTAAGAGCAGACACAACGCTGCACAAGCGGTCATAGTGGCGCGCGCCACATTCCTAAACACAAATCCGAACGAATGCCGGCTTTCTATGCGCTGCCATAGGTTTGGCATGAAGTTTGTGCTGGGTTCCACATCCGGGCAAGCCGCGCGGTATGTTTGGAACAACTGATCGAGTTTGGAATCGTCGCTCATTTTAGTCTCTCTCGTTATACGTTACAAGTTACCATCTACCGTTGCTTTCTTGTAAGCCTTTAATACCCTTTGCCTGGCCCGGAACAACCGCACTTTGATGGCATTCTCTTTGACGCGGTAGATTTTTTCCAGTTCCTTTAGAGATAAGCCTTCTACCTCTTTCAGAGTCAAGAGCATGCGATCTTCTTCAGAAACGTGCTGAAAAAGCGCGTCGACAAACTCCCGCACCTGACCCTTTTGCTTCTCAACCCCTTCGTGGCGGCCGCTGGCCACAAAATCAGCCATCATTACCTGCTGCTCGCTCAAATCAGCCATGCGCGATTCGTTCCGCCGCCTAGCCCGGCGCAAATAATCGTACGAAGCATTCACCGTCAAACGGTACAACCACGGTTCAAACACCTCGGGCGTCCGAAGCTGATCGAGGGAGTAGTAAAGCCGCACAAAGACTTCTTGCGCGACATCTTCTACATCCTCCGGCCGACCAATCAGCCGGGAGATAGTGCCCATGATCCGCTTGCGATAGGCCAGAACTACATCATTAAAAGCCCCAGCGTCTCCGCCGCGCGCCCTCTCGATTAGCTCTTGCTCTACCAACATATCCGGGGTTTTCGTGCCGGATACATTTCAGCCCTAAACAAATCAGGCGATCCAGCTATAAGTTAGGTTACACGTCGCGGGTATTTTCGGTGGAAGGCACCACTAGCTAGTGTGATCCAGAACGATGCGCCAGACGCCAGTTTGACGCTCTAAAACAAGGCTGAAAATGCCGCTTTTGTCGCCGCCCGCCTCGCCGGAACGCTGCAGGTGAAAGGCACCGGTGACGACCGCGACCCGATCGTCGATCTTCTTTATTTTCAGATCGGTAAAGGATAAATGGCCCATCGCGACGGGGGTTGGATAATTTTGGCGGTAGCGCGCTTCGACGCCGGCGCGGCCTTCGACGATGGTTTTGCCGACAAATGCGCAGTTTTCCGAATAGCTTTGGACGAAGGCGGGGATGTCGCCGCGGTTCCAGTCGTCTACCTGTTTATCGAGGACGGCGCGAATGGCCGTGTCTTCGGCGGCGTGGACTAGAGTCGGGGCCAGGGCGAGCGCTAGGAAGAGTACGGCGAATCTCATGCAAGTAGGATATACCGGACGGTTACAGGGTAGTGACGGAAATGGATCCGTGGCCGACGGGAAAAATTCCAACCCCTCGTGTCGTTTTCCTGACTTGTTTTCCGCTTGAGGGATTAGAGCAGCATGGGGCTTGCAAAAACAACTAGTCGCGGGCGCGGTGATGACCGACCATTTTGGGGCATATTATGTGAATATTCCAAGATGGCCGCATAAAGCGAGATTACCGGGATTCTTGCCCGAATGACGGCCGGGGAGGACTCCGCCGAAGCCGAATTACTGCCGCTCGTCTATGAAAACTTGCGGAAGATCGCTTTAGCCCAGTTACGCTCTGAGAGAAGCGAGCACACTCTGCAAGCAACCGCGTTGGTCGATGAAGCGTACCTCCGCTTATGCGGTTCCAGTGCTCTGCCCTTTAACGACCGGGTGCACTTTTCCGGGTATCCGCGAACTTAGTGCAGGTAGTGGAGATGCGATTTTTGCCGGGCTGGCAGATGACGAAATCGCCAGCGGCCCTGGGGAGTGTCTGAGCGCACTGTGCAGAGCTATTGGACTCGGGCGCGGGCTTGGCTGCACCAGAACCTATGCACATACTGCATACGACCGAGACAGGGATAGATTTCAGCCCTATAAAGAACCGCGCGCCGAATGAGAATGCGAGACTGTCGCAATTCTTGACGGGAGGAAAGCCAACACAACCAACGTGTTGCCCTCAATTGACAGCTTGTTTGCGAGTCCTCAAGTAGCATTCGAGATGGCAGTTCGATACAGAAAATCGAATCGTATGGAACCGATTTTGCCCACTGAGATTGAGCCTGAATTACAGAGAAAGTCTACAGGCTGGTGACAGAGATGGAACCGTCGCCGGTGCGCAGGAGAAGCGCGGGGCCGCCACCGTTCAGTTTGGTTTGCAGAGCATGTTCGCTCTTGACACGGTCGGTGGTGGTAGGCAGATCGACGTGAATGCTGCCGTCGCCAGTATGGGCTTCGAGATTGGCGGCCAGGTTCTTGGGCACGCGCAAATGAACGGAGCCATCGCCGGTTTGGATGTGCCAATCACCTTCCAGCTTTGAACCGTCTTTTGCCTCCACTTCGACAGAACCGTCTTGCGTGTGGAGTTGCAGGCGGTCAAAGCGGCCTGCCACGTGCACGCTGCCATCGCCGGTGTGGGCATCGAGCGTGCCGTCGAGTTGTTCGCCATGGATACTGCCATCGCCGGTATCGGCGCGCAGGACGCCGTGGAGGCCGCGCATAGTGATGGAGCCATCGCCGGTATGGAGATCACCGACCAGTTCGCGGGGCACGCGTACTTCGAGACGGATACTGTGATTGCCCCAGTTCCAGCCCATGTGCATGGATGGAACCTTCACCTCAATTTCGACTTTATCGCCGACTTGGTGTTCGTCGACGCGCACGCCGCCGGGACCGATGGAGTAGCCGATGGTGGTGAGTTTGGCGTCGATCACGTGGTCGTTGCTGGCCTCGACGGTGACGGAGGCGTCGCCGGCGGTGATGCGGAGTTCAGGTTTGCCGGAAACGTTATAGTGTTTGGACCATTCGTCGGCCCAGGCGATTTGGGACAGGGCGGCCAGGGTGGCGGTGGCGAAAAGGGTGCGTAGCATGAGGACTCTCCTTGAACTAAACGATACGTAGAGTACGGGTTGGATGTTCCCGGGTTTAGACACACTTCGGGTTTTGACCTGGGTTTCGACCATTGCCAGCGACCTGTGGGTCGCGGTCTAGCTCACTTTTTGCGCCGTTCTGATGGACTGCAGGAACTGATCAGGGTCGAGAGAGGTGCCGGTGAGCTGGTAATAGTTGGTGTTTTTGGTGCGATAGGCGTCGTATTCGGCTTTTGTAAAAACGAACCCAAATTCGGCGAAGTCGTATTGAATCTTATACGTGCGGGCGGTGTCGACGATGCGGTCGGCGCGCTTCATTTCGTTTTTGAGGTGTTCGCGCTCCGCTTTCTCCTTTGCCAGGCGTTCCTGCTGCAAAGTTTTGAGTTCGAGAAGATCTTCCTTACGCTGATTGCGAAGGCGACGCTCCTGCAGGGCGATGTTGCTGAAATCCTTTTTGTAGAAAGAAGAAATATAGCCGAGGAGCAGCGCTTCGCGGTTTTCTTCGGGTTCGTCGAGGACCATGTGTTGCTGCTCGCGGCGGCCGATGGCGAGGATGGCGGCTTCGAGCGGAACGATGCGCAGCAGACGAAACTCGGTGTCAGCGATGGTTTGCACGACGGCGCGTTCGCGGTCGGTAGCAGGCGCGAGATCGCTGAAGATGCGGGCGACGTGTTGTTGATAGATTTCGACGTCGTCGGTGGGAAGAAGAACACTCCGGCCCGTCAACCCGGTCTTCACTGCATTTAAGGAGGACTTGGCCTTGCCAGCCTCGGAGGGCCCTGAGCTGTGTTGGGCATTCTGGCGATTCGCGTTGATTTGCGCGTCGGTAGCAGGACGCTTGGACTCGTTGCTTTGGGTCGAGCCGTTTATGTTTTCAGAAGGCATGTGAGGTACTCCTGGTTGGAAAATAGCGTGCGCAAAGGACGTGTCGAGAATCAATTGTCGGTTTTTCGGGCGGGATGATTATGATTAAGTGCTTTTGAATCAGGGGCGGGCAAGTATTTGCGAACTATTTTCGAGACTTGTGACTGTCGACGGGGACGGTCATGGTTTTCGAATGTTTTTGTTTGTCGGACTCGCGATAGTCTTTCCACTGAAACGAGAGCTGGCCATCTTTGAGTCCGAGCAGACGTTGATTCGAGATGGCGACGCGGTGGGTGTAACGGCCCAGATTTTTTAGGACTGGTTCGGGGCCGCCGAAGGGTGGTTGAGCATACACCAGCCAATCGAATTCTTCCATGGCGTACAGATAGTTATGAAGGAGACAAGCTTCGCGCAGAGGTTCGACAGAGCCTAGAAATTGCAGACGCTCTTGATAGAAGGAGTCTTCGATCACTGGTTTTCATGCTTGATTGACGGTTCGCGCAAAGAGGCGAGAGCCATGCGGATGATTTCGCCGGTGGTAACCGCGCGTAGTTCGAGGGCAGTAGTTTGTCCGGCGCGAATAGTCACCGTAGTGCCATGCTCTTTGACCATAGACATAACTCTGTGATCTGACCTCGGTCCCGAACGATCGAAAAAGCCCTGCTGATAGGAAGCGATGACATAGTCGCCGGGTGTTACTGGCCAGACGGTCTCATCAGTACAAGTGAGTGTAAAGAAGTTTCGCATAATTTCTCCAGCTGCGTTCCAGGCCAAGGTCTGCACCCAGAAGCCTTTCTGTTCGGCGGCACAATTGCGATGGAGACGGAGATAACCGAACGGCCCTTTATCGGGGTCGGGCATCGCTTGCGCTTGTCTGGGTTTCGCATCATGCAGGCGAACGATGACCGGTGGTTGGGGACGGCTGTCGTCCTTTACATCGACTTTTACCTCAGCGGTTTGGAAGCCTTCGGCCGGACCATCACCTCCAGAAAAGGAAATCTCGCCATCCATACCAAAGGCGAGATTGTAGCTGCCGGGAGTTAGAAAATCACAGTGAAACGTACCACGGTTAGCATCCCAATCGCAGGCTTCCTGGCCCAAGGCCTGGGAAGAGAGCGCCAAGGCGTGATCGGCCGGCAGTGTGTTCAACTCATGCGAATAGATCACGCCAGCGCGGGGCGGTTTGCCGTCGCTGAAGACCACATTGCCGTGAATGGAATAACTGGGAACGGAGCGCAGTCGAAGCACAACATCGTCCTTGTGAGTGCCCGGAAGCAGGTTGATAGGCTTCGACAAGACGGGCGGCCAAGAGTTGCGCACTTTCCAGGGAACCAAACCGACACCTTGGTAACCAGCCAGTTCGCCGGGGAGATACTGGCGGCAGCGTGCCGCTAAGAAATAACGATCGGCACCCCGGCGCGTGAACGAGAACGCACCTAGTGCGTTAGTTGTGGCCCCATCTTTCTCAAGCATCTGGGGGTCGGCCCCCGAGGTCAAAATGCATGCGGAGACGTCACAGCCCTTTAAGGCCGCGCCGCTCTCGTCATAGATATGCCCGGAAAGTTCGGTAGCTGGAATGGCAGGAATGACGATTCCGGCATAGTGTTGCCAGCCCCGCTGATAAGCGAGAACGGTGGAAACGAAGCGGCCTTGCAGGAGGCGACCAAAGCGTGGGTCGTCGGCAAAGAGCGGGTAAACGTCGGCTTTCGGAACCTTAATAGTGAAGCGGCCGGTGGAATCGGTAGAGCCAAGCGCTTCCGAGCCATTGAGCCGCTCAGTACGAACCGCGACGTGTGGGACTGGCCGTTGCGTCATCCAATTGACAACGGTTCCAGAGATGACAACGGTTCCGGAAATGGCGAACCAATCGAGGAGCAAGCAGAAAGCAGCGCAAGCGGACAGCAGCAAGAGCATCTCGGCCATTCGACGCATAGGTGGAAGGACTCCACTGCAGGGAAAAAAGTTCCTCCGCACGCCGTTAAACTCTGAGTGGGCCGCAGTTTAGGGTTACTTACGGGGGAATTGATGTTGCTGATTGGCAAAGTCAGTCACGCAGGAGGCGATAACGGCGGCGGCTTGCATCAGGTCTTCTGGGACTGCGTGCGAGTAAGTGTCGGCAGCGGAGTGATGGGTGGTGCTGCCGTAGTCGAGGGGATCCTGGATGAATTGGAAACCGGGGAGGCCGACGCCGTCGAACGATAGGTGATCGGTGCCGCCGGTGTTGCGCAGGCTGATGGTTGTTACGCCCATGTCACGGAAGGGGGCAAGGGCGGCTTCGAAGAGGGGGCGGGCCGCGTCGTTTTCCTGGAGGTAAACGCCGCGGATTTTGCCGCTGCCGTTGTCGAGATTTAGGTAGACCTCGAACTTGTCGCGCTCGGGGCCGAAGTGTTGTTTCACGTAAGCACGCGAGCCATAGAGACCTTCCTCTTCGCCGCTCCACAGGCCGATACGGACAGTGCGATCTAACTTGATGTGGGCGGCCTTGAGAATGCGCATGACTTCGATCATGACTGCTGAACCTGCGCCATTGTCGGTGGCGCCGGTGCCAGAGTGCCACGAATCGAAATGTGCGCCGATCATGACGACTTCGTCGGGTTTAGTTTCGCCGCGAATTTCGCCGATGATGTTGAGGGCATCAACGTCGGTGGTGGATGAGTTGGCTTTGAGATTGATGCGTAACTCCGGAGTGTGTTTGTCTTCGAGAAGGCGAGTCATGCGGGAGTATTGCTCTTCGGTGACAACAAATGTGGGAGGCGCGAGAGGATCTTTGCTTGTGTGAGGACCGGCGGCTTCGCCAAAGACTAGACCGTTGCGTGCGCGTTCGTCGGCGCGGATGACAGCGGCGGCGCCTTCCTCGCTAAAGAAGCGGCCTTGCTCATCGTTGAGGTCTTCGTAACGGTCATAGAGTTGGAACATGAGAGGCGGCGGGAGTTGGTTCATGAGTTTGCCCAGTTCTTCGGCTTTAGCGGGCATTTTGATGTCGTCGAGAGATTGGGCGGGCGGGAGTTTGTAGGGATCGGGCGAATGCGCGATTTCGGCGAGGTCGGCGTCGGTGAGGCGGCGGAAGCGTGGCTGGGTGGAGGGATTGAGCGCGGGTGGTTCGGAGACGAGAACGATCTTGCCGCGGAGTTTGCCTTTCCATTTCGCTTCGTATTCGTGGAAAGCTTCGCGGTTCTTGGCGATATCGAAGGAGCCGGAAGAGACGAAGGGCGCGTACATAATTTCGCCGGTGAGGACGCCGTTGGTGGAGGCGCTCCAAGCCAGGGGGATGGCGGTGAGATGGGAGAAGCGCGGGGCGGTCATTTCGATGTTGTAGGTTTCGAGAGACCAGGAGCGGCCGAAGGGATATTTTTCGGTGTGGACGTTGGTAAGTCCATATTCTTTGAGGCGGCCGACGGCCCAATCGGCGGCTTGGTTAAATTCGGGAGAGGCGGTGAGGCGGGGGCCGTAGAGATCACTCAGGAAAAATAGCTGCTCCATGACCTTCGAGTTTTGAAAGGCTTCGACTTTGATGCGGCGAACAGTGTCGAGGGGTTTTTCCTGGGCGAGGAGGGAGGATGTGGCGAGTAAGACGGCGGCGAGACAGCGCATGTTTGGTTTTACCATTTCCGGGTTTAGCCGAGCACCTTTGGAAAGAATCGGCCAACACGCTTCATATAGGATTCGTATTGATGGCCGAAGCGTTCGAGCAGATATCTTTCCTCGGTTCGAGTTCGGATGGAGAAGAGCGCGAACATGGCGGTGGCGGCCAACGGAATCAGCCATGTTCCTAATGCTAGGCCCAGACTCAGACCTAGCAACAAAACCCCAGTGTACATAGGGTTTCTGACAAATCGATAAGGACCGTAGTTCACAAAATAGGCGTCACGGCGCGTGACCACGGTGTCTGTGAGGTTCTTCCCCAGAGAGTGGAACATCCAGAGAAGCCAGGCAACGGCCAAAGCGAAGCCGATGACGCCGAGCCAGCGCACCGACACTGGCAATGGCCACGATACGCGACTGAACCAAGCAGGATTCCACAGCCAAAGAGCCGCTGATCCGAGAGTGAGCAAACCGAACAGGCGGATACCGATCAAAATCGGCCAGCCTTCTTTAGTGCGGTCGAGTCGCTCGCCGGAGCGTTGCGATTGCACGCGATAGTAGCCGCCAATCAAGATGAACACTATAGATAGAGCTATCAAGCTATAGCGAATTTTGTCGTTCGGCATTGGTTATGATCCGAAGATGGCAAAAGCCACCGTTGCCCCGTTTGACCTCAAGGCTGCGCTACTATCTGCGTTAGCCACTAACAATCGAATCACACAGTATCTCATCGAAAATGTGCCGGCGGAAGCATGGTCGGCCAAGACGCCGGAGGGGAAAGGGCGCAGCATCGCTGCCATGGCGGCCCACATTCACAATGTGCGGCTGATGTGGCTGAAAGCGGCGGGCGCACAGCTTCCGGCGAAGATAGAGGAGAGTGCGTCGGCCAAAGAAACGATCAAGGCGCTTGGCGAAAGCCATGAGGCGCTTGCGGGGCTTCTTGGAACGGCACTGGAGAGTGGGGGTCAGGTAAAAAGCTTCAAACCCGACGCGGCCTCGTTCTTCGCTTATCTGGTGGCGCACGATGGGCATCACAGAGGACAGATCGCGTCACTCGCACGGCGACTTGGCCATCCCATTCCCGCAAGTGTGGGATTTGGCATGTGGGAGTGGTCGTCCCGGGCGAAAGAACTCTAGACGGGCCAACTCTTTCAAAAGTTGTATTCTCAATCACAGCAGTTAAAAACACAGAACTTATAAAAATAGAACTATGCGCCTGAATCTTCTCGCTTTCGCTTCGCTTGCCATTGCCAGCGCCGCCGCGCAGTCACCAACTCATCCGTTNNCACGAGTCCAATCCGCACTTCTCGCCCGATGGCTCGTTGATTGCGTTTAGCGGCGAATACGACGGCAATATTGATGTCTATGTTGTGCCCGCCGCCGGTGGTGTGCCTCGCCGCCTCACCTATCATCCAGGCGCGGACATCGTCTCCGGCTGGACGCCTGACGGCAAGGCGGTGCTGTTTTCTTCGCGCCGCGAGGCCTTTGCTGATAGCGCGCAACTCTACACACTCCCGCTGGATGGTGCGCTGCCCAGTGCCCTGCCTCTGCCCATGGCTGAAGATGGCGCATTCTCTCCCGATGCGTCGCACATTGCTTATTCGCCTGTGTTCCACTGGCAAAATGCGTGGAAGCGCTATAACGGAGGTCAAACTCTTAAGATCTGGCTCGCCGATCTGTCTGATTCGAGTGTCACGGAAATTCCTCGGCAAAACTCGAATGACTTTGATCCGATGTGGGTTGGCGGAAAGATTTACTTTCTCTCTGATAGAAAAGGGCCCGTCACACTGTTCGCCTATGACGTAACCTCTAAGGCGATTAGCGAGTTAGTTAAGAATGAAGGCCTTGATGTCAAGTCGGCTTCGGCAACATCCGATGCCATCGTGTATGAGCAATTTGGCGCGCTGCATCTCTTTGATCTGGCCACGGGTAAATCGCATCCGGTGCCAATCACGGTGGCCGCCGATCTCGCAGAGGTTGNNAGTGAAGAACGAAGCCATTAACAACGCTGCGCTGTCTCCAACGGGACAGCGGGCCGTGTTTGAAGCGCACGGCGAAATACTTACGGTTCCCTCCGATAAAGGCGATATTCGAAATCTTACGAACAGCGCAGCCGTGGCCGATCGCGATCCAGCGTGGTCTCCCGACGGCAAATCTATCGCTTACTTTTCCGATGAATCCGGCGAATACGCACTCCACATACGCGATCAAAACGGCTTGGGCACCGTTACTAAGATCAATCTCGGCTTTCCGCCCTCGTTCTTTTACTCACCCACTTGGGCGCCCGATAACAAACACATTGCCTACTTCGATAAACGCCTCAATCTCTGGTATGTCGATCTTGACAAAAAGACGCCTGTCAAAGTGGACACTGATCTCTATGACAGCCCCAGTTATGACTTCCGGCCCAATTGGTCGCCGGATAGTAAATGGATCGCCTATGCGCGCCAGTTACACAATCATCTGCACGGCATTTTTGCCTACTCTCTTGATAACCACAAAACCACGCAGATCACCGATGGGTTAAGTGATGCGACGGCTCCGGCCTTTGACAAAACGGGTAAATATCTTTACTTCTTGGCCTCTACGAACATTGCGCTCAGCGGAGGCTGGATCGATATGACGAGCATTGGCCATCCCGTGACGAGCGCCGTTTACGTTGCGGTTCTGAGAAAAGATCTGCCATCACCGCTCGTTCCGTTGAGTGATGAGGAAAAGAAGGAGGACGCCGACAAAGACAAGGATAAAGAGAAGGATAAGGATAAGAAGGAGAAAGAGCCGCTGAAAGTCATGATCGATTTTGACAATATACAGCAGCGGATTCTCTCTGTCCCATTGCCGGAAAAGAACTACTATGCGGCTGTACCGGGCAAAGAAAATATTCTTTTCACTGTGGATCGCCCGATTGTGGACGGCGGTTTTGGGCCGCCGCCGCTGAGCGTCACTAAGTTCGATTTCAAAACGCGCAAGACTGATCCAATCGTCGGCGGGGTATCCGCCTACATCCTCTCCGATAACGGCGAGAAAATGCTTATTCGCCAGGGCGAGCAATGGATCATTGCCGCCTCCGAGGCTCCTCCCAAACCTGGAGAAGGCGTCCTCAAAATGGCCGACTTGCAAGTCTATGTCGATCCGCGCGCGGAGTGGAAGCAGATGTATCACGAAGTTTGGCGCATCGAACGCGATTTTCTTTATGACCCGCATGCGCACGGATTGAATCTCGAGGCCGCCGAAGGGTTTTATGCTCCTTGGGTTGAGAGTGCGAGCAGCCGCGACGACCTGAACTATCTTTTCGAAGAAATGCTTGGCAACATCAACATTGGCCACATGTTCATTCGTGGCGGATCCGAGCCCGAGGCGCCCAGAGTGAAAGTGGGCCTGTTGGGCGCAGACTATAAACTCGAAAACGGCCGCTGGCGTTTTGCGAAAATTTACAACGGCGAGAACTGGAATCCGGGGCTACAGGCGCCACTCACACAACCCGGCGTCAACGTAGTGACCGGCGAATACCTACTGGCGGTTAACGGCCGCGATCTGCGCGCCAATACCAACATCTATAGTTACTTTCAGGAGACTGCCGGGAAGCAAACGGTTCTACACGTCGGCCCTAACGCTGATGGTACCGGGGCGCGCGATGTGACTGTTGTTCCGGTGGAAAACGAAACCGCTCTTCGGCATCTCGCATGGATTGAAGACAACCGCCGAAAAGTGGATCAACTCAGTGGTGGCAAGATTGCTTACGTCCACCTGCCCGATACGGCGAATGGCGGCTATACCAGCTTCAACCGTTATTTCTTTGCGCAGATAGGCAAGCAAGGCGCGGTTCTGGATGAACGCTACAACCATGGCGGTGATATTGCCGACTACATCATCGAATACTTGGGGCGTCATCCCATGGCACGCATCACAACGCGCGAAGGCGAAGATATCACCGATCCCGTTCAAGCGATCTTCGGACCCAAGGTGATGATCGTGAACCAATTCGCCGGATCAGGCGGCGACGCGATGCCTTGGTATTTCCGCAAAGCAGGACTCGGCCCGCTGGTGGGAATGAAGACCTGGGGCGGGCTTGTGGGCATTGGCGGCTATCCGCCTCTATTGGATGGCGGCAGTGTTACGGCTCCGCGCTGGGCGTTCTATGGTCTCGCTGGTGAGTGGGAGGTGGAAAATCATGGCATTACACCAGATATCGAAGTAGATCAAGATCCCAAGCTTGTTCGGCAGGGTCACGATCCGCAATTGGAGCGTGCGGTGAAAGAGGCGCTTGATCTGCTGGAGAAGAATCCTCCGAAGACCTTCGTTCGCCCGGCGTATCCCGACTACCATCCGCATTTACCTGCGCAGTAGTCATGACGCATCATACGACGCTTACTGTCCCGACCCGCGGCAAAGGGCTCTATGCTTTTACGCGGGCGGTGGACGACTGGCTCAAGAAGCTTGGTGTCACGGATGGTCTACTCACGGTATTCATTCAACACACGTCGGCATCTCTGGTGATTCAGGAGAATGCCGATCCGGATGTCACTCTTGACTTAGCTGACTTCTTCGAGCGACTTGTTCCGGAGGATGTTTCGCAATATAGACACACGCTGGAGGGAGCAGATGATATGACCTCGCACATCCGCTCCACTCTGACTCAGACGAGCATTTCCATTCCGCTGATCGGTTCGCGTCTTGCGCTGGGAACGTGGCAGGGCTTATATGTTTTTGAACATCGAGCCCAGCCACACGAACGCAAGGTGGTGCTACAACTTATGAGTTAGGAATGTTCAGCCGGATACCTAGTTCACGCAGCTGTCTATCAGGTACGGTGGACGGAGCTTCGCACATCAAATCAGTCCCCTTAGCTGTCTTGGGGAACGCGATAACTTCACGGATGGAGGTCTCTCCAGCCAGCAGCATCACGAGACGATCGAGCCCGAGCGCAATGCCTCCGTGTGGCGGCGCGCCATACTCCAGGGCCTCTAACAAGAAGCCGAACCGGCGCTTTGCTTCGTCTTCGCTGAACCCGAGGGCGGCGAACACTTTCGTCTGTATATCGCGGCGGTGAATTCTGATGGAGCCTGATCCGAGTTCCACACCGTTTAACACCAAGTCATAGGACTTAGCGCGGCAGTTCGCCGGATCGCTGGTGAGCTTGTCGAAATCGCCATCGTGTACGGAGGTGAACGGATGGTGCGCGGCGTTCCAACGCTTGTCCTCTTCGTCCCACTCGAACATGGGGAACTCTACGACCCAGAGAAAGCGCAGATCTTCGGGATCAAGAAGCTTGTGGCGGTCGTTATATTTCTGCGCCAACAACACGCGCATCTGCCCGCACAATTCCAGCACGCGCCGGTTGGCCAGCGCGCCTTCGAGGGGTTTGGCCGATCCGGCAATGATCACCAGATCATCTTCGGCAGCCTTTACGCGCTCGCGCACTTTTTCCATTTGCGCCGGATAGTCACGCTCTAAGCGCTTCAGATCGTCAAAGATGCGCAGGCCCTTTTCCTGGCCAATCGCTTTAATCTCGTCACGTTCCTTGCGGCTGATTACGCCGGTTTTCGGAATGTGAATTGCCACGAGTGGCAAGCCTTCGGTTTTGAAATCCGTTCCTTCGAACAAATCCTGTACACAGTAGAAGGGCGGCAGGCGCAGATCTGGCTTATCGCTGCCGTAAGACAGAATGGCATCTGCGAACGTGATGCGCGGAATCTTGGCATCCATCTTCTTGCCCGCGGCCGCCACTACGCCTTGCACCAGTGGCTCAATCACTTCGTAGATCTGTTCTTCCTGCGGGAACGACATTTCCAAATCGATTTGCGTGAACTCCGGCTGGCGGGCAGCCCGCAAATCTTCGTCGCGGAAACAGCGCACAATCTGGAAATAGCGTTCGTAACCGCTCACCATCAGCAACTGCTTAAAGATCTGCGGTGATTGCGGCAGTGCGTAGAAACTGCCCGGTGCCACACGGCTGGGCACCAGATAATCGCGCGCGCCTTCGGGAGTGGAACGCGTCATGAAGGGCGTTTCAATTTCCAGAAACCCTTGCGCATACAAAGCCTGCCGGATGGCCAGCGTCACCTTAGAACGCATGATGATGTTCTTCTGAACCTTGGGCCGACGCAAATCCACGTAGCGGTATTTCAGACGCACCTCTTCCTTCACGTCCACGTTGTCTTCCACGGGGAACGGTGGGGTGCGCGATTCGTTGAGAATCCAGATTTTCGAAACCGCAATCTCAACTTCGCCTGTGATGATGTTCGGATTCACGGTATCGGCCGAGCGTTTATCCACTAAGCCCTCTACCGCAATCACGAATTCCGAACTCAGCTCTTGTGCGCGTTTATGCGCGGCCGCATTCTTGCTTTCGTCAAACACCAGTTGAGTGATGCCATCGCGGTCTCGCAGATGAATAAAGATGACGCCGCCCAAATCGCGCCGCCGGTGCACCCAGCCCATCAACAGCGCCGTTTTTCCCGTGTCGCTCGAACGCAAGGTTCCGCAGCTATGTGTCCGGCGAAGATCGCCCAAAAAGTCCAGTTGTACTTCAGCCATTGTTATTTTTTCAATCGATCGAGTAAAGCGGCCCGCGACAATGTTTCCTGTTCGCCTGTCGCCATGTTCTTCAGACTGTACGCTTGGGAAACAATTTCGTTGTCACCTAGAATGAGCGTGAACCGCGCTTCGAGTTTGTTCGCAAGCTCCAGCATGCGCTTTAACTTTCGATCTGTTCCTACTTCCACTGACAAATTCAACTTCCGTATTTCTCCAGCCAACACGGCGCAATGCCGCAACGCGGTATCGCCCATGGGCGCAATGTAAAGATCAAGTACTNNGTTTCGGCCAAGCCGTCGTAGCGTCCACCGCCCAGAATTGCGTTTTGCGCACCTAGCGCACCGTGCGTAATTTCGAACGTGGTGCGCATGTAGTAATCGAGCCCGCGCACGAGGCGAGGCTTCACGGTGTATTTGATGCCGCGATCATCCAAAAATTCCCGCACGCGCCGAAAGTGTTCTTTATCGTCGCTATCCAAGAAATCCAGAATCGAAGGCAGCTTTTCAATGATCGGCTGATCCGCCGGCACCTTGCAATCCAGCACGCGCAGCGGATTCGTTTCCGCACGCCGGCGGCAATCTTCACACATGGTGGGCGCGACTTCTTTCAACTCCGCACGCAACGCGTCGTTGTACTTCGCGCGCGACTCTTTCGAACCCACCGAGTTAATCAACAGGTCAAATCCGCTGATACCCGCTGCTTCTAAGACCGCCACTGCGAGTTCAATCGCTTCCGCATCCACGGCCGGCGAATCGGCGCCAATCGCTTCCGCGCCAATCTGAAAAAACTGGCGGTAGCGGCCTTTCTGCGGACGCTCGCGCCGAAACATGGGGCCAATGTAGTAAAGCTTCTGCAGGCCCGGCTGCTGATCAAGCCGGTGCTCCACATAGGCGCGGAGCACAGACGCGGTATTCTCCGGACGCAATGTTAGCGAGCTGCCGTGGTCGTCAAACGTGTACATTTCTTTGCTTACAATGTCGGTTTCCTCGCCCACGCCACGTGCAAACAGCGACGTCTCCTCCAAAAGCGGAGTGCGAATTTCGCGGTAATTGAATCTGTGAAATACCTGGCGTGCGGCGGCTTCCACCTCATTCCAAACTGCGCTCGCCGGAGGCAGAATGTCGCGCATGCCCTTAACGGCTTGAATCAAGACTGCTCTTCCTTATAAATGGCTGTGATCTTCACGTAATTTTGGCAATTCGCCTGGAAGCGTTCCTGCTCTTCAGCGGTAACGGGGCGCTTCACCTTGGCCGGAGTTCCCATTACGAGCGTATTTGCCGGAACATCCATGCCTTCGGGTACTAACGCACCCGCGGCCACAATGGCGCCTCTTCCAATTTTCGCGCCGTTCAACACAATGGCTCCAATGCCAATCAGCGCCTCATCTTCTACCACACACCCATGCAAAACGACGCTGTGCCCAACGGTAACGCGGTTGCCTACAATACACGGATACACGCGATGATCCACGTGCAGCACGCTGTTGTCTTGAATGCTGGTCTCGTCGCCAATGCGAATATGATTCACATCGCCGCGAATGGTCACAAGGGGCCAAACGCTGGAGCGTTCGCCTACCACGACGTCGCCAATCACTTGCGCGCTGGCATCGACATAGGCAGACTCAGCAATTTTGGGTGTCACCCCCCGGTATGGTCGAATCATGGGGAAAAGGCCGCAGAAACTAGGGCTTCCCTGTCATACTACCAAGGGACGGGCTCCTGCATATCGCTTCCATCTCGATCCTGGTGCGCGATTACGACGAAGCGCGCGATTACTACGTGAAGACGCTCGGCTTTGAGTTGGTGGAAGACACGCCGCAGGGAGAGGACAAACGCTGGCTGCTGGTGGCTCCGCCGAGTGCAAAGGAAACGCGACTGTTGCTGGCCAAAGCCGTGGGTGACGCGCAACTCGCTCAGATTGGCAACCAGTGCGGCGGGCGGGTTTTCCTCATTCTTCAAACCGATAATTTCGAGCGCGATCACCGGGAATTCACTGCGCGCGGCGTGCATTTTTGCGAGACGCCGAGGCATGAAACCTACGGAACGGTGGCGGTGTTCGAAGATCTCTACGGCAACCGGTGGGATCTAATCGAGATGAAACCGTTGGCGAAAAATAGTTTGTAGTTTGACCTCGCCCTGCACGGCAACGGCCTCCTCAATTCGCTTGACGATCTCCTCCGACGATTTTTGAAGTTCCAATGCATGAAGCGCTTCTTCCGCGTCATGAGGGCGGCCTTCCCGCACCAAATCCAGCAGGAACTGCAAAGCGGNNTTTCCCAAGCCTTCTTCAGCAACTCAAACACTTCAGGCCAGCGTGAAGCGCCCAAGGCTAACGCTGCTTCCTCGGCCACTTCTTGATCTGTGGATTCAAGAAACTCAGCCACAAGCGGCACTGCGGCTTTTCCTTCCAGATGAAGCAGCGCTTCCAGCACCTCACCGTTCACGCGCGGATCAAGATCGCCCAGGCGCGCTTTCAAACGCAGAAGCAAAACCGCATCGCGGCCGCCCATTTGCTCCAGAGCACGCGCCGCGTCCATTCGAACGGTGCCTATGTTGTCCGCCATGGCGTCTACCAGGTAGCGAAGAGTTTCATCGCGCGGAAGGTCTTTGCATTGCACCAAGCCGAAGGCGCAAGTGGCGCGCAGCGCGGCGGCAGTATCTTCGCTGCCGCCCCAAACCGGCTCCAACTGCACATGCTGAATGCTACGCAGGAAGACTGCCGATTCCTCCACACCCAGATCCTTAAGGGCTTTAGCCAGCGCGGTCTTGCCCCAGCATTGCTGGTCTTTGCCTTCAAACATTCGTTCAAAGGCCTTTTTCAAATCCGGAATCAACTCCGTGGCCGAAAAGTCCGCGCAAATCTGCGCCGATTTGGCCACTACAACGTTCACCTTATCGCCCAGCGCCTTCTTCAACAACGCTGCCGTTTCCGCGTTGAGCCCAGCCGCCCGCAGCGCGTTTAAACCCGCTAATTGCTTCTCAACTTTATCGTTCGCCATGCGGCTCTATACAATATGGAACATGCGCACTGCTATCTTGTGCGGGCTTTTGCTCGGCCTAGGTTGCCTCACTCAGCTCGCGGCAAAGACGCCATTCACGTACGACGCCTTAGCAAAAATTGCTAGGATTGACGATCCACAGCTTTCGCCCGATGGAAAGCTGATTGCGTTTACCGTGCAGACCGTTGATCTACCAGCTAATAATAAGCCAACGCAGATCTTTGTAGTGCCGGTGGACAGCGGGCCGCCCCTTCGCCTCACAACCGAAGGCATGTCCAACACGCGGCCGCGTTGGAGTCCAGATTCGAAGAGAATTTTCTATATCTCCGACCGCGCCAACACGTCCGGCAGCAGCAACACGCAGGTTTGGTCGATGGGGGCAGACGGGAGTGATCAGCGCGCTGTCACAAATCTTCCCACCGGCGCAGATGGCGTGACAGTCTCGCCCGATGGCGGCTTGATCATCTTCACCAGTGATGTTTATCCAGGATGCTCTCCTTCGAACGCGGTGGCCGGCATAGACTATGATGCCGCGTGTAACAAAGCGAATCTCGACAAAGACGCTGAATCCAAAATGCACGCTCGCGTTTACACCAACTTGCTCTACCGCCATTGGACACAGTATCAGGGGAGCCGGCGCCGTCATTTGCTGATTCAAACTTTGAGTGCAGGCAAGGTGCGCGATCTAACGCCTGGCCCCAATGACACTCCTCCGTTCTCGCTTGGAGGTCCCGAGCCATACGCATTCTCTCCCGACAGCGTGCAAATTGCCTATGTAGCAAACGGCGATACGGATTTATCCACCAGCACGAACTCCGACATCTACCTTGTACCTGCCGCGGGAGGCGCGCCCAAGCAACTCACCGGAAACAAGGGAGGCGATGAAGGCCCGCTGTTTTCTCCTGATGGAAAATTGCTGGCGTTCCGCACTCAAACACGCGCCGGCTACGAGAGCGACCTGTGGCGGCTCGCGGTGATGGACCTGCAAACCAACGCGATCACCAGCTTGACAGATTCGCTCGACCGGTGGGTTGAATCGTACACGTGGTCTGCCGATTCGAAGCGCCTCTTCTTCACCATGGATGACCACGGCACCCAGCCGCTAATGATGATTGCCGCCAATGGTGGCGGGGTAAGGACGATCGCGCAGGGCCCTACGTCAGTTAGCTCGATGCAATTCACACCCGGCGACAAGGTTCTGGTTTATGCGGAACAGAGTGGATCGCGGCCTGTCGAAATTTTCAAAGCCACTTCCAAGGGCGGCAGTGGTGTTGCCTTAACGCACATGAACGACGACATTCTGGCGAGCTATCAGCTCACACCATTGGAGCGACTGTCGACCGATGGCCCTGAATTGTCGAAAGTGGAGAGCTTTATCGTGAAGCCGCCCGACTTCGATCCCGCAAAAAAGTATCCCGTGTTGTTCCTGATTCATGGCGGACCACAGGGTGACTGGGGCGAGTCTTGGAGCTATCGATGGAACGCGCAAGTGTTCGCCGCAGCCGGATATGTAGTGGTGATGCCGAATCCACAAGGCTCCATTGGTTATGGACAAAACTTTACGGATGCAGTAAATAGCGATTGGGGCGGCCGGGCCTATCAGTCGATTGTGGCCACTGTCAACGCGGTTTCCGGACTTCCCTATGTTGACGCCAATCGAATAGCAGCGGCTGGCGGTTCCTATGGCGGCTACATGATCGATTGGATTTTAGGCCACACTACTAGCTTTAAAGCACTCGTCTCACATGCCGGCGTTTTTGATCTTGCGAGTGAAGCGGGAACAACGGATGAGTTGTGGTTTCCCAAGTGGGAGTTTCATGGGTTCCCGTGGGAGAATCCGGCGATGTATGACCAGTGGTCTCCCAGTACATATGTAAAGCAGTTCAAAACACCCACTCTGGTCACTCACGGCGAGTTAGATTACCGCGTACCGATTGGCCAGGGACAAGAACTCTTCACCGCCTTACAACAAATGAACGTGCCTTCAAAACTGGTCCAATTTCCCGATGAAGGCCATTGGATTCTCAAGCCGCAAAATAGTCAATTCTGGTATAAAACCGTAATTGATTGGATTAACCAATACACTAAGGCGACGAACTAACTCGCCGGAGATCCGCCATGCGTAGACTTCAACCAGTGATCTGGGCCAAGGGCACATTCCTGTCGCCGCAGCACTTGCAGGCACAGGATATCTTCCACGAAGACTTAATGCAGTTCCGGGTGGATGCCCTGAACTATTTTCCGTGGGGCTTTCGTTCTCTCACGCTCGACCGAGATGCCTTGGCGGCTGGAAACCTGGCCATTGATTCGGCTTCCGGCATTTTTCCCGACGGCTTGGTGTTCGACATTCCCAATTCTGATCTTGCCCCCTTACCAAAGCCACTGGCGGCGTATTTCGATCCAACCTGCACGACCATTGATGTTCATCTGGCGGTACCTGCTTGGAGATATGGAAATGTGAACGTGGCGACCACGGCCAACTCCGATGCCGACACGCGTTATCTAGCCGAAGTCTCATTGCTGCGCGATGAAAACGCATCACAGATTGAGCGGCCCGTGCAAATCGCACGCAAGAATTTTCGCCTGCTGGTGGATTCTGAAGCGCGCGAAGGCACGCCTGCGATCAAAGTGGCACGCGTTACGCGGACCGACAGCGGGTTGATGCAGTTTGACCCCACGTTCGTGCCGCCGCTGCTCAACATTTCAGCCAGCGACTATCTCATGTCGATCGCTCGGCGATTGTTAGAAAATCTCACGGCGAAAAGTGCATCGCTTGCGGGCATGCGCCGGCAGAAGAGTCAGGGCTTGGCGGAATTCACGGCGTCGGACGTGGCTAACTTCTGGCTGCTCTACACAACCAATACCTACCTCCCGCCGCTGCGTCACTTATTTGAAGTGCGCCGGGGACACCCGGAGGTTTTGTTCAACTTGATGAACCAACTGGCTGGAGCATTAACCACTTTCTCTAGCAGTGTGTTTCCCGCCGACCTGCCGGCTTACGATCACACTGACCTAGGCGGTCGTTTCACCGATCTCGATAATAAAATCCGTTACTTATTAGAGACGGTCATCCCCAGCAATTTCATCGCACTGCCGCTGAAGTATGCGAGCCCTTCCATCTACACAACGCCACTGGCCGACGACAAATATCTGCAAGACACCAAACTCTATCTGGCAGTGAACGCACAAATGCCGGAAGGCGAGTTGATTGGCAAAGCACCCAGGCTCATCAAGGCATGTTCAGCAAACCATATGGAGCATTTGGTGCGCAACGCATTGCCGGGCGTGTCTTTGCGACATTTGCAAATTCCCCCCAGCGCCATCCCGGTGAAACTGAATTACCAATATTTCAGCCTCAATCAAGATGGCCCGGAGTGGGAAGCCATAAAGCGTTCGCGCAACTTCGCAACGTGGGTTCCCGCGGATTTTCCGAATCCGGAGTTAGAACTGATTATCGTGATGCCCTAACGGCTAATCGTCGTCGTGTTGGGAGGAGAGATTTGACAGCACGGTCAAATCCTCCAGAGTTGTCACATCACCCACGGGTGCACCGTTGCTGGTGACGATCTCGCGCAAGAGCCGCCGCATAATTTTGCCGCTGCGTGTTTTGGGTAGAGCATCGGTAAAGCGAATTTCCTCTGGGCGCGCAAAGTGTCCAATCTCATGACCAACAAATTGCTTTAGTTCCAGCAATAAGGCCTTATGATCCCAAGTTCCTTTTTTGAGAGTGACAAACGCGCACACGGCTTGCCCGGTGATTTCATGCGGCTTGCCCACCACCGCTGCTTCCGCCACCGCGTGATGCCGCACAAGCGCGGATTCAATCTCCATTGTGCTGAGCCGGTGACCGCTCACGTTCATCACATCGTCAACGCGACCCAGCACCCAGTAATAGCCATCGTCGTCGCGGCGCGCTGCNNCGCCTGTGAAATACGAACCGGGCACTCGTGACCAATACTGCTCTTCAAACCGCTTCGGATCGCCCCAAATCGTACGCACCATGCTCGGCCACGGATGCTTGATGATCAGAAACCCTTCACGATTGTTGCCGACTTCCACGCCCCTGTTATCCACCACCTCGAGGATGATGCCCGGCATGGGAAGTGTCGCGGAACCCGGCTTCGTAGGAACGGCACCGGGCATGGGAGCAATCATAAT